>DGFC01000001.1:0-1878 GCA_002391465.1 Firmicutes bacterium UBA3910 | reverse complement strand
CGCAGAAAACCTTCTTTGTCTGCATCGAGAATGCAAACCAGGGACACTTCAGGCAGATCAAGGCCTTCCCGTAACAAGTTAATCCCCACCAAAACATCGAAAACGCCCAGGCGGAGATCGCGCAAAATCTCAACCCTTTCCAGCGTATCAATGTCCGAATGGAGGTAACGAACCTTAAGGCCCACATCGGTGAAATACTCTGTTAAATCTTCAGCCATCCGCTTGGTTAGGGTGGTAATCAATACCCGCTCGTTCCTCTTAATGACCTCACCGATCTCATCAAGCAGATCGTCGATCTGACCCTTAACTGGCCGCACAATAACCTCCGGATCCACCAGACCGGTAGGCCTAATTACCTGCTCCACAATCTTCTGGGAATGCTCCCGCTCGTAGGGACCGGGGGTAGCCGAAACAAAGACCACCTGATTCATGTGCTGTTCAAATTCCTCAAAGGTCAAGGGTCGGTTGTCCAACGCGGAGGGAAGGCGGAAACCAAACTCAACCAGCGTTTCCTTGCGGGAGCGGTCCCCCGCATACATGGCCCGCACCTGAGGCACCGTCACATGGGATTCGTCGATAATCAGGAGATAGTCCTTGGGAAAATAGTCCAAGAGTGTTGTAGGTGTTTCCCCGGGCTGGCGTCCACTCAGGGGCGCGGAGTAGTTCTCCACACCGGTGCAGTAACCCAGTTCTGCCAGCATTTCCAGATCATAACGGGTGCGCTGCTCTAAGCGCTGAGCTTCCAGCAGCTTATCTTGACTACGCAGCTCCCGCAGCCTTGCTTCCAGCTCCGCCTCGATTACGGGCAGGGCCCTTTTCAGCTTTTCTTCTGGAGTGATAAAGTGGGAGGCGGGGAAAATGACCAGCTCTTCCCGTTCGCCCAAAATCTCACCGGTCACCGGATCCAGTTCTTGAATGGCCTCGATCTCATCGCCAAACATCTCGATTCGGATCACGGACTCGCTCCCCACCGGCATAATCTCCACCACATCGCCCCGGACCCTAAAGGTACCGCGGCGCAGGGCCACATCGTTGCGCTGGTACTGGATGCCCACCAAACGGCGGAGAATATGGTCCCGATCGCGGAATTCACCGTTTCTGAGGGAAAAGGTCATACCCACGTAGTCTTCGGGAGAACCTAAGCCGTAGATGCAGGACACGCTGGCCACAATAATCACGTCGCGCCGTTCAAACAGGGCACTGGTGGCGGCGTGGCGCAGACGGTCGATCTCGTCGTTAATGGACGCGTCCTTTTCTATATACGTATCGCTCTGGGGCACGTAGGCCTCCGGCTGGTAATAATCGTAGTAGCTGACAAAATAGTGTACCGCGTTATTGGGGAAAAACTCCCGAAACTCGTTACAAAGCTGAGCAGCAAGTGTTTTGTTATGAGCAAGCACTAAGGTGGGTCTTTGCGTTTCCTCAATGACTTTGGCCATGGTGTAAGTCTTTCCGGAACCGGTAACACCCAGAAGCGTCTGAAATTTCAGGCCCCCGTTTAGACCGTCAGCCAGTTCGGCTATTGCCTTAGGCTGGTCCCCCGCCGGCTCAAATGGAGCCACTACCTTGAACGGGTTTTGCACAAAAACCCCTCCTTTGTTAGAATATGAAGTAGGTAAACAGGAATGAATAGCCAATTAATTCATATGGCAGTACAACTTCGGGAGGTAATGGAATGAGTTTGCTTGTGATGGTGGAGATCCCCCGCGGCAGCAGAAACAAATATGAATATGATTCGGAAGAACGCCGTTTCTATCTAGACCGCATGCTTTTCTCCTCGGTCCACTATCCGACAGATTATGGTTTCATACCCAATACCCTTGGTGAGGACGGCGACGCTCTGGACGCACTGGTAATCGCTGTCTCTTATACACATCT
>DGFC01000029.1:6115-6432 GCA_002391465.1 Firmicutes bacterium UBA3910 | reverse complement strand
AGATGTGTATAAGAGACAGACCCGGTCCAGTTCTTCTGAACCGGTAGAAAACTTGGCTTCCGCGCTGTTTTTCACCTCGGTTATGGGTACCGGTTTGCTGCGGCTTACCCAGGTACTGGCGGCCTTTTTCGAACGCTGAACCGTTTCTTCCACCATAGTATTCCATTCGCTGCAGTTGGGGCATCTCCCCATCCAGCGGGGACTTTCCGCGCCACACGCTTGGCACACAAAAATGACACTACTTTTAGCCACGGGCAACCCTTTCCATTCTGCCATATTTTTACTTCTTTCTTCATTATACCATCAGAAAAAGGAGT
>DGFC01000029.1:0-5879 GCA_002391465.1 Firmicutes bacterium UBA3910 | reverse complement strand
CCGTAATGGTACCCCCTTCGCCAAAGGTACCCTTGAGGATTTCCTCGGCGAGTGGGTTTTCGATGTAGCGCTGGATTGCCCGGCGCAGGGGACGTGCCCCGAAATCGGGGTCAAAGCCCTTATTGGCCAAGAGCTCTTTCGCCTCATCGGTAATGAGCAAGGTAATATCCATCTCCTTGAGCTGCTGACGCAGATCTTTCGCCATAATCTCCACAATCTGTCCGATATGCACCTTGTTCAGGGCGTGGAAGACTACGATCTCATCCACCCGGTTGAGGAACTCGGGGCGGAAGGTACGCTTCAGCTCCTCGGTCACTTTACCCTTCATAGCTTCGTAGTCGCTGCGCTCATCCACCACTGTCCTAAAGCCAATGCCCGAATCGCGGTGGATCTGCTGGGCGCCCACGTTGGAGGTCATGATCACTACTGTGTTACGGAAATCGACTACACGCCCCTTGGAATCGGTCAAGCGACCGTCCTCCAGCACCTGGAGAAGGATATTGAACACTTCCGGATGGGCTTTCTCAATTTCGTCAAAGAGCACGATGGAGTAGGGCTTACGCCGCACCTGCTCAGTGAGCTGTCCCCCCTCATCGTAACCCACATATCCCGGAGGAGCACCAATGAGGCGGGCAACCGCGTGCCGCTCCATGTATTCGGACATATCCAACCGTACGATGCTGTCCTCATCACCAAACAAAGCCTCCGCCAGTGCCTTGGCCAGTTCCGTTTTACCAACCCCAGTTGGTCCGAGGAAGATGAAGGACCCAATGGGCCGCTTGGGATCTTTCAGACCGGCGTGGGCCCGACGTACCGCTTGGGAAATGGCGTTGATCGCTTCCTCCTGCCCGATTACCCTTCGGTGCAGTACATCCTCAAGATTGAGGAGGCGGATTGCCTCTTCTTCGGCAATGTCGGTAATGGGAATGCCGGTCCAGTCCGCCACAACCTCCGCAATATCTTGAGCCGTAACTACCGCGTGACTCCTTCCTTGGCTGCTCCGCCATTCGCTGCGCAGGGTCTCCAGTTTTTCTTCTAACCTCTGCTCGTCATCGCGCAGGGCTGCCGCTTCTTCGAACTTTTCGTTTTTTATTGCCGCCTCTTTTTCAATGCGTATCTCTTCAATGCGAGCCTCCAGCTCCTTCAGCTCGGGAGGAGCAACCAGGCCGCTCAGGCGCACTTTGGAGCCCGCTTCGTCCATTAAGTCTATCGCTTTGTCTGGCAGGAAACGATCACTGATGTAGCGGTCGCTGAGACGGGCTGCCGCCTCAATCGCCTCATCCTTGATCTTGACCCTGTGGTGGGCCTCATAGCGGTCCCGCAGACCTTTTAGGATTTCTACCGTTTCCTCTACGCTTGGTTCATCCACCATTACTGGCTGGAAACGGCGTTCCAAGGCCGCGTCCTTTTCCACGTGTTTTTGATACTCATCCAGCGTAGTGGCGCCAATAGCCTGCAGTTCACCGCGGGCCAGGGCAGGTTTTAAGATGTTGGCCGCGTCAATGGCCCCCTCTGCCGCACCGGCACCGATAATGGTGTGCATTTCATCGATAAAGAGGATGACATCACCCGATTGGCGGATCTCCTCCATCACTTTTTTCAGACGTTCTTCAAATTCGCCCCTGAATTTTGAGCCAGCAACGAGACTGCCCAAATCCAAAGTGACAACCCGCTTGTCAATGAGTGTCTCGGGCACATCATTGTCGTTAATTTTCAAGGCCAAGCCCTCCGCAATGGCGGTCTTGCCCACGCCGGGCTCGCCAATGAGAACGGGATTGTTCTTGGTGCGCCGGCTCAAAATTTGAATAACCCGCCTGATTTCCTTTTCCCGGCCAATGACCGGATCCAGGTTGCCCTCCTTAGCCAGGGCGGTTAAGTCGCGCCCAAACTGGTCGAGGGTAGGTGTCCTTTTAGCTGCAGTTTCCCGGCCTTTGGACTGGCTGCGCCCCCCCAGCTGACTGGTAAGTTTGTTGCGTACCCGCTCCAGGTCTGCGCCGAGGTTAGTCAGTACCTGGGCTGCTACCCCTTCCCCTTCCCGGATCAAGCCCAGAAGGAGGTGTTCTGTGCCTAAATAGGTATGGCCTAAGCGCCTTGCTTCGTCAAAGGCCAATTCCAATACCCGTTTGGAACGGGGTGTGAAACCGATGCTTCCTTCGGTCGGTTGATCTCCCCGGCCGATTATGCGCTCAACTTCTTTACGTACTTGATCAATACTGATACCCAGCGAGAGCAAGGTCCGGGCAGCGATATCCTCCCCTTCTGCAATCAAACCCAGAAGGAGGTGTTCTGTCCCCACAACATTATGGCCTAAACGGCGTGCTTCTTCCTGGGACAGGATAATAACGCGCTGGGCCCGTTCTGTAAAACGACCAAACATACGCACACCTACTTTCTATTCTCAATTATTTCTGCAGTGTTTCCCTAATCAAACTTGCCCTAAGCCGATCCCGTTCCTGAACGGGAAGGGGTTGGCCCATGATCTGCTGGAGGTGGCCAGAACGGATCTGTACCAGAAGCTGCTTCAGCGATTCCGGGTCTTTCAGCTTTATCACTTCCAGATCCACACCCAATTTCAGAGCGGACAAGAGCTCCATTGCCTCCCGACTCGTCATGGTCCGGGCATTCTGTAATATGCCATAAGAGCGGTACAACCAATCCTCTGTTTCTAAACGCCTTTCTTCTTCCAACAGGTACTCTCTGGCCTGGCGTTCACTGTGGAGAATCTGTTCTGTAAAACGCCCTAAATACTCGATAATTTCCTCTTCTTTGTGGCCTAAGGTGACCTGGTTTGACAGTTGAAAGACATTGCCCCACACATTACTGCCCTCACCGTACAGCCCCCGCACCGTTAAACCGAATTTGGATACGGTGCCGAAGATCTCCTGAATCTTTTCCAGCCTACGGAGGGCAGGTAGATGCAGCATGACCGAAGCCCGCAGGGCGGTACCCACGTTAGTGGGACAGCTGGTGAGGTAACCGAGGGTTAGATCAAAGGCAAAATCAAGTTCCTTCTCCAACACATCATCTATCTGATCAGCCAGCTCCCAAGCCTCATTCAGCTGGAGCCCCGGTTTGAGCACCTGGATACGCAGGTGATCCTCTTCGTTCACCATAATGCTCACATTGCCTTCACTGTTTATAATAACCGCCTTGTGCTGAGGATTCTCCACATGGCCCGGGCTCACCAAATGTGCTTCCACCAAGACTTCCCTGGCCAGGGAATCTACCGTGGCCATCTCCTGGTAGGTAAAATCCCCGATACTCTGCAGGGCGGGCACTGCTCTCTGCACTCTAGTGAGAATTTCCTTGAGCTGTTCCCGGTCCGCAGTACCCGGGAAGGCAATCCCCTCCAGGTTGCGGGCCAGCCTGCAGCGGGTACCCAGCACAATATCGCCCTGTGGGCCTTCCTCTTTCATCCAGGAACTAATCATCTTCCCCATCTGCCAGCCCCTCCTTCAACGACCGCTCTAGGCGGCGGATTTCGTCGCGGTAAACAGCCGCCTGTTCGTATTTTTCTGTGCGGATGCACTCTGCCAGCTTCTCCCGGAGAGTTTCAATCTCCCTGCCCATTCTGGCCCGAGGATGGCTGCGGGCAGGAACCTTGCCGCTGTGGCTGATGGAGCCATGCAGCCTGCGGAAAATGGGATTGAGTTCTTCCTGAAAAGTCCCATAGCAGTCGCTGCAGCCCAGGCGGCCCCTCTTCTGGACATCGGCAAGGGTTAACTGACAGGTAGGACACTGTTTCGTGCCCTTGACCTGGCCGATTTTTCCCCCGAGTACGGTCTGCTGAAACATGCTGGAGAGGATGCTCTCCAAGTCAAAACTCGGGCTGAAACCAGGATAATCCTGGGCACAATCCCGGCAGAGGTGCAGTTCCGTCTTTTTGTTGTTTTCAATCTGCACTATCTTAACGGACGCTTCGTTCTTACCGCATTTTTCACACAGCATGGTTGTCCTCCTCACTCAGCAGACTTAACGATCCAAAACAGGAGAGCCCTCGCCAGGCTGGCACGGAGAAGCTCCTTACCCTGACTCACCGTACTCACCTCTTGTTGAACTATGCCGCGGATGCGCCTCATTTCTATTTCGCTGATCCACTGCATATCTCTAAAGCAGGCCAGGATATCATTCAGCTGCTTTTCTTCCAGTTCATCGCCAATTGTCTGCAAAATCTGCATGGCATGGGTGTAGCGATCGGCTACAGGCACACGCCCAACACGGATGTAGCCGCCACCGCCCCGTCTGCTTTCCACCACATAGCCTCGCTCCAAACTGAAGCGAGTGGTAAGGACGTAGTTAATCTGCGACGGTACGCAGGCAAAGGTGTCCGCCAACTGGGCCCGGCTCAGTTCTACGCTGTTAGTTTGGCTTTCCCGCAGCATTCTTTTTATATAAGCTTCGATGTGATCTGCTAAAGTACCCATCTTCCACCCGCCTTCTTTGACTATTACTGACGTTAAGTTCATTATAGCATATTTCCCCAAGAACTATGCAACTACCCCTTGTATAGTCAGGAAACATCAAACGGGCTTTCTTTGCCTTTAAAGCGCCAATTTGGGCCCAAATAACAAAATTCCTCTTATTTTCTCTCGTTTTGACATAGACATTACCCGAGGGAGGGGCAGAACATGATGAACTACATTTGGTTTGGCATGATTATCGCGGGAGCGGTTACAGCCGCGGCCAAAGGGGAGATTAACCTGGTAACGGAAGGCATTCTTAAGGGAAGTGAACAGGCTGTATTAGTTGTGGCCGGCTTAATTGGCATGCTCACCTTTTGGTCGGGGATTATGCGTATTGCTCGGGATGCAGGTCTTATCGAGAGGCTCTCCCGCCTTGTAGGTCCATTAGCCCGCCGCCTTTACCCGGACGTTCCACCTGACCATCCCGCCATGGGCGCTGTTCTTTTGAGCATGAGTGCCAACTTCTTAGGCTTGGGGAATGCCTGTACTCCCTTGGGTCTAAAAGCCATGGCCCACCTGCAGGAGCTGAATCCCAGTAAAGACACCGCCTCCAACGCCCAGTGCACCTTTATGGCGGTGACCTCGTCCAGTTTAACGGTCATTCCCACCACCATTATTGCCCTTAGAGCCGCCCACGGTTCCCATTCTCCCACAGACATTATTGGGCCCATCGTGGTGGCCACCTTCTGTTCAACTGCAGTCACCATTCTTGTGGATCGCCTTTTGAGGAACTGGAGATTAAGAAGGGGATAGGGGGTGTTCCCGTGACCACTATGATTCAGCTCATTTCCCGCTGGGCAATTCCCTTCTTTGTTTTGAGCATAACCATCGTGGGCATGGAACGGAGGGTGCCCATTTACGAGAGTTTTGTGGAAGGGGCCAAGGAAGGCTGGCAGACTGCTGTACGCCTCCTGCCCTACCTGGTTGGGATGCTGGTTGCCATTCAGATCTTCCAGCATTCGGGCGCTTTGGATATACTGATCACCCTGATCCGGCCCCTAACTAGGCTAGTGGGATTCCCGGAAGAAATACTTCCCCTCGCCCTAATGCGTCCCATTTCAGGTTCAGGATCTTTGGCCCTGTTAACCCAGGCACTGCAAGTTTTCGGCCCCGATTCCTTTTTGGGTAGGCTCGCCGCTGCGCTTATGGGCAGCACGGAAACCAGCTTTTACGTGCTCACTGTCTATGCAGGTTCAATTGGCCTGAGGCGAACCAGGCACACTCTAGCCACTTCCTTAACTGCAGATCTAGCTGGCTTTCTGGCAGCCCTCTATGTGGTACGCTATCTCTTCCCCTAACACACTTTAAAGGGATGAATCTGGCTGTGTCGTATACATTAATTAACAGATCACAAAGGGGAGTGTTTCCATGTCAAACCTCTTTCGCCATATTCCCGCCTGTCTCTTATACACATCT
>DGFC01000118.1:3434-10807 GCA_002391465.1 Firmicutes bacterium UBA3910 | reverse complement strand
AGATGTGTATAAGAGACAGGTTTTACCCGCTCCACTATCTCCAGCGAGTGGTTCACCGCGGCTGCCAGAATGTCTTTGTATTCCGCGTACTCAAGCGCAAACGTAGAGACACCCCACAGCATTGTATGCATGCCCATAATTGCTCCAACCGAGTGTTTGGTGAACTGCTTGGACAGATTTTGCACGGCGTTCTCAATCATGGCTCCATGTTCACCGGTATCGATCCTGCCAATGGCGAAATAGGTGTCGGGATCGATTTCTAGCCAAGCGGTGCGCGGTTCTCCGTTGATTATGAGGCGGTCAAGGGGGAAGATTATCACATTGTCCGTGTCTAAAATTTTTCTTTGGATGGCCTGGTCAAACTCCAGCTCCGCTAGAACCTCCGCTGCCAGTTCAATGTTGCTGGAACCGTCAATCAGGAGCATGGGCGTATCCTCCGGGAGGTAGGACCAGATTTCAAACACGCCTAGACCATCGCCCAGGGCCTGCGCTTCGATACTGGAGACCATTAAGCCCACGGCTAGATTGTAAGCCTGGTGAATATCCCAGTCGCCTGTATGAATCTCGGGAGCGGCGTTAACAAGGTCGATGCTGGTGTTTGCTTTGTTTGCCGTCGCATCACGGGCAACCGTAACAACGATAACTCGCGGGTACTGGGTGCGGCCGATCACCAGATCCATTGTTTCTGCTAGATTCTGTTCCGCTTCTGTTTGGGCTGCCAGGAAGCGGTTGATAATGTTCCGCGTATGCCAGCGGAAGACTGAGAACGAGTCAGGTTGCTCCGTTGTCCGATGCAGAACTGCAGCTATCTCCTGCAGCTGCACTGCTGCTTCTTGGGGCAGATCGGGTGAGTTGATGGCGATGGTTTGGGCAACGTCGGTGATGGATCCGCCCTCACGCAAATCGAAGTGATGGGTAAACTGGTGGTTAGCAAACGTGACTCTAATGGTCGCCCTGCGGATTTCATACTGGGTCCCGTCCAAAGGATTGTCTGAGAAGAATCTGCCCAGGGGCGTTTCTAAGACAGCAGTGTATAGGTTTTCACCAGCGGACATGTAAATCAGATCGATTGCGTCCCTGCTCAATTCGGCAAGGGGAACATTGACCGAAAGGAGATCGTGGCGGAGTAGTTCTTCCTCGTCATCTCCTCCGCCTAGGACAGAAGCTAGATCCCCAAATTGGCTCCCAATACCGCTGGGTCTTGAGACAACGTAGAATGACACGTTGATTGTGGCCTCCAGCGGATTCCTATCTATCCTTTCCCGCTTCCAGGGAAGCTCCACATAATCTGTTAGTTCTGTGAAATCGGCACCGAAGGGCAGTACCAAGAGATTTGTCTCTCCCGCAACCAAATACTTCACTGCTGGCAGTTGGCGAGTTCTTATTGGTACGCCTGACCGCTCTTCCAGTGCTTCTGCCCCTTCTTCGCTGAGATCTACCATACTGAGTTGGGGGTTGTAGCCCAATTTGGCAAGTACTTCTTCTGCTAGGTAGGCTAAGTCCGCTTCCGTGCCCCACATTTGGGTAAGCACCGCTTCCGGTGCATAACGTGCCTGGTACAGCTCGTCAGTGCTGGGCAGCCAGCGGATGTTCTGCAGCAGCTCCAGAAGCTGATTCAGCGAATCTATCTGCTCCAGAGCGGCCACACCGCTGGCTGTGGTGGCAGGCGGCGGTATTGAGATCTCTTCGTCATCGGCTCCCGTGAGATCCATCCGCTCGGCTTGATCTAGTTCGCCCTGGAGGGCAAGGAGTGCCCGGTGCTCGCGTACGGCGTTGGCTATGGTCGCTTCCAGCCGGCGGGAGAATTCATCGGCCCACCTGTCAAAGGGGGGCGTGGTCCAGAGACCCAACAGTTCCTGTTCGGAGTATTCTGCATTAGGCAGCGGAACCCTTAAGTCGGGAAAAACACCTGAACAGAGTACCCAGCTGTGATCCAGGCCGTCCGGCGGGATCTCAAAGAGGAGCAGGACTCGGCGGGTCAGACCGTCCTTTACAACCCCATCTTCAAACTCCAACAGGAGTTTGGCTTCCTTGACACCAGGGGAAAGGGCGTAAAACACTTCACCGCTGTCCGTAAAGTTACCCAAACCGCCCTGCGTAACCAGTTTGACAATATCTACTTCCGAATCGACGCCTTCGTAATCATCCCGCACCAATCTAAAGGCATCCATAAGCTGTGTACCATAACCATCTGCATGATCAACAAAGGTTAGGTCCGCTACCACGTAGTCCCGCGAACGCCCACCAAGTTTTTTCACCCAGCCCAACTGATTCACGTACAGCTCAATGCCTTCGGCCCGTACCGGAGTTCCGGTTGGTTTTGTGGGCTGGTTCTGTGAGAGGGATAGGGGTATAAACACATCATCTTTGCGGAGATCGACGAACAATTCGCAGGGGTTATCCGCCAGAACCTGCGGTAGTTCATAGACAAAACGGACTTTATTAAAAGAACCTGGCGCAACCATCCTCGCCTCACTGAAGCCAAGGGGCACATCCCGCGTGAGGGGATGGAGGGGCAGGTAAAAGTCTCCCTGAACCCCTGCTAGCTTGAGGGAGAAAACCTCATTGGGGTCAATATCCAAGAGGGTTTGCACCTGAGAGGTGAGATCCACCTCTACAATGCGGAAAATGTTGCCCGCATTGGCCTTTACCTGTCCTATTTTGGTCACATCGCTCACTGCCCTAAGCTCGAGCTCAAACACATCCGAGAGCCGGGCCGGTTCTTTTTTGGGCAGGCTGTCCACAGCAATCTCTGCGTGGCTGTTGGTACCAATTAGGTCCATGGTGAAATGGCCATAGGCAGTGTCGTAAAAGTGGAGGGACAGCTGGGTTATGGGTTCTTCATCTACAATAAACACCAATGTTCCGGTGCGGAGCTCTCCCGGACGCACAGTCAAGCTGTTCTCACCCGGTACCAAGAGACTGTTGGGGGCGATCCAGCTGCTTTTTGAAACGGAATGCATGCTTGTGTTGTTCCAGCCCAGGTAGAGGTGGGAGGGGAGGCTGGGGATTAGGTAGTCCGGTACTTTGAACTCTGTTCTTCCCGTCGACCCTGAACTACCCAACCAACTGGCAGGATGGCTGTTGCCCCTGGCATCCACCTCTACTTCCACAGGTTCTAAGACGTTTTCCAGGATAAAGTCAATGGTGAGAAACCGCTGTCCGTAAGGGGCTTGTAAGCCGGAGATCCCATCACTCACAGTGGCCCCCGTTACTTTCATTTTCAGCGCCGTATTGCCACCGCTGACATTCAGGGGAATGAAACGCTTCGTTAAACCCCCGGTGGCCTGCTGTTCAGCGGACAGGAGCCCAAAGGCCTCCATCTCTTCTAAGCCTGCGGGGGTACCCGCGCCGTAGTAGCTGTAAAGCTGCGGTGCTAACACTTCTTCACCTGCTGCCAGCTTGGTGTAGGGTATATCTAAAACATCGGTATAAAGAATGATCTGCCCGTCGGCAGAAGGGGATTTAACCGTCAACTTGAGGGGAACCGAGCTCCACTCCTCAACGGGCGTCTTCACTTCCTGCAGCACTTCTTCTAAGACCGCCGCCAAAACTCGGTGATCCTCAGTGACCACGTAGCGGCCCCCCGATCTCTCAGCAATGGTGGCGAAGATCTCCTCCTGCCCTTCTAAGCCAATACCTACCCAGATTACTTTAATATCCGAGTTGGCAAAACCCATGATCAGCTCATTGACTTGCCCACCGCTTTCCTTGGGGTCGATAGCCGCGTCTGTAATATAGATCAAGGTTTTGTTGCTGGAAGGTGTGGCGCGCAGTGTCCGCAACGCTGTATTGATGGAGCCCACCGTGTCGGTTGCGCCACCGGCGTGGAAGGTGCCAACAGCATGCAGGACAGCAGCCTTGTCCACTGTGAGGGACTGGTCAATCTGGGTTTGCCAGTCGAAGCTCCCCACTTGGATCAGCGTATCGTCCGGCAGCCCAAGCACAAAGTCGTGCAGTACGTTCTTCACCTTCTGCATCCGGTAATTTGAGTCATCGTATTCTTGCGGAGAGCTATCCATTGAACCGCTCGTATCCACCATGAGCGAGACAACGGGGACGTTGGAGAGCATGGGCTTCTGCGGCCTTTTGTAAACCAAATGAAAGGCATTGGAGAGGGAAGTGTTGATGCTTTGAAACACTTGATTGAGCGCATCTTGGTCCGCTGCCGAATAGTATTTGCCGGTAGAAACCTCTGCCAACTGCTCTAGTACAGTCTTATCGTGGCCTGGGCCAAAACCGATGGTGTAGAGGGGAATCTGTCCCTCTTCTACCGCAGCGATTACTTCCGGTAAGGTGGCCCTACTGCCAGGTCCCGTATCGTCATAGTTGGCATCAACGCCGTCGGTGAAAACCACTAAGATGGGCCGCTCTGCGCCTGCCAAAAGGGATAAACCCTCTAAAATCGAGTCGTACAAGCACGTAGCACCATCTGCCCGCACTGAGGCTAGGCTTGCTAACACTTCGTCCTTGCTTGTCCCTTCTAGGAGTTTTGGCCTAGTGTCAAAGTCAATCACCTGGATGGTGGTGTCGTCCGAGAGGGTACGGATGAATTCCCTGGCGGTAGCTAGGGTCTGTTCCATCTGGGCCCGCATAGAGCCGGAGGAATCCAAGAGCAGGACAATGTGGGGAGGGGTGGTAATGGGTTCAATGGAGATGATCTCACCCTTTAAGCCCCCTTCAGTGATCTGGGCGTTTTCCAAAGAAGGAATGAGTTCAGCGGTGATAGGTGTAAGGGTAAAATCAACTGTGCCCAGTTCGCCTTGAACTGTGTGGTTGGATAAACCATAGCTATTGGGTATTTCATCACTCGGCAGCTCTTCGTATATGGCGTGGGTTTCCTCCGGTAGGCTAAAAATGGTGATTTGGCCCGAACTGACAGGAATCAGCCGCGCCCTGACCAATTGATAACCGGAGCGATGTTCGAATACGTCCCAATAGCCGGCGGGTAAGTAAAAGAGGCTGTCACCCTCAGGCGTTTTGTCCGCAATAGGCCGCTCATAGTCGGGATGCCTGGCGGTCATACCGAAGGACGGTTCTATCCTTATGTCCTCAGTTCGGAAACCGGAAACTTTGAGAACACCCAATTCGCTGCCGATGGAGAGGGGATGGAGGGGAATTGACTCTTTCAGGGTTATCTTTATCTCTTGAGGCGGCGCAGCCCAGTCAAATCTTAGGTTCCAAACCGTTTTGCCCGGCTCTTGGGGGATATTATCGAGGACATAGATTGGTGTTCTTTCGTGGTAGAGTTGAAATGATTCGTCCCAGCGGCGGGTGTAGTCGCCGTAGTCGCCAATAAGTGTAGCTTGGATGTAAAATTCACTGTCACTCAGTTCAATAATCAGGCTCTTATGCCTTAAGCCGTCGGAAATGGTTACTATGCTGGTGTTTTCCAGATCGGGCCTAGGGCGAATGGTGACAGATCTGTTTGGCCTGACTAAGAGTTCTTTGGCAATTCTCAAAGCATACTCCCATTCATCCGGTTCTAGTTGAGCCACAACCTCCCACAAGTAGCTGTTGGGGTCAACCACAGCGGCTCTGAACATGTGCCGGGAACGCTCGAGGACAGTACCGCCTAGTCCGAGGACATGCTCTTCTAACTCCTGCCAGGGGTTGTCAGGGTCCTCAATTGGAACATAAAACTGCCACGTCTCACCCCGACCCCTGAGGTAGGCGGCCTCTCCCTGGGAGTTGTAATAGCGGTTCTCGAAATGGTCGGCAGGCCAATACTGCAGTAAGGAATAAGTCTCCAGATCCTGCAGCGGGTTAATGAGCGGGGGTACGAATTCCATATCCTCGTAATCATCACCGCTGAACTGTTCCAATGGGTCTTGCTCTTCCACCACAGTCAGTTCGTACTGATTGTCACCCCAGTAGTCCGCGCGAACCCACCAGTCACCGCTAGGCCCCTGCACCTGGGCAATGACAAAATCGTTAGATGACGTCAAACAGGTGCTGTTCAGCCTGTCCAGATAGGACATGAGCCCAGCGAGGGAATCTTCGGGTACGAGCAGGGTCCACGTATTGCCCCACAGTTCCAATGCTTGGTACTCACCGCCTGCAGAATAACTGAAGATCCAGGGCTCAACCTGGCTCGAAAGGGGGATAAAACCCACAGACAGGTACTGCTCCAGACCTCCTAACGGGTTAACATACGGTGCCGCAGCAGCTTGGACACTTATCGTCACAAGCAGCAACGCTGCACAGACAACGAGCAGATATACGGTTTTACGCGGCGCCATGGGGCAGCCTCCTCAATATTGAATTTGTGAAATCACACACGCGTAGTTCCGCGGGTTGGCAGGATTTTCCTGCAAGGGGACTGGGAAAAAGAGAATAATGGAAAAACGATCTACTCGGTGCTTTGTGAGACATTTCCCTAATGCCCGTCACATCAACAAAATGGCGGGTTTGTGCAGGAAAATATTGTTAAGTAGCAAAGTGGACAATAATCGATACACATACCCATAATTTAGACCGAACTTAACAAATGAGGCACCCGGCCCATAAAGGGGGAGTAAAATGAAACTCACGATTCGTGCGAAGTTAGTTTTGATCATCACCGCCATGCTCGTCGTTGGCAGTGTGGTCAATACGGTAATCCCCATCTACATTTACGACCAGACGCTGGAAAGGCAGATGGAACTGCAGGCGGAAGAACTGGCTGAGGTAATCAAGGGATCCCACGTTACTAGTGGACAGGCTATGGACGTGGCAGAACAGATGCTAGAAGAGATGCTCCTGGGTTCTTCCCAGATTGTGGCTCAGCTCTTGGCCAGCGGAGTTCTGGATCAGCGTATGGTGGTGGAAATTGCAGAGTCAACAGCAATTGATGAGATCTGGATCACAGACCACGACGGTGTCACGCTGTATTCCAATAACCTAGACGGTATTGGCTGGCGGTTCCCCGATGATCCCACAGCCCAGGCCTATCCCTTCCGGGCACTGCTCGACTCACGTACAGGCCGGGTGACGCAGGAAATATCCACCCGGGATATTGACGGACGTGCCTTCAAATACGTTGGTGTTTCCCGCATCGATCAACCTGGTATTGTCCAACTCGGTGTGAGCGCGGAATCAGTGGCGGAGATTAGGGATAAAGTGGGTATGCAGAGTACCATTGAACAGATCGCCCAGAGCGAAGACATTGTCTACGCCTTTGTGGTCGATGCCAATGGGATTATCCAATACCATCCCGAACGGGAGATGATCGGCCAGCCCTATGTGGGCCACGACCAAACGGGTGCCTATGACTACCAGATTATGGTGAACGACGAAGGGGATCGTTTGATTTTGGGTATCTCCCTCGAAGATTTCAACGCCGGACAGAAACAGGCTCGCAACTACACTCTCCTTTCAGCCGCCGTGATCAT
>DGFC01000118.1:0-3182 GCA_002391465.1 Firmicutes bacterium UBA3910 | reverse complement strand
GTTCCTTGGCCGGCGGTGATTTTACTGTAGATATCGAGACGGCAGGCCAGGATGAAGTGGGACAGGCCTTTGACGCCCTGCGCCAATTGCGGCAGGATGTGGGCGAAGCACTGGGTAACGCTTTGACTACGGCAGAGAGCTTAGCCATGTCCAGCGGAGAGCTGGCGGCAGCTACGGAGCAGACCAGTGCCTCCATTGAAGAAGTGGCAAGCACTTCCGGTCAGTTTGCGGTAACGGTAGAAAAAATCAGTGAAAACGCAGACGCCATGGCCAAGACGGTTCAGGCAATCGCTGGCCGGGCTTCAGAGGGGGAAGAGGCGATTGAGGCCTCAGTGGTGAAAACGCTGGAGCTAAAAGAAGAAATTGCAGAGTTGGCCCAGTCTGTCCACGGCTTGGGTGAACGTTCGAGAGAAGTGGGTTCGATTGTGGAACTCATTTCCGATATTGCGGATCAAACCAATCTCTTGGCGCTGAATGCTGCCATTGAGGCAGCCCGAGCTGGAGAACACGGGCGAGGCTTTGCGGTTGTGGCTGAAGAGGTTCGGGCCCTAGCCGAGCAGTCGGCGGAGGCAGCGGGCAACATCGCCAAACTCATTGCAGCCATTCAAGCGGAAGCTGATAGGGCAGTGGCAGGCATTTCGGCCAGTGCGGTACAGGCCGATGCAAATGCTCGGGTTGTGAGCGAGAGCGGTGACGTGATTAAGGAGATCCTGGAAGCGATGGAGGATGTGCTGGCGGAAGTAACCAATGTTTCCCGCGGCACGCAGGATCTACGCTTTGGCAGCGAACAACTGGCGGCGGCCACCGAAGAGCAATCGGCTACCATGGAACAGGTGGCAGCACTGGCCACCACCTTGAACGAAATGTCCCTTAGGCTGAAGGAACTGGTTGACCACTTTAAACTGAGGGGATAGCTTTAATTAGAAAAGAGATGGCTGCGAGGTGGGGAAAATGGCACATGTGGTAAGTAACAAGGAACAGGTACTGAATCTGATCAACCGGTATATTATAGCTGCTGTGCTGGTGTGCGACATGGAAACTAACCGCGTCCTCTTTGCCAACGACTTCGCCCAGCGGGAAATGGGGGTGGAGGAGGGGCAGCACTGCTGCGAGGATGTATATAGTTTCTCCGCCCGGTGCAGCTGCCACAGCAATGAGCAGCTGAAAGAGAATCCGAACCATGTACTCTGCTCCGAATGGTACAACTCTAAGTTGGACCGCTGGTATGAGCGGCAGATTCAGGCCGTGCCCTGGATAGATGGCCGCCTTGCCCGTCTGGAGATTCACTTTGACATATCCCACCTCATGCATTCCGATGAAAACATCTTCCATCAGCGGGCCTATTCCCGTCTGATTCTTGAGTCCATCGGTGACGCCGTTATTGTCACCGATAACTCCGGTATAATCCGCATGATCAATCCCCAAGCCCAGAAACTCACGGGCTGGTCCGGTCAAACGGGAGTGGGGAGGCCACTCTCAGAGGTGTTTCAGATTATCAACACCCTGACCCGGGAAGCTGTACCTAGCCCAGTGGAAAAGGTGCTTCAGAGCGGGAGGACAATTGGCCTAGCCAACCACACCAGCTTGATCTCCCGCACTGGGCGAGAATACCAGATCGCAGACAGCGCAGCTCCGGTCAAGGATCAGGAGGGCAACATTCATGGTGTGATTCTGGTATTCCGCGATGTTTCTGAAGATTACCGGCAGCAGGAAGCCCTGCGCCGAAGTGAGGAACGCTTCCGCACGCTGGTGGAAACATCCATTAACGCCATTGCTCTCCATGAGATTATTACGGACGAGGAAGGAAATCCGGTGGATTACCGTTTTTTGTCCGTAAACCAAGCCTTTGAGAAGTTGACCGGCCTTTCCCGGGAGGACCTAGTGGGCAAACGCGTACTGGAAGTTCTGCCCGACACAGAGCCTTACTGGATCGAAAGGTATGGGCAGGTAGCACTAACAGGGGAACCGCAGGAGTTTGAAGACTTCAGCCAGGAGTTTAACAAGTACTTCTTGGTGCGGGCTTACAGCCCCGGACGGGGCCTGTTTGTAGTGGTATTTGATGATGTAACTGAACGAAAGATGATGGAGATGCGCCTGCGGGAGCAGGTGTACAGAGACTCCTTAACTGGACTGCATAACCGCCGCTACCTGGAGCATCAGGTTCCTGCCTATGCAAGGCCTGAGAACCTGCCCCTGAGCGTAATCGTGGCGGATATTAACGGTCTGAAGATTATCAATGATTCCATGGGGCATCAGATGGGGGATGAAGTAATTAGGCACGTCGCTGAAGTGTTCCAGCAGATAGCCCGGGAAAAGGATTTGGCGGTACGGTGGGGCGGTGATGAGTTTATTCTGTTCCTACCCCACACTACTGCCGTTCAGGCGCAGGCGTTCTGTCAAAAGATCTATAACCTCACCATAGCTGAGAATAGAACAGGCCTGCGGCCCACAGTTGCGTTGGGTTATGCAACTAAGACCAGCATGGATGAAGATATTACAGAAATTCTGCGCCAAGCCGAGACCAGCATGTATCAGCATAAGATCAGCAGTGAAGAAAGCAGGCGGAGTGCATTACTGCTCTCGCTGCAGCAGGCGTTAGCTGAGAAGAGCCACGAAACGGAAGAACATGCCCGCAATCTGCAGAACCTGGCAGTGGCCTTGGGTAGGCGGATCGGCCTGGCAGACCGGGAGCTCGTTACAGTCTCCCTAGCCGCCCTTCTCCACGATATTGGCAAACTGGCCATACCCGAGACTATCCTGGACAAACCGGGCCCCTTAACGGCAGAGGAATGGGAAGTAATGAAGGGGCACAGCGAAATTGGTTACCGTATAGTAGCCTCTTCGCCTGACCTGATCGATGTGGCCGAGAGCGTACTCTATCACCATGAACGCTGGGATGGGAAGGGTTATCCAATTGGTATTGCGGGCTGTGATATACCCATTACCGCTCGCATCCTGGCCTTAGTGGACGCCTTTGACGCCATGACCACTGATAGGGCTTATCGGGACGCGTTAAGCCGCCAGGAGGCTGTGGCCGAAATTGAGGCTGGGGCAGGGAGTCAGTTCGATCCAGACTTGGCTAGAGAGTTTCTCACCATGTTGAACTCAATTGAATAGACCAAAGAAAACAGGAGAGGCCTTGAACTATTGTTCAGGGCCCTTTTTCATGTGCGCCACGCATG
>DGFC01000155.1 GCA_002391465.1 Firmicutes bacterium UBA3910 | reverse complement strand
GAGATTGTGGTTTTTGAAAACAAATTCCCGTCCCTTACGCTGCCGCCGGCAGAATTAGGGGCATTGGATTCTGAACTGTATAAAACAGCACCGGCCGCAGGTATCTGCGAAGTGGTCCTCTACTCCTCTGAGCACAACAGCTCCTTGGCAGAAGCTTCGGTGGAACATATCCGTAACCTGATCGAGGTTTGGACCGATCGCTACCTAGAGCTGGGCAGTAAGGAAGAGGTCGAGTACGTTTACATCTTTGAAAATAAAGGTGAAGCTATCGGCGTAACGCTCAGCCACCCCCACGGCCAGATCTACGCCATGCCTTTCATTCCGCCCGTGATTGCCACAGAACTGGCATCGGCACGTCAGCACAAGGAGGAGAGGGGTACCTGCCTTTACTGCGATATCCTGCAGGAAGAAACAAAAGACGGTTCACGTTTGGTGGTGGAGAATGAGTTCTTTGCAGCCTTTGTACCTTTCTTTGCCCGGTACCCTTACGAGGTGCATCTCTATCCTAAACGTCACCTCCAATCCTTCGCCCATTTCACGGACGAGGAAAAACAGGGGTTAGCCCAAACCTTAAAGGAGCTTCTGGGCAAATACGATGAGCTGTTCGGTTTTTCCCTGCCGTATATCATGGCCATCCATCAAGCGCCAACCAAGGGAGAACATGGGGAATACCACTTCCATTTCGAGTTCTATCCCCTCAACCGCACCGCCACTAAGCTCAAGTATTTGGCGGGTGTTGAATCGGGTGCGGGCACATTCATCACCGACATGAGCCCAGAAGATCAAGCGAAGAAACTGAGGGGTGAATAGCATGCAGATCGAAAAGCTAAAACAAGCATTTAGTGAACATTTCCCAGGACGACAACCCACCATTGCGTCTTCAGCACCGGGCCGGGTCAATCTTCTGGGTGAACATACCGATTACAACGATGGGTTCGTGCTGCCCATGGCCATCGATGCCCGGATCACACTGCTGGGTGCGCTAAATGGCACAAATGAGGTCAACCTCTATTCCCTAGATTTTGAGGCCAAGGATTCTTTCTCCCTCGAGGCTATTACCCAAACCGAAATCCACCGCTGGAGCAATTATATCCGCGGGGTGTGTGATCTACTGCAGAAGGATGGTTATAACCTAGCCGGAATGGACATAGTCCTGCAGGGGAATGTGCCCTTAGGAGCAGGCCTTTCTTCCTCCGCGGCACTAGAGGTAGCGACCGCCCTGTTTGTGGACAAGCTCAACGACCTTAAGGTAAACAAAACTGAGCTTGTAAAACTGGCTCAACGGGCAGAAAACGAATTTGTGGGCGTCAATTGCGGCATCATGGATCAGTTCATCTCCATGCTGGGGGAAAAGGATCATGCCCTCTTTTTAGACTGCCGCAGTCTAGACTACCAAACGGTGGCCGCCCGTTTTGAAGAGGCAGGCTGTACCTTGGTTGTGATCAACAGCGGGGTGAAGCGGGGGCTAGTCGATTCTGAGTACAACCTCAGAAGAAGCCAGTGCGAAGAAGCGGTTCAGCTCTTAAAGAAAGATCTGCCTGAAATCACCGCCCTCCGCGATGTTACAATCGAACACTTGGATCTAATAAACGCGCTGCCTGAGGCGCTCAGAAAGCGAGCCCGCCATGTGGTCAGCGAAAATCAGCGGGTGCTGGATGCGATCGAGTTTCTCAAGGCGGATAACCTAGAGGCCTTCGGAGAGCTCCTTTACGCCTCCCATGAAAGTCTGCGGGATGACTACGAAGTGAGCTGTTCAGAACTAGATCTCTTGGTTGAAATTGCCCGCTCAACCCCTGGCACACTTGGAGCCCGTATGACGGGAGCAGGCTTTGGCGGCAGTATGATTATCCTGACTGCCAAATCAGCAGTTGAGGAGCTGAAAAACAGAGTGATGGATGAGTACACAGCAAAAACCCAAATTACGCCTGAGATCTTTACCTTTAAGGCGGTAGAGGGAGCAACCATCATTCCTCTAGACTAGACAAGAAACGCCCTGCTAAACAGCGGGGCGTTGTCATTGTTTAGTGAATCGTTCGAGCCTCAGAAGCTGACGCCCAGTTCCCATTTCACCGCTTGAATTATCCCTCCTTCATGCGTGTGACATATACTGTACAAACACGCAAAAGGAGGGATTGATTCTGAACGGTTACAATCCAAATCCAATCATCAACCAAGCTGTCATTTCCACCCAAACTCATGTGCACGAGATTCAGGGCAGCACCATGATCTTTGAGGAAATACCCCATAACCACCGCTTTGCCGGGATGACAGGGGAAGTGATTCCGGTAGGCGATGACCATGTGCACGTTTTTATGCTCACCACCGACTTTACTGAAATACACCTCCACGAGGTAGGGGGAATCACCGGCTTATCCATTCCTGTCGGGAATGGCAGGCACATCCACGCTGCCAGCGGGACCAGTACCTTGAACAGGGGCCACGTCCACGACTTTGTCTTTGCCACTTTGATTGACGATCCCTTAAGGCCCATCAGCATGTGAGGTTAAGCTGGGGTGCTGGCAGCACCCAGTCAATTTATGAGCAGAATTTACCATTTTCTGTTATAATTACCACAAAACCAACTATAGACTGGGGCGATCACTGTGAACAGCGAGCTGCTTGAATATTATCTCCAACACGGTCCCATGACCGAGATCAAAGCGAATCGGCACATGGTGGCAGACATCCCTCCCCATATCCCCACCATCGTCAAGTACGTGCAGAACATCCTCCTGCACCAGCACTGGAGCGGAGCTTACGGGGTTGAGCTGAGCGATGAAAGGAAAAAAGAACCCTTGATTCGCGGCGTTGAAGGCAAGCTGAGCTTCCTAAGGGAGCGGGGGTTTGGTCACGTCAGTGAGGAAAAAACCCATGGGGAAAAGATGATCGGCATCTGCCGCGA
>DGFC01000047.1:289-2871 GCA_002391465.1 Firmicutes bacterium UBA3910 | reverse complement strand
AGATGTGTATAAGAGACAGGTTTGACTCTCTGCCCTTGGAAAAGTAGGCGGCAAGCCGGGCAGCGTCCTGCAGCGTTTGCTCTGGTATTTCTCCCTCCGCCAAGACTACAACATGGCTGCCCGGCATATTACGGGCATGGAGCCAGAGGTGCCTGGGTGAGCTCAACCTAAATGTGACCAGATCATTCTGCCGGTTGTTGCGCCCAACTAAGATTACTATGCCGTCGCGGGAGCGGTAGCGGGCAGGTTCCTGCAGCTCTTGTTTGGCGCTCCGCTGTCTTTTCACTCTCTGTTTCCCATAACCTTCCGCAGCTAGTTCGATCTCAATTTCCCTCAACACCTCTTCACTGTCAGCCATATCCAATTGGAGGAGGATTCCCTCTAAATAGTTTCGCTCCATTTCAGTTTTTTTCAGCTGTCGGGCGGTATGTTTTTGGCTCGCTTGAGCCTTACGATACTTCTTAAAAAAACGCTGGACGTTGACGGCAGGTGAGACCAGGGGATCAAGTTCAATGCGCACTAGGGGCTGACCCTCCTTAGTGTAATCAGCCACTTCAACTTCCCTCAAACCTTGTCGCAAAAGGTGGAAGTTGGCGGTTAGCAGTTCACCCAAATGACGCCAATCTTCTGCCTGCTTTGCTTCCTGCAGTTCGGCCCGCTGGATTTCTTCCTTTCTCAGCACCCGTTTGTAATGGGTGTCAATCCGCTTTTTCAGTGAGTTTGCCAGCTGCTTTATTCTCTGTTTATCACTTCGCTCCCCAAGTACAGCCGTAATGAGCTGATCTGTACTGGTGAAGTCCACAGCTTCTTTTCCCAGAAGGCGATAGGCGGCGAAGTCGCTCTCGCCGGGGTAATAGGCGGGCTGGCCTCCATCCTCAATTTCAGCTAAGAGTACTTTAAACGCAGAGTAGAGGTCGTTCCAAGCCTGTTCTGCCAAGGCTTCCCGCTCTACCCCTTCGGGCAGCCCAGCGCGGCGGATCACTTCCTGGGCAGCCGTTTTGCTAAACCCCTGGAAGGTGTTTTGGATCCAGCGCCACATTTTGGTCCCCATAGGCTCTAACCTCAGGCGAGTGAGGAATTCGTCTTTGCTGATCGCGTCCGGTTCCAGCTTGCCCTGGTAGGGTGGAGGCTGGTAGGCGGCCCCGGGCATAATACCTGCCTGGGGAAACCGTTTTACAGCATCTAAAATGGTATTTGAACCATCAAGTAGGTATATGTTGGAGTGGCGACCCAAAAGTTCTACCAAGAGGGTGTATTCACTCGCTTGGCCTGTGAAATCAAGGCCCTCTAACTTGATATGGACGATGCGATCCATACCCTCCTGTTCAATGCCGATCACCCTGCTCGGTTCTACATACTTCCGCAAAAGCATACAGAAGGCAGGAGGCGAAACTGGGTTTGTGGGCTGCTTTTCCACAGTATGCAGCCTTGCCCCCTGGGCCTCCGCCGAGATGAGTAAGACCTGGGTTTCTCCGGGCAGCCGAATGTGCAGCGTAACAGTGTGGGGTGTAGGCTGGTAGATCTTAAGAATGCGCCCGTTTCTCAGGCGCCTATTCAGTTCATTGACAAGTGCTTTTAGTGTTAGGCCGTCCAACGGCATATTACCATCTCCTCGCAGTTATTATATCACTGGGAATGATTGCCCTCAATAACAGGGGAAGGTAATCGAGGGACTATAGAGAATAATACGGGGAGTGTGTAAGCGGGTTCTTGCTAAGGAGTTGGCTGATATGAAAAAATGGAGTAGAATCTCGATAGTCTTAGTTGCGGTAATGCTTGCTGCCCTTTGGGCTCACGCAGCAGGTGTTTCCCGGGCTTTACATAACGGATATGAGGCCCTGTTTTATCATTCTATCCGCATGGATGAGACTTTTCCCAGTATAAACCCCCTGGGAATTTCCATCGCTGAGTTCGAGAGAGCTGCCACCGAAGACGGAGCAGCAGAAGCAAACCTGATGCTCGGGCTGCTCTATCAGTACTTGGATCGGCCAGGTACCGCCCTCGGTTATCTACTGCAGTTTGCCGGTGCCCATCCGGAGCAGATTTGGGTCAATTCTCTCATTGGTGACATGTATGCTGCCATGGGCCGCGGCGATGATGCCCGGATCTATTACGAAAGAGCCTTGGCAGATACAGAGTCTGGCGACGGCTTTGCCCAGGCCTACCTGGGACTAGGGCATTTGGCCTATGAGCGGGGAGAGTATGAAGCGGCTAGAGAAGCTTACAGCCGAGCTGTGGAAAAATCAAGTGATTACGTCGATGCCCGCTTAGCTTTAGGTAAGGCCCTGTATCAAATGGGCGAGTTAGAGGAAGCGATAGAGGTGTTGGAGATTGCACAGCTGCAGGCTCCGCGCTATGCGCCCGTTTATCAATATCTAGCCCTGTCCTATGAGGCGGCCGGCCTAATGGATAAGGCGGAACACGCCCAGCAGCGGGTGAAAGAACTGGAACAGTAAGAGCTACGCCGCGGAAACCGCGGCGTAATATTTTCCTCTTTTCCGGAATAGATTGCACTAAAGATTCGGGAAAGAAGGGAATTAATCGTGGCTGGACCTGTCTCTTATACACATCTCCCGGCCCAC
>DGFC01000047.1:0-161 GCA_002391465.1 Firmicutes bacterium UBA3910 | reverse complement strand
AAGGGAATTAATCGTGGCTGGACAGTGGCATTCCATTTCCCTGAGCAGATTGCTTGCAGAACTGAAAACGGATGAAAAAGTGGGCCTATCCCAGCGGGAAGCAGCCAAGCGCCTAACCCGCGGTGGGCCCAATCTTTTGATCCTGTCTCTTATACACATCT
>DGFC01000159.1 GCA_002391465.1 Firmicutes bacterium UBA3910 | reverse complement strand
GCTCACCCACACCCTCATCGAGAACGGGCAAGTGGTGGCTGAAAGTGCGGTGCAGTTCTCTCCGCAAGGGACAGGACAGATCGTTGACACTCTAGTGCTCAAGGTGGAAAAACCTCTGCTCTGGAGCGTGGACGAACCCAACCTCTACCAACTGAAAACGGAGCTGATTTCGCTCAGTGGCGATGGACCCACTGTTGTGGATATGCACCTCTCCAATGTGGGCTTTAGAGAAACGAGCTTCGATCCCAAGGCAGGTTTCTTTCTCAACGGAAGGCCCTTGAAGCTTAACGGGGTGTGTGAACACCACGATCTTGGTGCTTTAGGTGCAGCCGTGAACAAGGATGCCATCCGGCGCAGGTTGGAAATCCTGAAAGAAATGGGCGTCAACGCTATTAGAACTGCCCATAACATGCCCGCTGTGGAACTGATGGACTTGGCCGATGAGATGGGTTTTCTTATAGTATCAGAGGCTTTTGATATGTGGGAACTGCCCAAGACCAAGTACGATTACGCCAGGTTCTTTCTAGAATGGGCAGAGCGGGATATACGCAGCTGGGTGCGGCGGGATCGAAACCACCCCAGTCTGATCATGTGGAGTATTGGCAATGAGATCTATGACACCCATGGGGGCCCCCGGGGTGTGGAACTTACAAAAATGCTGCGGAATTATGTCTTGGAGCATGATCCTCGCCAAAATGGCAGGGTTACCATGGGCTCCAACTACATGCCCTGGGAGGGGGCGCAAAAATGCGCCGATGAGCTCAAAATAGTTGGTTACAACTACGGCGATCGCTACTACCACGAACATCACGCCCGCTACCCGGACTGGGTGATCTACGGCAGTGAAACACTGGCATCTGTGCAGAGTAGGGGCATCTACCATTTTCCCTATGAACAGAAAGTGTTAGGCAGTGATGATGGGCAGTGCTCTGCTTTGGGCAACTCGCCTACCAGCTGGGGAGCGGCCTCAACCGAGGCCTGCCTCATTGCCCACCGGGATGCACCCTTTACCCTGGGGCAGTTTATCTGGACCGGATTCGACTATTTGGGCGAGCCCACGCCCTACCACACAAAGAATTCCTATCTGGGCCAGATTGACACCGCCTCATTCCCCAAGGATCCCTACTACATTTTCCAGTCCGCTTGGACGCACTACAAAAAGGCACCCATGATCCACGTCTTTCCCTATTGGGACTTTAACCCCGGTCAGCTGATTGATGTGCGGGTGTGCTCCAACGCCCCTTTGATTGAGCTGCAGCTGAACGGAAGATCCCTTGGGACGCATCGCATCGACCATGCCAAGGGAATGGAACTGGTGGGCTGGTGGAAGGTGCCCTTTGAGCCCGGGGAGCTGAAGGCTATAGCCTACGATGAAGAAGGGAATGTTATTGCCACCTCTGTCAGGCGTTCCTTTGGCGACCCGAAGCGGATTCGCCTTCAAGCGGACCGGAGTATTATCCGGGCCAATGGAACGGATCTGATCTTTGTGGAGATAAGTGCGGAAGACGGAGCTGGCAATCCGGTGGAAAACGCCACGAACAGGGTCCAGGTTGAGGTAACCGGGGCGGGTAGACTGATTGGTTTGGATAACGGTGACAGCACCGATTATGATCAGTACAAGGGCCTATCTCGCAGGCTGTTCAGCGGGAAACTGATGGCCATAATCGCGGCTGGGCTCAAGTCGGGGGACGGGGAGATTACCGTCTCATCTCCCGGCCTGCTAGGGAGCAGCCTCAAGTTTCAGGTTCTACCTGCTGAGGGAGAAGACTTAACCGGTGTTTCGGCTGTGATGCAGAATGGACCAAGACCCATTGTATTGGGCTCCTTAGACGAAATACCCCTGCGTAAGATTGAACTTACCGCTGAGGGAGGACAAGAGCTCGGCCCAGAGAGGCGGGAAGTCGCTGTCCGTGCCCAACTCTATCCCAGAGACACCTCCTACCGGGATGTGGAGTGGAGTGTCGTGACCGATTTGGGGGCGCCCACTAACATTGCTAAGATCGAAGCGTCAGGCCTAGAGGCGAAGATAACCGCCCTGGGTGACGGCAGTTTCCGAGTGCGGTGCACCAGCAAAAACGGTAGCGATAGGGTCAGGCTCATATCTGATCTGGAATTTTCCATCCATGGACTGGGCACAGCCTACAAAGACCCATACGGTTTTGTCACCGGCGGGCTTTACGATTACGCCAAGGGTAGCGTGACTCCCGGCAATGAGCGGGGGGTTGCCACCGATCGGGACGGAGAGACCCATGTGGGTTACAGGGATTTAGATTTCGGACCTTACGGCTCTGATGAGATCACCATCCCCATTTTCGCTCTGTCGGACGATCCCTACACTATTCAGATTTGGGAAGGCATGCCCGGTGAAAAGGGTAGCGAGCTTCTGAATGAGGTTGTCTACCAGAAGCCTTCTGTGTGGAACGTTTACCAGCCCGAAACCTATCGTTTGTCTAAAAGGCTGCGGGGTATCACGTCCCTCTGCTTCGTCCTCAAGGACAAGGTCCATATTAAGGGATTCTCCTTTGCCAAGCAGAGCCGAGCATTTTCCCAGAACAGGGCAGTGGATTGCGACTTCATCTACGGCGATACTTTCAGTAAACGGGCGGAGGTAATAGAGGGTATAGGCAACAACGTCTCCATAGAGTTTGCTGATATGGACTTTGGTTCGGAAGGTGCGGGAAAACTGGTCATATACGGCCGGGCACCCATTGACAACACGATCCATATCCTCTTTTCTGGTGAACAGGGAGAAAAGGTCCAGATAATCGAATTTAAAAAGAGGAGTGCCTACGAGGCAGTCGAATTTGAGTTAGGGCGGATAACCGGCCTCCAGAAGGTAACCTTTATCTTCCTGCCGGGCTCCAACTTCGACTTCGGTTGGTTCCGCTTCAAAACATAAAGAACTATTTACAATCACTGCTCCAGCAGGCAGCAGTTTGAAAATGGAGGGAAGACAATTGTCGACAACAAAAAAAGCTAAAATGATTCTTGATAGGGATTTCCGAGTGGGTGACGTGGATCCCCGCGTGTACGGGGCTTTCCTGGAGCACCTGGGCCGGGCAATTTACGGCGGTATTTACGAGCCCGATCATCCCACAGCCAATGAACAGGGATTCCGGCAAGACGTTTTGGAACTGGTGAATGAACTGAACGTACCCATCGTACGCTATCCTGGCGGTAACTTCGTGTCGGGCTACGACTGGGAAGACGGCATCGGTCCTAAAGAACAGAGGCCGAGAAGACTGGAGCTTGCTTGGCGTACCATTGAACCAAACCAGGTTGGAGTTAACGAATTTGCGGACTGGGCTACGCTGGCTGGCACCGAAGCGATGATGGCAGTTAACCTCGGTACACGGGGTATTAACGAAGCCCGTGATCTGATCGAGTACTGCAACCATCCCGGCGGGTCCTATTGGAGCGACTTGCGCCGCAGCCACGGCTACGAAGAACCCCACAACTTCAAGGTCTGGTGCCTGGGTAACGAGATGGACGGCAATTGGCAGTTAGGGGCCAAGACTGCAACCGAGTACGGTAGGCTGGCCGAGGAGACTGCTAAGGTTATGCGGGCCGTTGACCCCAGCATTGAACTGGTAGTGTGCGGAAGCTCTGGCAGGGGCATGCCCACTTTTGCGGAATGGGAAGCAACTGTGCTGGAGCACACCTATCCCTACGTGGATTACGTCTCTCTCCACACCTACTACGGTAACCGGGACAACGATACTGCCAACTATTTAGCCCGGACGCTGGATATGGACGAGTTTATTAACTCGGTTATTGCCATCTGTGACTACGTGAAGGCCAAAAAGCGGAGCAATAAGACCATTCACCTCTCCTTTGACGAGTGGAATGTTTGGTATCACTCCAACGAGGCGGACCGCCAGATCGAACCCTGGTCCATTGCCCCTCCCCAGCTGGAAGATATCTACAACATGGAGGACGCCCTGCTTGTTGGCAGCATGCTGATCAGCCTGTTAAGGCGGGCAGACCGGGTGAAAATTGCCTGCATGGCTCAACTCGTAAACGTTATTGCACCGATTATGACCGAGAATGGCGGTCGGGCCTGGCGGCAGACCATCTTTTATCCCTTCATGCATGCTTCTGCCTTCGGTCGTGGTGTGGTACTGCAGCCTGTGGTCAAGAGCGACCGCTACGATTCCAAAGACTTTACAGACGTGCCTTACCTCGATTCCATCGCGGTTTATAACGAAGAGGACGAGGAACTCACTGTCTTTGCAGTGAACCGCAACCTGGAAGGAAGCCTGGAGCTAGAGTGCCAGCTGCGCGGCTTTAATGAGTATCGGATCGTGGACCAGATTACCATGTCCCACCCGGATCTAAAGGCGATAAACACTGCTGACAATCCGGACAACGTAGCTCCCAAGCAGGGTGGCAATGCCCGCTTTGTGGACGGCGTTCT
>DGFC01000157.1 GCA_002391465.1 Firmicutes bacterium UBA3910 | reverse complement strand
AATCCGGTTACTCACCCCATTTAAAAAAGCGGTCCATATGGACCGCTTTTCCATTTTCAGAAACAGTTAGGCTCGGGGCACAACCACCCTAGTTTTCTCTGGCGAGAGCTTGGTGTGGAGCGGGGCAGCGGGGAAAATATCTCCGTCCAGCATCACGGGCATGGACATGCCCTGGACAGAAATTTCTCTGCCCTGAAGTATCGTTACGGCAGGATGGTTAGTGTGCCCCCCTGAGTAAATCTTGGGCAGGGTTACCGCCAGATCGCTGCGGCTGATTTCATCAATGATCAGAACTTCGAACTGACCCGCATTGTAGTGTGCATCCGGCGTGAACATCATTCCCCCACCGCCGTAGGGCATATTCATCACAAAAAGACCAATAATATTCCGGGTCATTGTCTTGCCATCAATAGTAATATCCACAGTGAAACTCCTCAGTCGCCGCAAAGTGGCAGCAACCCCCAGGAGGAAGGCAACCTTACCCTTAATCATGCTGTCCGAGCGTTCATTCACATACTCGATTACATCCACAGGAAAGCCAATGGAGGCCAGAACACCGAAGTAACGGGAACCATAGACGCCCACATCCAGGGTGTCAATGTCCCTTTCCAGCAAAACTTCGATGGCGGGACGCGTCTGTCTGGGAATACCGAGACCACGAGCGTAATCATTACCAGTTCCGCCGGGAATGATACCCAGGGCAGCGGTGGGATTTTCACAGACACCAGTTAACACTTCTCGAATTGTACCGTCTCCGCCTAAAGCTGCCACAATTTCATGTTTTTCGCTGGCTCGCTGGGCAAGTTCAATGGCATGTCCGGGCCCATCTGTAAAGATTAGTTCAAAATCGGTGTTTTTTTCGCGCAGGATCTGTTCTGCCAGCCGCGCGGTTCGTTCGCCCCGTCCCCGTCCCGCAAGAGGGTTGGCGATTACCGCTATACTCATTTCGTTTTTCCTCCCCGTTCCCTAATGTTGACATAATTCGCCATTATAACTCCAAACTCCTTCGCCCATACTAGACGAAGAAGGGGGTGGCAGAGTGGCGAAAGACAAGAAAAAGGCGAATTTGCGCAAACAACAGCAGTTTTCCAAGGCGGGTAAACCCGCAGGGGCTAATAATTACTTTGAAACAGCTGAAGAGTTAGCAAATCGCCAACAGGGTTCAGGCATGGGAAAAAGGCAGCAGCAGAAAACTAACAAACCCACACCTAACCCAGAAGGCCCCGGAAAATAACGCAAAAAAAGGGAGCATTTACGCTCCCTTCCTTCTTATCTGGTCTTCCTCAGACTCCACTGATAAGCTCGGTCAGCCTTTGGGCCGCCTGGAGAGCACCTTGTTCGCTGCGTGCCCAGACGCTGCGACGCAGTTCAGCGATGGTTTCGCCGATCTCCCTTTGGATGCCCAGTTTCTCCTCTTGACGGAAAACTCCCTGTTCCCAGGTCTCCTCCAAATCGTCTACCGCCATGGTCGCAGCCTCCCACTGTCTTTGTACTGCTGCCTCAGCTATCTCGTCAACCAAGTCCTGCATATCCGACAAAGGATGATCAGGCGGTGTGGGGGCCAGTGGGTAATCGGGTAGGTACTCTACCAATCTGACTTGCTGCGGTAAGGGTTGGGGGGAATCTCGGTCGGAGAGGGAAAGCCTGCTGGAAAAAACGAGCACCCCCACCAGGAGGGCGGCCAAACCCAAAAACACTGTTAGATTGCGGCGCACGGTATCTCTCCTTTCTTCCTTCAGTATTCCCAGGCTCGTATTGATTCATGATTTTGGTTCAGAATAATTGAGAGAATGACGGGAGGAAACAGCCGATGAAGGTAGTGTGGGTTGTCCGGCCGGCGGAGGGCGGACTTCTGCAGCATGTGCAGCAGTTGTCAGAGGGCATGTCTGAGTTTGAGATTGTTGTAGTTGCTCCCCCCGAGTTGGAGTGCTGGGGCGGTAAGCATCGGTTCATACCGCTCAAGATCGCCGATGGGCTGCGGCCCGGCGAAGATCTGAGTGCCGTCTTCCGTTTAAGGCGGATCCTCAGGACGGAAAAGGCCCCCATCATCCATGCCCACGGCCTAAAGGCAGCAATTCTCACTGCCCCCGCCCTGTCCCATTTAGGTCCACACCGCTTCATCTTTACTGCCCACAACAGCCTACCTGAGTTTCCCCATCGGCCGCAACGCTGGTGGGCCCGTAAGCTCCAACGGCGTCTGTTTCGCCGTATGGATATGATTATCAGTGTATCCAATGCGGTGCGTCAGCAGATCGTGAACCTGGCGCCTGAGGCACGGGTAATGACCATCCATAACGGCATTTCTGCCGCTGCCTACGGGCAAGTGAGCCCAGAGGATGCCCGCCGGGAAGCTGGGCTCTCGGCGGGGGATCGGGTGGTGGGTACAGTGGCCAGGTTGATTCCCAGCAAGGGAATTAAAACACTGCTTGAGGCAGTTTCCCTTGTGGCCAAAATCCTGCCCGATTTAAAGCTGGTTATAGTAGGTGATGGTCCGGAGCGGGAGAGGTTGGAGAGGTACGCCCAGGGTTTGGGCCTTAGGGAGCAGGTGAGGTTTTTGGGTCAGAGGGAAGACGTACCTAGTTTGATGGCGGGCTGGGACTGCTTTGCCCTACCCAGTCTGAGTGAGGGTTTTAACCTCAGTGTGCTGGAAGCTATGGCAAGCCGTTTACCCGTGGTCGTTTCGGATCTACCCGCCCTGCGGGAAGCGGTGGTAGCGGAGAAGGGGGGCTTTTTGGCCTCGCCTGGCAGTGCCCCCGATTTTGCTGCTGCTCTCCTCTACATTCTGAAAGCACCGGAAAAGGCCAAGGCCATGGGTGAGTTCAACCGGGAAAGGGTTAACGCCGTTTTTGATGTGAGTAAGATGATTCGCAGTGTCCATAGTCTGTACAAGGGGTATGGGGAGTGAGGGTGCGGCTGCTGGTCACGACCATTGCCCTAATCCTTCTGCTCAGTGCACCCAAAGCAGGAACAGCCCAGGTTGACCAGATTATTCTCGTGCTCTGGCACGGCCTAGAGTGGGAGCAGATCAAAGACCTCTGCGATCTAGAGCCGCTGGCACTGGGGATAATGAACACACGCTCAGGCGGGGGAAGTGAACCTTCCGCCTCCTACTTAAGTATTGGGGCCGGGGCCAGGACGGTGGGATTTTCCGGGGCAGAAGCCTTTACTACGGTGGAGCGAGCCGGTGACATATTCTTGCTCCGTACCGGGAAAGAGCCCACGCCATTTATTCAACCGGAGATTAACCTGATCCAGGCGGCGCAGACTGTGAATTACACGATGAAACTGGGGGCGTTAGGCAGTGCCTTGGCCAACCGAGGGATGCCCGCTCGAGTCCTGGGCAGCAGTGACGCCGAAATGAAGGGCAGCTGGGCTGCCCTAGCTGCCATGGACGAATGGGGCAGGGTGTGGCTAGGCGAAATTGGCGATCACCTATTAACGGAAGATATTACGTATCCTTATGGCCTGAGGACCGATTACGCAAGACTCTCGGCAGAGGTTCTGCGGGCTGGAGAGAGGCTTGTGGTGGTGGACTTAGGTGATCCGTTCCGTTTTGACCAGTACCAGAAATTTTTAACGGCGGAGCAGAGGGAGAAACTGCAGGGCCGCATGGTGAGTGAAGCCAAAGCTTTTATACATGGGCTTTCCCAATCACGCCGGGACGGCACTGTCATTTTTGTGGTCAGTCCCCACCCCGGTAGGGAAAGGGCCGAACTTGGGCTATGGCTAACCCCCGTTTTGTGTATCGGTCTCGAGGGAGGCCTTCTCACTTCAGGCACAACCCATTGGCCGGGACTGATTGCTAATATAGATATAGCTCCCACTATTCTTGCCCTGTTAAATATTGATTACAGCGAACCCTTCCTAGGTCGGGAAGCGGTGATTACAGCCCATCCTGATCCCTTTTCCCATCTAGTGAAGACACAGGAGCGTCTAGAGCATGTCAATCAACAGAGGGGTCTTGTCCTACGGGGCGTGATCTCACTCCAGATCGCCCTACACGGTGCCTGTCTGATCGTTTTGATTATCAGCCGGCCGTCCTCCTCCATTATCAGCCTTTTCCAGCGTCTGCTCACAGGCTTTCTCGTCCTTCCCTTAGCCTTTGTGCTTCTGCCCGCTTCCTTCTGGCTGATCTTGGTTCTGGCTGCTGCCTTTCTGTTCTTGGAGTATGCCTGTAAGGATCTGCTGGTCAGGGTTGGTATTATTGCAGGTGTTACAACTGTGGTGGTTGCCCTAGATGTACTTGGGGGCAGTTGGCTGTTGCGCTTTTCCTATTTAGGCTACGACGCCATTGCCGGTGCTCGGTTTTACGGGATCGGCAATGAGTTGATGGGCTTTTTGGTGGGGACAACCGTTCTCTGTCTATCAGTACTTTGGCAGAAGGGGACACACCCAGCCCATTTGAAATGGCTTTCGCCAATCCTGTTCCTTAGTGTGCTGGTCGTGATCGGTGCACCCAGCCTGGGCACAAATGTGGGTGGGGCCATTTCAGCTGTCTTCGCCTTTGGTTATACCTGGCTCGAACTACGGGGACAGAAAACACACCTGGGGCGTTTGTTAGCACTCTGTGCGGCAGTTGTAGCCGTGCTTGCCCTTTTGATGCTGGTGGATCAGGGTAACCACGCGGGCGAGCAGTCCCACATCGGCCAGACGGTGGGATTAATCAAACGGGATGGAATTTTGGCTATCAGGCAGATTATCACGCGTAAGCTGGCCATGAACCTCAGGCTGCTCCGCTACAGCGTTTGGAGCAGGGCTCTGGTTATGGCCATTGCTGCCATGGGAGCCAGCTTTATCTGGCCCTCAACCTTTATTGCCTGGCTAAAAAAAGACTATCCCTTCATTGCCATTGGCATGCGGGGGATAGCCATTGGTTCCCTTGCTGCGTTTATCTTCAATGATTCGGGCGTTGTGGCAGCAGCCACCTGCCTCTATTTCGCGTCCAGCACCCAACTGCTCCTTGCCCTGCGGCTAAAACATGATCTTAATGCGTCTGAGTCCCACGTTTAAAATGATGCCAATGGCCAGCAGACTGGTGAGCATGGTACTGCCCCCAGCGGTGATGAAGGGGAGGGGGAGGCCGGTTACAGGCATAATCCCCAACGTCATACCGACGTTGATCACTAAGTGGAAAAAGAAGATACTCGTGGCACCGGTAGCCAGGAGCGTGCCATAGGTATCCTTGGCTTTGGCTGCTATGCGAAGACCACGCCAAATTAAAAAGACGTACAGGCTCAAGACCACCATTGCCCCCACAAAACCCAGCTCTTCCGCCACAACCGAAAAGACAAAGTCAGTGTGATTGGCCGGTAGAAAGCGCAGTGAACTTTGGGTTCCATTCAGGAGCCCCTTGCCCAAAAAGCCGCCTGAGCCAATAGCTATCATGGATTGGATAATATTCCAGCCAGCTCCGGTGGGGTCCGCATAGGGATCGAGGAAAACGAGCAGCCGTTTCAGCTGATAGGGCTTAATAATGTTTACCCAGCCCATGAAAGAAACTACAATAGCCACTACGGCTAGGAAGACCAGACTGGAGCCTGCCACCAAGATGTGTTTGGGCTTAGCATCACTGACAAACCACAGTGTGAACAAAAGACAGATGAAAATGGCTGCCGTACCCAGGTCGGGCTGGCGTAGAATGAGGCCAGCCAGGATAAAGGTCATGAGGAAAGCGCGGGCCACCTGCCTGAGATCCCGGGCGTTCTCGTGTTCAGAGAAAAGCTTGGCTAAGGCTAGGACCAGGGCTAGTTTCGCGAGCTCGGAGGGTTGAATAGTCAAGGGACCGATTCTCACCCAGCGTTGGGAGCCAAAGACTGTTGTTCCCAGCACCAAAACGACCATCAAAAGGGCAGCATTGCCGAAATAGATGAGGCGGGTCCAGGGCAGCCAGGCGCGGTAATCCATGGAAAGGATGATTACTGCGAGGACACTTCCCAGGCCAAAGGCTAACAGCTGGCGTTTAACATAGTAAAAGGGGCTGGCGCCTAAAGCTTCCAGCTGGGAATGGGAAGCTGAATAGATCACAACTAGGCCGATGCCGACTAGTGCCAGCACAGCTAAGATCAGGGGCCAGTCCAAATTGCGCCAATAACGTCGGGGAATTCTCATGCTGCAGCCAGTACCTCCCTCTACTTGCTTCTATTATAACTGCTTTGTCCGGCATAAACCACCCTTTGGGACAAAAGGTGTTGACCCGTTTTTGACCCTCTGTTATAATAAACGTTGCATGATGAGCCATTAGCTCAGTCGGTAG
>DGFC01000072.1:9662-14268 GCA_002391465.1 Firmicutes bacterium UBA3910 | reverse complement strand
ATTGACATGCTTCTAGCCCGATTGACTGAAGTGAATGGCGCTCCGGGTCAGGAGGGGGAAGTACGCAATCTGATCCGCGCCGAAGTAGAACCTTACGTTGACGAGATAAGGACAGATTCCTTAGGCAACCTGTATGCCATTAAGAATGCCGGAGCCCCCGGCCCCACTGTCATGCTCGCTGCCCATATGGACGAAGTGGCACTCATGATCACCGGGATTGAGGGCAATGGATATCTCAAGTTCAGGTCCATTGGCGGTATAGACCCCCGGGTTTTGGTGGCCAAGACGGTTGTAGTCGGTGAGAAGAAAGTGCCTGGCGTGATCGGTGCCAAACCCATCCACTTACAGCAGCCAAACGAACGGCAGCGGGCCTTCACAATGCGGGAGCTCCTAATCGATATTGGCGCCAGGAGTAAAGAAGAAGCTGAGCGCCAAGTCAAATTAGGTGAATGTGCCTATTTCACCACCAAATACGAAGAAATCGGTCAAAACAGAGTCAAAGCAAAGGCACTCGATGATAGGGTAGGCTGTGCCCTAGCTATCAGATTGATCCAGAGCGATGTTTCCTATCCCCTGGTAGCCGCTTTTACAGTACAGGAAGAAGTGGGACTGAGGGGCGCAGGTGTTGCCGCCTATCAGGTTGAACCGGATCTGGCCTTTGTGCTGGAAGGGACAACCGCATCTGACGTCGCCGGCATAGATGAGCACAAGCATGCCACCTCGGTCGGTAAAGGTCCGGCCATCACCGTAGTGGACCGCTCTGTCATCCCCCATCCAGGCTTGGTGAAAGAGCTATTGGCCTTAGCGGATGAAAAGGGTATTCCGGTTCAAGTGAGGCGGAATACTGCCGGGGGAACGGATGCCGGTCGTATTCAGCTCACCAAGGCAGGTGCAAAGGTTGGAGTAGTTTCGGTTCCGTGCCGCTACATCCACTCACCTGCTTCCGTCTTAAGCAAAGATGACTTTGAGCATGCCTATCAGTTAGTTAAATCCTACTTAGAACGTCTCGAGGAAAGCGAGGGATCCAGATGAAAGATTTGATTCGCACATTGACTGAGGCTTTCGGGCCTTCGGGCTACGAAACGGAAGTGACTGATTTAATCAAGACGTTAGTGGAAGACTACGTCGACGAGATAGAAACGGATGTACTGGGCAACTTGATCGCTGTAAAGAGAGGCTCGGAAGACGGAGCAAAGATCATGTTCGCTGCCCACACCGATGAAATCGGAATCGTTGTCACCCACATCGATGATAACGGGTTCCTCCGTTTTGCTAACATCGGGGGCGTTGGTGTCGCCACTCTGATCGGCAACCGCGTACGGTTCGCCAACGGCACCATCGGTGTTATCTCCAGGGAAAAGGGGGATTGGAAAGAAACAACCCTCGACAAACTCTACATCGATATCGGAGCGGAAAGCAAAGAGGAAGCTCAGGCGAAAGTAAATGTGGGCGATTTCGGCATCTTCCACCGGGAATTTGTTGACTTAGGCCAGCGCCTAGTGGCCAAGGCCATGGATGACCGCATAGGCTGCGTTGTGCTGATCGAAGCACTGAAACAGATCAAAGAACCCAAGAACACCCTTTACTTCGTGTTCACCGCTCAGGAAGAAGTCGGACTGCGGGGTGCAAGGACCTCTGCTTACCGGATCGATCCCGATCTAGGCATTGCCCTCGATGTTACCATGACCGGAGACACGCCTGAAGCAAGGCGTATGGAAGTGTCCCTAGGTAAAGGCACTGCCATTAAAGTCAAGGACTCTTCCGTCATCGCCCATCCCAAGGTGAAGGAACTTCTGGTGAAGTTGGCTGAAGAAAACGGCATCCCCTACCAGCTTGAAGTGCTGGAGGCAGGCGGTACGGATGCAGGAGCTATCCACTTGACCAGGGAAGGCGTTCCCTCGGGAACGATCTCTATCCCCACCCGTTACGTCCACTCCCCCTCTGAAATGGTGGATGTACGTGACGTTAAGGCCTGTGTCGATCTGGTAGTCGCCCTGGCTGATGCAGAAATAGACATCAATTAGGCATACACAAGCAAAAAGAATGGTCCGGCGCAGTGCCGGACCATTTTGTTTTAGTCGGTATTCGTTTGTTTGAGTATCTCCAAAACTAAGCCGGGTTTATCGGTAATGATGCTGTCCACTTGGGCGGCAATCGTTCTCTGGATGTCCGCCGGTTCGTTCACAGTCCAAGTGTTGACCATCATCCCGTTGCGCTGCGCCCCTTGAACTATTTCTGGGATTACTCCCAGGTAATAGGGATGTAGGGCGGAAGCACCAATGCTCTGAGCGTAAACCCAGGGGTTGACCAGGGCAGCGTTGTAGAGAATGCCTGTACGTATTTCCGGTCTCAGCTGCTTTAAATGTGCCAGGGCATAATGGTTGAAGGAAGAAACGATGGTATGTTCCTCGATACCGTACTGAATCAAGATGTCTATCAGCCGTTCATTGAGTGTTTCAAAACCCAAGCCCGCTTTCAGCTCCACATTCAAAAGCACCTTCCATTCCTTCACCAGCTCACAGACCTCTGCCAGCGTGGGGATGGATTCACCTGCAAACTCCGGGGCAAACCAACCCCCCGCATCGAACTGCCGCAGTTCTGCCAATGTGTACTGGGCCACGAAACCACTTCCATCGGTGGTCCGATCCAGGGTGAAATCGTGGATTACCACCGCTTCCCCATCCCTGGTCAACTGAACGTCCAACTCCAGACCATCCGCTCCAGCCTCTAACGCTAGACGAAAAGCAGCCATGGTGTTTTCCGGCGCCCGGCTTGAATAACCCCTGTGTGCCAAAACTAACATAAACCCCAGCTCCCTCCCAGATTATGTTAGATCTATCGTGCCTTCAAATACCTTCTCTGCTGGGCCAGTCATGAGAACTCGGTTTTCAGGCGTGTGTTCTATGAACAGGTCCCCGCCGGGCAGAGTCACCCTCACTCGCCCTTTAGTTAAGCCAATCCTTCCCGCTGTGACAGCGGCGGCGCAGGCACCCGTACCGCAGGCCAGTGTTGGCCCAGCTCCCCTCTCCCACACCCGCACCAGCAGGTGCTGTGAATTCAGAACCTGTGTAAACTCAATATTCGCTCCCTGAGGCCAAACTGAGGCCTGTTCCAAGCGAGGTCCCCAGAACTCGAAGTCCAGCTTGGACAGATCATCGAGGAACACTACTCCATGGGGATTACCCATGGACACAGGATAGATCTGCCAAGATTGGCCATGGGATACAACCCCAATAGGTTTTCCCTGGTTAAAGGAAAAGTCCGGTTCACCCATGTCCACCGTGTACTGGCCATTCCGGAACGTAACTTTTTTCACGCCACTCCGCGTGTTAATCTCCATACTTGGCCCCTCTACTAGATCCGCAGCAAGGAGATAGTCTGCTACGCAGCGCAGCGCATTTCCGCACATTTCCGCCTCTGTTCCATCGGCGTTGAAGATACGCATAGCGTACAATCCCATCATCTTAGTGATGAGCACCAGTCCGTCCGCTCCGATACCGAAATTACGGTGGCAGAGCTTTTGGGCCAGCTCCTCACCCCGAACAACCAGTTCCCCTTCAAAGTCCTCGATGAAGACAAAGTCATTGCCTAGGCCGTGATACTTAATGAATTTCATACAGACACCCCATCTCCTTCTTGACTAAAGCAGATGATCAGCAACTTTGCTCACAACCGCTACCAGATCCTCCAGATCCTGCTCAGTAACAAGATGATTGAGATGGATCTGCACAGCCCTACTCAGCAGATCGAGACTGCGCGGACAAGTAGCCCGCGAGTATTCCACGTTACCACCGTAAATGGGCGAGTTCCAGGGATAGCTGCCGCCCCACGCATCCTGTTTTCGAACGAGAAACTCCCAGTTAATGTAGATGTGCTGATCTGTTGCTGTCTCATCATAGACCTGAAAGGCGGGAATTCCTTCTGCAGTTATGGCTTGGGCCGCAAGGCGGGCACTTTCGGCATCGGCCGTGTAGAAAATGAGGCTGACACCCAAATCCCGCTCTGTGCCGAATACTGGGGATAACTCAATTTTTTCCTGCCCACGCAGTCTTTGAACAAGCTGTGCCTTGTTCTTCTGCGTCCTCTCCAGCATTTCCGTCAATTTGGTGAGCTGGCCTAGGCTCAAAGCAGCCTGCAGTTCAGTTAACCGATAATTCTGGCCCGGAAAGGCGGGGATCTTCCGATCAATAAAACGGAATTGGTACCCGGCACCGTCATGATACAGCACTGCCCTCTGCCAGGTTTCTTCATCGTCCGTGACCAGCATGCCCCCCTCGCCGGTGGTTATCACCTTGGACTGCTGCAGACTGAAACAACCCACATCGCCCATCGAACCCAACATCCGCCCACGGTACATACCGCCGTTAGCCTGGGCCACGTCCTCAATCACCTTCAGATCGTGCTTGCGAGCAACTGCGAGAAGGGGATCAAGGTCGGCAGAAATGCCGCGCATATGAACTACGATTATGGCCTTGGTGCGGGAACTGACTTTTCGCTCCACATCGGCCGGATCCAGCGTTAGGCTGCTGTCTATCTCAGCTATCACAGGCACTGCGTTAACCAACAGGACTGCAGCAGCGGTGGCGACCCAAGTGTAGGCCGGAAT
>DGFC01000072.1:0-9411 GCA_002391465.1 Firmicutes bacterium UBA3910 | reverse complement strand
GAATTGACAGCCAAGGCGTAGTCCACTCCCAAAAACCGCTTGTACTCTTCTTCCAGCAAGGCGGTTTCAGACTCTTCCAAGCCCTCTGGGAAGTAGCGAAAAACTCGCTTTTTCTCCAGTACCCGCAAGACGCGCTCCTTTTCTTCCGCGCCCAATTCCTCGCTACCCATATACTTAGAGACCCACTCTCTTGTGCGGATAGGTGTGCCTCCGTGAATCGCTAATTTGTCCATTCTGCTCACTTCCATTGAGAAAATAACCTGTAGTGTAGCTATTTTTCTTGACTCGCAGTCAAACTCCTTTTCCCCACTACCCCATTCTCAGAGGTACTCTGCCTGCGCAAACTACGTACCCTCTCCCATGCCTCGTCCGGTAGGGGACGATCGAAGGTGCGGAAGCCCGCAAGCTCAAATCCCTGCATCTGAGCCAACTCCCTAACGCGGTGCAGCTGAGCCAGATTCAGATCAACGCCCAGGCTGGTGTGCTCGTAGTGTTTCTCCAGTGCCAGCATGAACGTTTCGGACATACAGGCGAAGGCTGTACCCGGTTCAAAGCCGAAGTTCCAGCCCAAATCGGGCCTGTTGGGTACAGCGACCACACCGCCATCTATCAGAAGAACATCGGGACGTTCTTCCGGCAGCTCTGGGCTCACGTTACTGGGCCGAGACATGTCGCAGACCAGTGCTCCCCACTTTAACACATCGGGTGTAATCAGTTTTTCCAGGCTGCTCGTGGCCACCATGATCACATCTGCCCGCGGGAGATGTTCCCTTCTATCGAGCGTAAGCGTTAATGGTGCCCCGTCCTCGAGCTGGCTCCGAACCCAGTCAATTCGATCCGCTAGAGGAGCATCCGCTTCCGGTACTTCGTTTAAACGAGCGGCGTAATCCCCCAGCGTACCAGTGGGAAACTTGTGTCCCTCAGCCGCCATCGTTCTGAGACTGGCAATAATCTCCCAGGCCACCCTCAGCATACGGTACTCACTCTTCTCGGGACGATTGGGATTACCAACCAAAATGAGTTCTCGCACTTCCTCCGCCAGCAGCAGGGATAAGGCCTTCCCAATTGCACCTCCGGCACCAACTACAGCGGCGGTCACTTGGCTCAATTCCAACCCGAGACGTTTGGCAGCTTCCAGCACTGCCTCCACGCCAGAGACAACGGTATAGCTGTTGCCTGTGGTAAGGGCTACGTTTGTATAGGGCAGAAGCGAACGTCCGCCCATTGTCACCACACTGGTATAAGCACCCAACCCAACCAGCTTAGCACCCCGCTGGGCCCCCAACTCCACCGCTTTCATAATCTCGGTAATGGCTTCTTCCCTACCCAGTTCGAGCAGCTGCTCTGCCGTTTTGGGCACACAGATAAACTCGCCGTAGGCGGTTCTGCCATCTTTGGCGGTTATTCTTGTTTCACTAATGACAAAGGGTTCAACCATGTCATTCCAGCGCGAGGCCAGATCCTCAAGCTGTGCACCGCTGAGCCGTTTTAGGCTGGCATCAAAGTCGGTATAGCTCTGCAAGTCTAGTGGATGGACTAAAAAGGCAAAGCGGCCATCGTCTGCCTGAGGTTCCCCTTTGACATTCCCCGAAACTTTCGTCTCAAGAGAATTGTTTTTGTCTGCTTCGTACCCAACCAGGTGGCCAAGGAACATGGCAGTATTGCGTTGGGCTAGGGTCTCAACTGCGCGGTGTACCGCTTCCCCAATTCGCCGAATCTGTTCCTTCGTCATTACCAAAGGCGGCTCAATCCTGATTACATCTGCTCCATTTAGAGTAGGCGCCACTCGAATTTTTTCCACATTAAGCAGGTACGATGCGACCATGGGCGTTAGCATCTCCTGTTCAGCCATCACACCAAGGAGGCTGTCGGGATAACCTTCCCTACTGGCGTTAAACTCAATGCCCAGCATCAATCCGCGGCCCCGTATACGGCCAATAATCTGCGGATACTTAGCGGCTGTTTCACTCAGCATGTCTTTTAGAAGGGCTCCCTTTTCCGCTATTTCAGCAAGCAGAGCGCCGTTATCCCGGGTTAAAATGTCCAGAACGGCTAAACCTATCCGACAACCCAGGGTATTTCCCGCAAAGGTGGAGGAATGCTTCAGAGCAAAGTCCTCGCTATAAACCTCGTCACGACACAAAACCGCACCTATCGGGTAGAGACCACCGCCTAAAGCCTTAGCCAACACCATAACATCGGGTGTTACCCCTTCAGCTTCGCAGGCAAAAAGCGTTCCGGTCCTGCCTAGACCTGTCTGAATCTCATCGAAGATAGTTAAAACACCGTATTGGGCACACAAATCCTGTACCCCGCGTAGATAGCCCTGGGGAGGCTCCACAATGCCCCCTTCACCTTGGATAGGTTCCACAATAAAGGCAGCCGTTTCTTGGCCCATCTCCTGTAAGAATTCTGCCAGGGCAGCAAGGTCGCCATAGGGGATATGATAGAAACCTTTGGTCGGTGCTCCAAATCCTTCTTGATAGCCTTTGTTGCCCGTAGCAGAAAGCGCTCCCAGCGTCTTGCCATGGAAGCTGTTGCGTGTGGAGAGGATATACTGCCTCCCCGTGCTGGCCCGGCACAATTTAAACGCAGCCTCTACCGCTTCCGCACCGCTGTTTGCAAAAGTCACTTTATTCAGCCCATCTGGGGCCAATTCCACGAGGCGCTTGGCCAAAGCACCGGCAGCCTCCAGAAAGGATGGCTGGATAAAGCTGGGCTCCTGCCTCGCCCGTACGTCTTCCAGGGCAGCCCAGATCTCAGGCGGGTTAAACCCAAACGGAAGGGCACCGTAGGCCGCAATACAGTCCAGGTACTCTTCACCTTTTTCATCGTAAAGGTAACACCCTGTTCCGCGTACAAACCGCTTATCTAAGCCTATGTCCTGCAGTAGTTTCCCTAAGTGGGGATTGACAAACTCTATGTAGGGATGCATCTACTCAGCCTCCTTGTTCGTTGAGCACAGTTTGTGCACATAAATTATTGTAACAAGTTTAGGCAGGAGTTTCAATCTAAGAACGCAAAATACAGAGAGACAAAAGGGGGACTTAAATATGGAGACATATAGAAAACTGACATCAGAAGAATTTGAGGCAGCCTTGGCCCTTCGCATCAAGGTATTTGTGGACGAACAGAATGTACCCTTGGAAGAAGAGCATGATAAGTTTGACGAACAGGCAGTACACTTCGGCATTTTCCACGGTGAGACTTTGGTGGGTACTGGACGCCTGCTAACCCAGGGAAAGGAAGCTAAAGTCGGCCGAGTAGCCATCCTGAAAGGATTCCGCGGCGAAGGTTTGGGTAGTAAACTGCTCGAGCTAATGCTGGCAGAAGCGAAAGAGAAAGGCTGCACCGAATGCATTGTGGATGCCCAGCTTCAGGCCATTCCCTTTTATTCCCGTTTGGGCTTTGTGGCCGAAGGAGATGAGTTCCTCGATGGGGGCATCCCCCACCGCAGGATGCGCCTGCGTCTTTAGGGATGGGAGGCAGTAGCATTGAAAAAATGTGTGTTAGTACTTGTTGCTTTTTTGCTCGTTACCACTGCGGCTTGGGCCCAGTCTGACCCTGACTTGCTGGCCGCTTATCTGTCCCGTGTGGAAATCCAAATGAACAGACTGACTGCCCTGATCAACCTGGGCAGCGTTCCGGAAATCAGGCTCCTGTTGAGCCATGAGCTGACAGAGGCGGGCTTGGCTGAATATCTGGCCAACCTCCCCCCCGATTTAGGCGAGATCTGGGTGGAAACAATGGAAGTGACCGGGTCGGAACTGGGAAGTCCCTTTGCAGTCGTTTTTCGCACAGAGAGTGGAGCCCGTTTTTCCGCCCTATTAGGCTGGCAGGAAGAAAGCGGCCAGCTGAAGCTGACCGGCTTTTTGCTCACTCCGTACCAACAACGGGTTTCGGGAGAACTGCGCCAATCGCTGGAAGACCTCGTACATGAGCTTAAGGAGGCTGTTCACCTACAGCAGTACGAACGCTTCCTTACACTGCTAGGCGATGGGGCGAACTCTGATCAGGCCTGGGGATTTTTCAGAAGCCTGAACCCCCATTCCCCTTGGTATCTAACCTACGTAGCGCTGGAACCGGTCAGCCTGACCATTGCCGTGCCCCAATCTCCCCAGCTTAAGCTTCTGGTCAACCTAGAGCTAATTGCTGGCGAGACCAGCTGGTTAATCGAGACTGTGGAAGCTATCCCCTTGTGGTAAGGGGAGCCTTGTTCCAAATTTGTGCAGGAGATAGGCAACCCCGTAGGCTGCAGCCAGCCGAGGTACGAGCAAAACGAGCAGCGGCGCACCGAGGGTGAGGAAAATAATGGTGTCCTCAATCAGAGCATGGGCTATTGCAATGAAGGAACCCATTATTTTGACTTCCCGCTCGGTGACTTTTCCTTCCCGTACGTGGTTGATGATTACTCCCGAGCCAAAGGTCAAGCCGAAAACCATGGCCACCACTACCGGAAAGGCACCCTCTTCCGAAAGGCCAATCTTCTGAAATGGGCGAGCTAGGATTCTGTTCAGCCGCTGCAGCAGCCCATTCGCCTGGGCAATCTCCAACGCGATCATAAGGGGGATAACCACCCTGGCTACAGTCCAGACAGCTTTTAAACCCTGCAGTAAACCTTCCCAAAGCACACTCATGGCAGCATCCACCCCAATACCATCCCTATAATAAGTGAGCCCCCTAATCTAATCAAGAAGATGTAACGCAGAGAACCGCCTGCCTTTTTGCTGATGGGCAGTTCAACCAAAAGGGAATGGCAGAAAGTAAGCATGCCCGCTAGAATCGCGATTTCCCTTAACGGCAAGCTCAGGGCCACAATGCTGCCCGCCGCTGCATAGAGATTTACCAGATAGCCGCTGAACAAAACGATGGCAGCTTGGCCAGATAAACCAAAGAGCCCCATATAAGGGGCAAAAAAGTCAGTAATAACATCCAAAAGTCCGCTGGCTTTGAAAACGGTTACCACCATGGCGGTAGGCACAAGGATCTTCGCCAACTCCCAAGTGGTTTCCATGCCCACACGGGCACCCTTGGCAATCATTTTCCCCTTCACTTCAAGCATGAGACACCCTGTCTCCTTTCTTCCCTTCTTTCCACAACTCTACTAGATGTGCAGGCAGTGGACAGTGGATGGTCTGCCTTTGCAGCGTACGCGGATGGATGAACTCCAGTCGCCAAGCATGAAGGGCCTGGCCATCTAGGTGGGATCCCGAGCTGTAAAGGGGATCTCCCACTAAAGGATAGCCTAAATCAGCTAAATGCACCCTGATTTGATGGGTTCGCCCGCTGTCAAGCCGGAGACGTACCAAACTGAGGCCGTGTCTGGTAGCTATCGTCCTGTAATATGTGCGGGCAGCCTTGCCATCGTCACTGACAACCCGCTTAACACCGTGCTCCAGGGAACGGCCAATCGCTGCTGAAATGGTACCTTGGCTAGGCTCAGGTCTGCCTTCCACAATGCCCAGGTACTCCCGGACGAATTCGCCGGTGCGAAGCTGCTGCAGCAACCGCTGGAGGGAGTAAGGTTCTTTGGCCACCATAATCAAGCCAGAGGTATCCCTGTCCAAGCGGTGGACCAGCCTCACCTTAGCCTCTAGCCCAATGGCCTGCCAATGATGGGCCAGGGCGTTGGCCAAAGTGCCATCCTGGTAACGCCCAGTGGGATGCACAGCCATGCCTGCCGGTTTGTTCACCACCAGGAGATAATCATCCTCGTATACGATATCCAGGGAAATGGCCTGGGGCTCCAGTTCCGTTTTTTCCTCAAAAAAGACTATCCGGATCTCATCCCCCGCCTTTACCCGGCGGGTAAGGTAGTCCCTCTTACCATTGAGGAAAACGCCCCCACCACGTTTCATCCGTCTGATTAAACCGCGCCCCAAATCAAGCCGGCCGTAGATGATGTCCTTAACCATAAGACCGTCTTCCTCCGGACGCACCACTGTTGTCAGGCCATACTTAAAATCGGGCACAGGCACCACCCCACCTCCTATTCTAACCCAGCGAGGCGGCAGTTGACAAACAAAAAGAGGCCGTGGGGCCTCTCTTCGCTCTCAATTATGACTTGTAGACGTTGTCCTCTTCCATGTGGGGCGAGCCCTTTGCCACAAAGGTTTTGCAGCACGTCTCCATACACGAGTCCACCGCTGATGGGGTTATTTGCGACGCCTGGGGAGCATCGAAGGTATCGGGCATATCCGCTCCGATTTTGTCCGTGGTGATCATTATCTTTGAGGCAGTGCAGACATTTCCCTGTTCCCAGTAATGGCAGTTGTTCACACTGCAGTAAACGTTTTGAACCAAATTCACTCTCTCCTTCTTCTGCTAGGTACTGTCTCTAGTGTCTCACCAGAGAAGGAGAATATTCCCCATCCATCTCTTCCATGGACTGGGTTACGCCTCTTAATCCTTCTGGAAGCTTTCGAGCCGCTTCACCAGTTCCTTTTCAAGTTCCTCAAAGCCCGGTTTGCCAAGTAAGGCAAACATGTTGCGTTTATAAGCTTCCACCCCCGGTTGATCAAAGGGGTTTACTCCCAGAAGGTAACCGCTCATGGCGCAGGCCTTGAAGAAGAAACACACCATCGCGCCAAAGTAGTAGGCGTTAAGTTCTGGGATCTCCAGCACTAAATTGGGCACTCCCCCATCCGTGTGGGCTAAGACAGTGCCGCGAAATGCCTGCTCATTAATGTAACTGAGCGACTTCCCCGCCACATAATTGAGGCCATCCAAATCGGCCTGATCCTCCGGGATTAGGTAGTCCTTACCCCCATTGGAAAACCAAAGGGTGGTAGCAAACATGCTCCGCGTCCCATCCTGGAGGAATTGTCCCAATGAATGGAGATCGGTGGTGAAGTTGACGGAAGCGGGGAATATCCCCTTCTGGTCCTTACCCTCACTTTCGCCAAAGAGCTGTTTCCACCATTCACTGAAGTACTGCAGGGCAGGCTCATAGTTGACCAGTACCTCGACCGTTTTCCCCTTTCGGTAGAGGATGTTGCGCAGGGCAGCATACTGATAGGCTTCATTCTCAGCCAGATCAGGGGAGTTGTAGAGCTCCATGGCTGCTGCGGCCCCTTTTAGCATCTGGTCGATGTCAATTCCAGCAACCGCAATGGGCAGTAGACCAACGGCTGTGAGGACGGAGAAACGGCCGCCCACATCGTCTGGAATTACAAACGTGGCATAGCCCTCCCCCTCGGCCATTTCCTTCAGCGCCCCCCGGGCTTTGTCCGTTGTGGCATAGATCCGCGAGCGGGCTCCTTCCGCCCCATACTTCTCCTCCAAGAGCTGTTTGAAGGCTCTGAAAGCTAGAGCCGGTTCGGTGGTGGTACCCGATTTGGATATAACGTTGATGGAAAAGTCCTTGTCTCGCACAACTTCCATCAAATCCTGCAGGTATCTTCCGCTGATCGCTTGACCGGCAAAGAAAACCTGTGGGGTTTTCCTTTCCTCCTGTGGCAGGAGGTTGTAAAAGGAATGGGACAGCATTTCCATAGCCGCTCTCGCTCCTAAATAGGAACCGCCAATTCCGATTACGATCAACACGTCCGAATCGGACTGGATCTTCGCTGCCGCCGCCTTGATCCGGGCCAGCTCCTCCCGATCGAAGTTATTCGGCAGATCGAGCCAGCCTAGAAAGTCACTGCCAGCACCGGTGCGGCTCTGCAGCTGCTCGTGGGCCAGCGCCACATAGGGGGCCAGAACCTCCAGTTCCTCCTGCCTAATGAACGGAACAGCATATTCGTACCTGAATTTCAACTGCTTCATGGTGAGATCTCTCCTTCAGCTCGTAACAATTATATCCAGGAATACTACATAGACCGACCGTAACCCTTCTTTACAGTCTTGTCCCCATTGTGCTACACTGAAACCGAAACAGAGGTGATTAGAGTGGAAAAACCGATTGTTGTAATTGGCGCCATGGAAGTGGAAGTAACCACACTAGCCCAAAGGATGGACATCGTCGAGGAACAGCGGATTCATCGCAATAATCTTCAAATCCTAACTGGCAAACTGGGCGGCCGTGAAGTTGTTTTAGCCCGCTGCGGCGTGGGTAAAGTAAATGCGGCTCTAATAACCCAGTACCTCATCGATCACTTCCAACCCCAAGCGGTAATCAACAGCGGCGTAGCGGGAGGCCTGAGCCCCAAGGTCCTAATAGGGGACATAGTCATCGGAGAGACTTCCCTCCAGCACGATGTTGACGTGTGTCACTTTGACTATCCCAGGGGGGTTATCCCCAGCATGGAGGAAAGCACATTCCCAGGTGATGAAGAACTTACTGCCTTAGCGGTGAGAGCCGCAGTGGAAGAATTGGGCGATGGGCGTGTCCACAAAGGTCTCATCGTTTCGGGTGATCAGTTCATTTCCTCCCTCGAGCATAAGCAGCAGATCCTTGGCTTTTTCCCTGATGCATTGTGTGCGGAGATGGAGGGTGCGGCTATAGCCCAAACAGCTCATCTCAATGGAATACCCCATCTCATTGTTAGGGCAATCTCCGATCAGGCGGATAACACCGCTCCAGTAGATTTCAACGCATACCTTATGGAGGTTATCCCAGTCCTCAATGCAGTAATTGAAAAGCTCATTCGCTCTGTTCCCCGTCCCGCCAAGCGATAAAGTTCAAGATGCCTTGACTCAGGGCATGGGCCAGACTGGTTCGGAACTGGGGATCGGTAATCTTAGCTAAATCATCTGGATTGGACATGAAACCTATTTCCACCAGCAGAACGGGCGGATTGGACTTTAAAAGCAGAAGTGTTGTGCGAGGTACAGGGTGTTGTTCATTGAGGACCTGTACCTTAGCCACCTCTTCCAGCACCAGCTTGGCGTACATCTCATTTATGTATCTGTCCTTTTGATAAAACACTATGGCGCCCCGCTGGGTTTTATCCTTGGTAGCATTGGCATGGACGCTGATACCTACTGCACCTTGGTTCATCAACTTAAATCGCCCTAACAGATCCCGCCGATGCCGTCCCCCGTTGTCCACCAGATGGCTCACATCCACATCAGAATCCCGTGTCAACCCAACCTTTAACCCGTGTTTAGTTAATATGTCCCGCATCTGCAGTACTATATCTAACACATAATGCTTCTCGTAGAGATCTCCTTCTCCAATAGCTCCAGGATCAATCCCACCGTGGCCCGCGTCGAGCATCACATCATAGATTATTTCCTGTCTAGCTACACTCAGTGTATGGATACCCAAGGAATAGCGACTGAAGAAAGCCAACAGAATCAGACAGGATAGGAGAATAAAAAAAGACGATAGCCATTTTTTTGATATAATAAAAACAAAACATCGACCCATGCCTAAGCCCCCTTCACGTTCCAATATATTCACAGTAGGGTTGGCTTAAAACACACTGTCGTCGGTGTGAAATCCGATTGGAGGGAATAACATGAAAC
>DGFC01000062.1 GCA_002391465.1 Firmicutes bacterium UBA3910 | reverse complement strand
AGATGTGTATAAGAGACAGGTTCTGCGAAGAAGGAGAAGTAATCATGAGACCACTGGACAGAAGCAAACCAAAAACAAGAATGTCGAATTCGACGCTGCTGTTTATCATTGCCGGGATTATCTTTGTCCTGATGTATGGGATTGCCATAATCAGTTTTCCCGTTAGTTTCCGGCAGTTTCAGACCTTCTTTGACTTGTTTAATTATAACGCTGCGCTTTTCATCGTTACGCTAGGCCTCTGTGTTGTAATGATCGGCGGCGGCATCGACATTTCCGTAGGCGCTGTCTGCGGTCTGGTCACGATGGCCTGTGCCATGCTGCTGCAGTATGGAACGGGAAGTATTTTTGGCTCTCTGTTACTAGCATTGGGCATCGGGCTTGCCTTTGGCATTGTGCATGGATTTCTCATTGCCTACCTTGAGATCCAGCCCTTTATCATCACTCTGGCTGGTATGTTTTTCGCCCAGGGCATGCTCACAACCCTGCACAAGGAGCCGCTTAACGTAACCAATCCTGCTTTTGTTGCCCTGCGGAGTTATACAATCGAGATACCTTGGCTGGGCACTGTAAACAGGCTTGGTATTTTCATTCCGTGTGAAATAAAACCGGGCGTTATCGTTGTGTTAGTCCTTGTGGTCCTCTACTTCATACTCATGAAGTGGTCGCGTTTTGGGCGCAATGTTTACGCTGTGGGCGGCAATCGCCAGAGCGCCCGCATGCTTGGGATTAACGTGAAGAGAACTATCTTTTTAACCTACGTACTCTGCGGCTTGACCGCCGGGATTTCTGGCTTTGTCTTCCTCATGACAACAGGCGCCGGAAACATTGGCAACGGGGCGTTGTTTGAAATGAAGGCAATTGCCTCCAATGTAATGGGCGGTATCATGCTCAGCGGCGGTGTGGGGAACCTGCTGGGCGCACCCATCGGCACCATGACCCTTTTGACTATCAATGAACTGATTCGGGCCGCCGGTGTCCAATCTAACTTGCAGGCAATCGTGAGCGGACTGTTGCTCTATGTCTTCATTGTGCTGCAGAGCATAGTAATGTCCCTGCGGGGCAGCACTAGGTTCAAACTTGCTCTCCCCACCTGGCTGAGATCACAGGACAAGGAAAAGGTTGAGAATCAGGGGTAGATATTAGCTTAGATTTGTTGGGATGTACCGACATGAAAGAGGCAGTCATTTCCGTGACTGCCTCTTGTTAATTGGGGAAAATTTCGGACCTAGTCCAGATAGGGCTTCCAAGCAGGATCCAGGTTATCGGGTTCTAGATACAGGCTGGTTGTTAGCTGTGTTAAGTCGCTTTCTACGTCCTTGCCGTAGAAGTGGTAATCGCAGTAATCGAGGAGAATAACCATATCTGCATCTGTAACCATGTGTCCGTCTCTGTGCATGCGGACTGCGATGTTATCACGCAGTCCAAGGAAATCGTAGATCTGCCGTGCGGCTAAGTAGGTCAGGAACATACTGGGAGGATTGGTCCAATCCTCGTACATATAAGACCCGGTGATGAAGAGATATCTGCCTGGCTCTGCGCAGAGAGCGGCCAGCAGATGCTGATCGAAGGGTAGGTTGTTCACATCCCTGAATTTACGGAAGTTGTCATTGAACCATTGACGCTCTGCGGTTGACTGCAGGCTGCCTAACGGCTCATTGGCAGTCATTTTGTACGGCTGGGTTTCACCAATGGAAGAGTAGTTATAGGTTTTGCCCTCGGATATGTAGCGAAAAGCAGCCATGCCGCCGGCACCTGAACAGGCGGGTACCGTTACCTTGATGCGCTGATCAAAGGCTCCAGCCACCGCTGCTGCCTTGCCCCAACGGGAAACCCCGGTAACGATGCTCTGGTCAGGGTTTATGTTCAGTTCTGCTCCAGCGCCGCCTTCTAACGCATCAATCACTTTACTCATGCTCCAGGCCCAGGCCATCAGCACGCCTGTCTGTTCTTCCCAGGTTTGACCGTAGGGGTATAAGTCATAAAACACCCCGGAACGGGATAGATCATCCTTAGCAATGGGTATGGTGTTGATGGTTATTACTGCGTATCCCCGATCGTTAGCGTACTCCGTTTGGGCTAACATGAGAAAGGCAATGACTACTGGGTATCCACCTTCGGGCATGGGCACCTTGTCTGGATCAGGTACGCTAACCGTGACAGGGAAACTAGCCTGTCTGCCATCCCTTTCCACTGTAATGTTCATGGTGTTTCCCTCAATGCTGTAGCTTACATTTTCCAGGGATGAATCGGGCCACACGCCGTACATGTAATACTGATAAAGCCTTCTCAATTCTTCCGCCCGTTCTTGCCACTCGGCCGGAGAGTTCACTTTGTCGCCGTTAAAAAAGGTAAACGGATCGGTTAAGGCCTCATTCCTTGGTAAATCCTCAACGCTGATTAGATCACTTGCATCGAACACTGCTGACACCTCACTTGTGAAGATAGGAGACACAATTAGGGCAAAAACGACCACCGCAAGCAAGAATGGCTTATAATCCAAGGACTCCCTCCTCATAGTTTACACTATCACTTCTCTCCCAAGAGGGGCTTTCCTTTTGCAATGTGCAAAGGCCCAGGTAATTTCCTACTTAGAGGCGCTGCGTCCGTTGACATACCGTAGAGTTCGCTTGGGGTTTAGTGACTGATAGGGCCGTAGCTCACAATTTGATCCATCCTTTGTCCAGCCAGTATTGGTTGTCAGCGGACAGGGGGCTTTCTTTTCTTGCCCTCCCTTGGTGCATCATCTTAGTGATGGCAAAGAGTGTTTTTCCTCCTATGCTTTGGCGTTTCCCAGCGGACAACTTCGTCCAGAACGCGTCTTCCATGAGCGGAATTCCCAGCTTCTTGACCTGGGAGACACCCAACCACTTTAGGCTTGTGGCAATGTCTTTCTGTGCGCCTCCCTGAATCCAGCCAATGGCGTTGGTGAGAATCACCGCTTTTTTCTGGAACATCCTGTCATCGGGCCTGTGTACCATCCAATGCACGCATAGGTGATCCAGCAAAGCCTTCATAGCCGCAGTAGTTCTTAAGGTGTACACGGGCGATGCAAACACCAATAGATCAGCTTCCAGCATGGAGTTCCAGATTGGCCGCACATAATCGGCATGGGGGCAGAGTTCTTCGCTCTTCACAAAACATGTTTTGCAGCCAGTGCAGAAATGAGGCAGATCTCTGGGCAGAACGTACTCGGTTATGGACTTCCCTTCCCCCCAGGCCTTGCAAAAAAAGCCTCTTTGATGTGATAGGTACAGCCCCTGACTTCAGTACCGGTGATTACTGTGATCTTCATCCTCTTTCCGCCTTTCCCTTATGGGGGTTGCTTATTCAGCGGTCTATCCCCTCATTGAACAAAGACCATCTCTGCATCAATCCTGCGAAATTTGACAGCTTGATTTAGAGAATCCTTTCCTCACAAATGTGGTTAGTTAACTGAGTACAAGAAAATGGGGCTGAAGCACAGCCCCATATATGAGATAGCATCCTAATTAAATTTTACCCAGACCGAGCCTTTTTGGGAGCTTTCCACACACCTATGGATGAATTTGACCCCGTTTAGTCCAGCCTTGACATCGGGGAAATCCAGATCCTCTTCGGTCAGTGTTTCTCCCCGTTTCAGCTTGAGTAGGGCAGAGGTGAATTTCAAATAGAGATTGGCAAAGGATTCATAGTACCCTTCGGGGTGGCCTGCGCCAATGCGTGACATGACCTTCGCCTCTGGGTAGAAATAATCGTTGCCCCGGCTCCAAATCTGCTGTGGTCCACCAAGCATGGTCACCTTCAGGTAGTCTGGCTCCTCCTGACGCCATTCTAGGCTGCCTTTGGTGCCAAACACCCGGACAGTCAACGCATTGTCATAACCAATGGCCACCTGGGAACACCAGTAGTTACCGACCGCACCGTTTTTGTATTTGACCATGATCATGGCGTTGGTATCCAAAGTCCGATTTACACCAAAGTTGTCGAGGCGAGCGCATACTTCCTCAATCTCCAGGCCGGTGATGTAGGAGACGGTGTTCTCAACATGGGTGCCAATGTCGCCTACGCAGTTGGAAATCCCGGTCATCTTGGGATCCGTACGCCAAGGATTACCCACATCCTCCGGTGCGAGCCAGCCCTGGGGATACTCGGCTGAAACCATGATGATCTCACCCAAATCACCGTTTTTCACCATCATCTGTGCCTGTTTAACCGCGGCACACTGGGAATAGGCGTAGGTAACGCAGAAGAGAAGTCCGTTCTTTTCAGCCAGATCCCTCAGTTCTTCCGCTTCTTCCACTGTAAAGGTCAGTGGTTTATCGCATACAACGTGTATTCCGTTCTGCAAAAAGGCCTTAGCTGCGCTGTAATGGGCGTAGTTGGGAGTGGCGATGATCACAAAATCTATACCATCTTCTCTGGCCCCTTCTTTTTCTGCCATTTCATCAGCGGTGCGGTAAAGTCGGTCGGGGTCAACGCCCCATGCCTTCCCCGTAGACAGAGTTTTCTCGTAGTCCCGGGAAAAGCAGCCCGCCACAAGCTCGGCCTGATCATCAAAGGTTGCCCCTTTGCGGTGGACATCCCCGATATATGCTCCCAAACCGCCACCTACCATGCCAAAGCGAAGCACTTCCTTGGATTGCACAGAAACACCTCCAAAATGTGTAATACAGCCTGTTATAACCATACTCTATAGTTGCTTTTTCTCCACAGGTACCCCTTTTCCTGTTTTTGCCTTGTAGCAACCCCGACTGCCAACAGCAAACTGGTTGCGGTACCCCCTTACTGGCTGGGAGGGGGGGAAAACATCTTGAAATGAACAGGGAAAAAGTAGAACTGTCGCGACTTACTTTACAAGCGTGAAGAGTTCGGAGTAATTGGAATGAAACAGAATTCAGTAAGGGGGTAAAGGTATGGATTATTTCGTACAGAAAATCGTTGCGCTCGGTGTTCCGGGTATAGTTCTACTGGTGGCAATGGCGGCAACAGGTTGGACTGGCGCTGCTGCAATCACCACTGCATTGGCAGCACTAGGCGGTCCATTTGGCATGTTGGGTGGCATCGCGGCTTTGGGTGTATTGGTGGTAATCAGTGATGGGATTGGGAAGTATGGATTTGAAAAATTGTTAATGGCAAGTATCGCAGAGATGGAGAAGAAGGGTACCACTCGGGAAGAGATCATCAACAAAATCCGGAGTTATCCCCTAACCAGTGAAATGAAGAAGAAGATAATTAAGGAACTGGAAGGTTAAGAACAGACCGTTTTTAGCATTTATATCCCCACTACTGGATGGGGTAACAATCACAGCAGGACAGAACGGAGTTGATACGAATGACACCGGCAGTATTGACGTATCAGTTGATCATCATGGGGTTAATTCTCTTTAGTTTTTGGCATGGCAAGGGTTGGGGGTACTTCGTGGTTATCCTAGCACTGATTCTGGACGTTTACCCAAGTTTGGTTTATGTCTCCTGTGATGTTTATCCAGTTGGCCACCATTGGCCTGGGAACGCTTATCGGACATTTCATTGCAGCTGTCCGGGAATACGTGCGGACGGAACGTAAAGAGGACGCTTGAGAACCCAATGGAACTTATGGTCCATTTTCAGCCGGCTTTTGCAAAGAAAAGACCGCTGGGCCGAAAGGCCGAGCGGTCGCGTTTCTTGTGCGCCACGCATGGCGCGTAA
>DGFC01000084.1 GCA_002391465.1 Firmicutes bacterium UBA3910 | reverse complement strand
AGTGGGAAGTGACCGGCGGCATGTGGGTGGAGTCTGACTGCAACGTGCCTTCCGGCGAGTCCTTAGTGCGCCAGTTTCTCTTTGGCACCCGCTTTATGAAAGAAGAGTTTGATGTAGAGTGCAGTGTTCTTTGGCTGCCCGACGTATTCGGCTATTCCTGGGCATTACCACAGATTCTAGACAAGAGCGGCATGAAGTACTTTATGACTACCAAGATCAGCTGGAGCCAGTACAACCGTCCTACCTACGATACATTTATGTGGCGGGGACTTGATGGAACCGAGATACTGACCCACTTTATCACTGCCACTGAATCAGAAAAACCCAGATATTACACGTACAACGGGATCTTAAATCCAGCCACTGCCCAGCGCAGCTGGGAGCATTATCAGCAAAAGGAGATCAACGATGAGCTCCTCATTGCCTACGGCTGGGGAGACGGCGGCGGCGGGCCGACCAAGGAAATGATCGAAATGGGCCGGCGCATGCAGGAGCTGCCTGGGATTCCCAAAATCGAGTTTGGCAAGGTAGAACCCTACTTTGAGCGCCTGGGCGCCAGGGTCAAGGGGGAAAGGCGCCTGCCTGTAGTGGACGGAGAGCTTTATCTAGAATACCACCGGGGGACCTATACCTCCCAAGGCAAGATTAAAAGGGACAATCGCAAGGGCGAAGTGATTCTCCATGATGTAGAGTTCCTGCACAGCCTGGCACAGGCTAAACTCCAGGAACACAGCTATCCCCAGGACGAAATTAATGAAAACTGGAAAATCCTGCTGCGCAATCAGTTCCATGATATTCTGCCAGGTTCGTCCATCACAGAAGTCTACGAAGATGCTGCAGAGGAGTTTGCCCAGCTCTTCGCTTCCGCTGAAAAACATGAACAGGATGCCCTGCAGCTGCTGGCTGATGCTGTAGATCTGGACGGACAGAAACTTGTGGTCTTCAACTCCCTCTCCTGGGATCGGGGCGGCGTAGTCACACTTCCTTGGAGCAAGGAACTGGAGGGTATGGGCTTTTGGACCGCCGCAGGCGAGAGACTGCCTAGCAAAATCGTGGACTGCTTTGGCAAGAAGCAATTAGAGATCAGAGTGCCTGAGATCCCTGCCCTAGGCTATCAGACCTTTGTGGTACGGGAAGCAGATGCCGGTGAAACTCAAGCACCGCTAGGTGAAGTCACAATCTCAGGACGAGTGATTGACTCGCCGTATTACAAAATTACCTTTAATGAAAAGGGACAGATTACATCCCTCTATGATAAAGGTGCCGAGCGGGAAGTTGTGCCCGCAGGCAGCCTGGCCAACGAACTGCAAGCCTTTGAGGACCGGCCCATGAACTTCGACTGCTGGGATATTGACCTCTATTACCAGGAGAAGCAATATCCGGTAGATGAGCTGACCAAGTGGGAGGTTTTAGAAGACGGTCCGGATCGTGTTGTGCTCGGCCTGGAATGGAAGTTCCTTGACTCCACCATTAGGCAAAGGGTCTCAGTTTCCGCCTACAGCAGGGCGATTGACTTTGCCACAGAGGCAGACTGGAACGAGCATTCTATCTTGCTCAAGGCTGCTTTCCCCGTGGCAGTGCGTAACACCAAGGCAACCTATGAGATTCAATTCGGCAACGTTGAACGCCCTACCCACTATAACACCAGCTGGGACTGGGCTAAGTTCGAAACAGTGGCCCAGAAGTGGGTGGATCTGTCTGAACGTGACTATGGTGTAAGTCTGCTCAATGACTGCAAGTACGGCCACGACATTAAGGACAATGTAATTCGCCTCACCTTGCTGAAGTCTGGTATTGATCCGGATCCAGTAGCGGATCAGGGACATCATGAGTTTACCTACAGCCTCCTTCCTCACCAGGGCGACTGGTATGAGGGCGGAACAACCCAGGCAGCCCATGAGCTTAACTATCCGCTGCGGGGTATTATCAGTTCCGTTTCCCATGGCGGCTTGGAGCCCAAGGGCCAGCTGCTGCAGGTGGAAGGGGAGAGCACCATTTTAGATACTGTGAAAAAGGCCGAAGACGGCAGCGAACTCGTGTTGCGTTTCTATGAGTTCGGAAATCGCAGAGATACTGTAACAGTTACATTCCCCCATGGACTTCAGGCTGTCAGGGAATGCAACTTAATGGAGCAGGAAGATACAGATGTAGAATTTGAGTCTGACCGTTTCACATTTACCCTTAACCCTTATGAGATTAGGACTTTCAAGATAATGTAGTTCTGGAAGAGGTGCAAGAGATGGCAGGCAACCCAACTGAATTTCATGAACGCCGCATGTTATATCTGCAGGTGCGAGATTACATCTTGAACCAGATCGAAGAGGGTGTCCTTGTTCCGGGGGAAAAGATCCCCCCGGAACGGGAGTTGGCCGAAAAATTGAATGTCAGCCGTTATACCGCCCGGCGAGCGCTGCAGGAGCTGGTAGACGAGGGAGTTCTCTATCGAGTGCAGGGAAGCGGCACCTATATTAGGGAGAGGAACAATAGTCACAAGAGGCTGGATGCTATTGGGATTGTGATGCCCTTTGTGGAAGCGGAGATTGAGATGATGATTCTCTGCGGCATGCAGAGAGCTTTGCGTCGTACGCCGTATACCATGATGCTTTATACTTCCCATAATGACAGCGCCAAAGAAGCGGAGGCAGTCTCCCTGCTCACGTCAGAGGGGGTGGCCGGTTTGATTCTAATGCCCTCCCATGACAAGGGGGCAGGCATGTCAGCCCTCCCCTTAAAGCGTGATGGCTTTCCCTTTGTGATGGTTGATCGGACCATTGAGGCTTTTCAGGCAAATTGTGTAGTTTCCGACAACCAGCAAGGCGGCAATCAGGCGGCCCGACATCTTTTGGACCTCGGTCATAGAAAGATTTGCTTCTTATATCATCAGATAGACACTTCCAGCAGTATCCGCCAGCGCTTAAGGGGTTTTAAAGAAGCGTTTCGGGAACATGACGTTTCAGGCGGGGACTCCTACGCCTTTGACCATCAGAAAGGGGTCGAAGAACTCAAGGCATTTTTGCAGATGCAGGAGTATACGGCTGTAGTAGCTGGCAACGCCACTGTAGCCGCCAGTTTGATCACCGCCTGCCGTGATCTGAAGCTGTCTATTCCAAAAGACCTTTCCATCGTCAGTTTTGACGATTTGAAAATGGTGAGGATGCTTGATGTCTCACTTACCACGGTCAATCAACATTCTGAACTTATGGGCGAGAAGGCTGTGGAACTGCTGCTGTACCTGATTGAAAACGGGGATGATCAGCTGCTGCCCTTAACTCAGCTCTATCTGCCCACCGCACTTATGGTGGGTAATTCGTGTCAGAAGTTAGCATAACGAGGAGGTGAAGGTGTGCGTAGATTTGTCACGACCAAAAATATAATGCTGCTGGTCTTGGCTGTTGCTATGTTGGCCGGCTGGTTTTTGGAAACAGCTTATGCCCAGGGGGAGTTTGTGGAGATAATTGACTACCAGAGTTATGTTGCCCAGTATCAAGCAAGAGGTGCTCAGAATGTGTCCAGCGGGGCTGAGGTGGTAGTTTACGGTAAAGATTTCGTACTCACCGATATGGCTGGGGAGCTCATCTACGCCCCTGAAAAGGATGACTATGCGGTGCTCACTGAGGAAGTGGGCAGTATGGTTTGGCTGATTCGGGCACCAGAGGCGGGTTTTTACAATCTGGAGATTGAGTATATGCCTGTGCCGGGAAGGGGGATTTCCATAGAGCGTTCTGTGGAAATCAATGCTGAGATACCCTTTGAGGGTTCGCAGTATCTGGTTTTTCCCCGGGTCTGGCAAGATGCGGAGCCAATCCAGATGGATAACCAGGGCAATGAACTTCGTCCGCTGCAGAGGGAAGTCTTTATGTGGCAGGCGAAATTGGTCTCTGATTCCATGGGCAATTATAAAGAACCTTACCGCTTTTACCTTGAAGAGGGAGTAAATACAGTTACGTTGGTATCTAGGCGAGAAGCGATGCAGGTCTATGCTTTACGTTTTTTCAGAGCTGAAGAACCTCCTGCTTACGCGGAGCTTAGTGCCTCTTACCAGGAGCAGGGCTTCCGGGAGGCGGCAAACGTATTTGTTAAACTTCAGGAGCGGGATTCTTCCTATCGGTCTGAATCTACTATTTCACCCCTCTTTGACCAGGGCGATCCTACTATGGAACCCTATCATCCCGCCTTGATCCGTCTGAATATGATCGGCGGAGACAGCTGGAGTAAGGTCGGACAATGGGTGCGCTGGGACTTTGAAGTTCCAGAGGACGGATTGTACAAAATAGCCATTAAGGGCAAGCAGAATCAGATTCGCAGCTGGTTCAGCAACCGCCGCATTTACATCGACGGTGAAGTTCCTTTTGAGGAAATGAACGCAGTCCGCTTTCCCTACAGTTCCACTTATCTGATGAATGTGCTGGGCCCTGAAGACAGCGCGGAGCCTTATCTCTTCTATTTAACCGAGGGTTCCCATTCCATTACCATGGAAGTTGTCTTAGGTGATCTAGTGGATGTCATTCGAACTGTGGAGTCAAGTGTCTATGAACTGAACTCATTGTATCGGCAGATCATTATGATTACCTCACCTACGCCCGATCCGATGCGCACCTATGAGCTGCCCAAGAGGATCCCGGGACTGATTGAAACCATGGTTGAGCAGGCAGAAATCGTCAACGGCCTGGCTGACGCCTTGGAGGAGTATACCGGGCAGAAGGGCGGTGCCACCGTTTTGCTCCGGGATCTGGCCAGGCAGCTGGAAACCTTGGCGGAGCGGCCGGATACCATTCCGACCCGTCTAGCCCAATTTAGGGATAATTTAGGCTCCCTGGGAACCTGGCTCCTTACGGTGCGAGATCAGCCGCTGGCTGTAGACTACCTGATTGTGGCCTCACCAGAGATGGAGCTGCCCAAGGCAGCAGCTTCCGCAAGCGAACGTGTTACCCATGAAGCGAGGGCTTTTGCTGCGTCTTATACCCACAACTACCAGATGGTGGGGGATGTCTATGCTGGAGAGACGGAGCCGTTAAAGGTCTGGATCGGCTGGGGCCGTGACCAAGCCCAGATTCTTAAGCGGATGATTGAAAACCAATTTACTCCCCAAACTGGAATTATGGTCAACCTGGAACTAGTGAGCATGGGTGTTCTGCTGCCGGCGTCGGTGGCAGGGAAGGGCCCGGATGTGGCCATGGGTGTACCATCAGCCCAGCCTATCAACTTTGCCTTTAGGGATGGGGTTGTGAACCTGGCTGAGCTTCCAGATTTCCCCGAGGTCAAAGAGCGCTTTATGTCCAGTGCCATGGTGCCCTTTACCTTCAGGGATAATGTCTATGCCCTCCCTGACCAGCAGTCGTTTTTGATGCTGTTTTACCGCAGTGATGTCCTTTCCCAACTGGGTATAGATATTCCTGACACCTGGGATGATGTATTTGCAGTGATTCCCGTGCTGCAAAAGCGAAACATGGAATTTGGCCTGCCCTATTCGGTGCCGCTTAAGGCGGCCAGCGGCGCCATTGGTGATGTCAGTGGCACAGTCGGCAGCCTAGCTTCGAGCGGCGGCGTGTTGACCCTGCTCAGCTTTCTCTACCAAAGCGGAGAAGAACTCTTTATTGAAGATGGTCTGGCCACCAACTTAGACCACGAGGCGGCGGTGGAAGCCTTTAGCCGGTGGACCGAGCTCTATGAGCTTTATAAACTGCCCCTGGATTATAACGCTCTCAACCGCTTCCGCATGGGAGAGATGCCCTTTGTGATTGCGAACTACAGTTTGTACAATGAACTCCAGGTCTTCGCACCGGAGTTGAGGGGAAAATGGAACTTTACGCTTGTACCTGGGACAGTTCAGCCCGATGGCACCATCGATCGCTCTGCTCCTGCAGGTACGGCCCAAACCGGTTCGGTCATCATGGCTAACTCAGAGATGGTTGACCAGGCTTGGGAGTTTTTGAAGTGGTGGACCAGCACCGAGGTGCAAACTGAGTTTGGCCGCCAGATTGAAAGCGTCCTTGGACCGGCGGGCCGTTATGCCACAGCTAATGTGGAGGCTTTAGCCGGACTGCCCTGGTCTGTGGAAGAATATGATAAACTGATCAGCCAGTGGCGCTGGACCAGGGGCATTCCTGAGGTACCCGGGGGTTATATGATTGGGCGCTACTTGGATAACGCTTTTAGGCAGGTTGTTTATAACCATAAACCTGCCCGGGACGTTCTGTCCGATTACAATCGCCTGATTAACGAGGAGATTACTAGAAAGCGCTTAGAGTTTGAGCTGCCTGCAACTTATGAAGAATTGGATCCTCAGGACCGCAGACTTTACTGGTTAGACGATGAGTAGGAAGGGGGAGTAGAGATGCGAACTGCTGCCGAAAAACCTTTGTCAAGTGCACCGCAAAGCCGTCCGGAGGGACGTTTAGGGCGCCTTTGGGGCGAAATTAAGGCCAATAAGATCTCCTATCTGTTTATCGCCCCTTATGGCCTGCTCTTTACGCTCTTTACCGTGATACCTGTCTTTGTTGCCATCGCCCTTAGCTTTACGAATTACAATATGATTCAGCCGCCGAAATTTGTTGGCTGGGCCAACTATCTCAGGCTCTTTCTGTCAGATGATGTCTTTTTGATTGCGGTGAAGAATACCTTTGTGTTCGCCATTATTACAGGGCCCTTGAGTTATTTTGCCAGTTTCCTCTATGCCTGGTTCATTAACGAGCTGAGACCGAAAATCAGGGCCGTCTTTACGCTGATGCTGTATGCACCCTCCATATCTGGAGCTCTGTTTATGATTTGGACTGTGATGTTCAGCGGGGATGCCTATGGCTATGTGAACGGGTTCCTCTTGTACTGGGGAATCATCAAAGAACCTGTCCAGTGGCTGACGGATCCTAAGTATATGATGGGTGTTGTTATTATCGTAGTGCTCTGGATGAGTCTGGGGACAAGTTTCCTAGCCTTTATTGCAGGTCTTCAGGGCATTGACTCCAGTCTGTATGAAGCCGGGGCAGTAGATGGCATTCGTAATCGCTGGCAGGAACTGTTTTACATCACCTTGCCTCAGATGCGGGGCTACCTCATGTTTGGGGCAATCATGTCAATCACAGGCTCCTTTACTGCGGCGGCGCAGATCATTCCCCTGGTGGGTTTCCCCAGTACAGACTATGCAGGCCATACCATTGTGGCCCATCTGATTGACTACGGCAATGTGCGTTTTGAAATGGGCACTGCTTCGGCAATTGCAGTTATTCTTTTCTTGACAATGGTCGGAGTGCAGCGCTGGGTACAACGTTTTCTCAATAAATTAGGTACTTAAGGGGGGAGAAGGATGAGAGTCGGACTTTGGAACAAAAAACCGGCCCGATCTTTTGGCGGTGATCTGGCAATCTTTATCTTTCTGTTCGCAGGAGCACTCTTTTCGGTGCTGCCCTTGATTTATGCTGTTTCCAATGCCTTTAAGCCGCTGAACGAACTGTTCTTGTTTCCGCCGGTTTTCTTTGCACGGAACCCAACTTTGGACAACTTTTTCGACCTCTTTGTCCTGATGTCCAATTCCTGGGTGCCATTTTCACGCTATGTAATGAACACACTTGTGATTTCCATTGGCGGCACTGCAGGCCATGTGATCGTTGCTTCCCTGGCTGCCTATGCCTTAGCTAAGCATAAGTTTCCCGGTTCAAACTTTTTCTTCGGCATCGTGGTTCTATCGCTGATGTTTGCCCGGGAGGTTACGAACATTCCCAACTACCTCATCGTTTCCCGGTTTGGCTTGGTGGATACCTACTGGGCCATCATCCTGCCGGCCTGGGCCATGAGTTTGGGTCTCTTCTTAATGAAACAGTTTATTGAGGCGATGATTCCCGATGCCCTTCTGGAGGCGGCTAGAATTGAAGGGGCCAGTGAGTGGAAGATCTTCTGGCGGATTGTGATGCCCAACTGTAAACCTGGCTGGCTGACACTGATTATCTTATCCTTCCAAGGTCTTTGGGCCGAAACAGGAGGCCAGTTCATTTACAGTGAACAGCTGAAAACCCTGCCTTACGCACTTAACCAGATCATTGCCGGCGGGATTGCCAGGGCAGGTGTCGGTGCCGCGGTTGGTGTGATCATGATGATTGTTCCCATCATTGTCTTTGTGGTCAACCAGAGCAATGTAATCGATACGATGGGCACATCAGGGATCAAGTAGTAGACCATGGGAGGTAGTTAAGATGAAGCTGAATCGATTTGTTGTACTATGCTTCATGGTGCTGTTTACAGCCCTTACTTTAGTCCAGGGTCAGCTGTGGGCACAGGGAAGTTACACTTACAGCATTAATGGCGAGGCTGTACCGGGACCAAGTGTCTATGAAGCGGCTTATGAGATCTACGGCCATGATTTAGGCATCGGTGCCTTTCGGGAACCTCAGGATCTGACTGTTTCCTCAACAAATCAGGTTTATATCGCCGATACCGGCAATAACCGCATTGTGGTACTCAATGAAGAGCTGCTGGTAGACAAGGTGATCACCGGTTTTCAAAATGGGGAAGAGATGGATGCTTTGAACACTCCCACCGGACTTTTTGTCACAGACGACGGGGATCTCTATGTGGCTGACTACGGTAATCGCCGCATAGTAATCCTCGATGCAGCGGGCGATTTGCAGCGTACGATTGAAAATCCTACGGATCAGGAACTGATCCCTGAAGATTTTCGTTTCCGCCCCATGAAGCTGGTGGTAGACAAGGTAGGCCGGGTGTACGTTATTGCCGAAGGCGTACTGGAAGGCCTGATGGAATTTGATGAGCAAGGCATCTTTAGCGGGTTTATTGGCGCACCGAGAGTAAGTCCCAGTCCTTGGGAATACTTCTGGCGCAGCGTAATGACGGAAGCTCAAAAGGAAAGATCAATCATCTTTGTACCTACTGAATACAGCAATGTGGACATCGATGAAAATGGATTTATCTATACCACGCTCAGCAGGGGCCAGACCAATGTGCGGCAGCTGATCAGGCGCCTCAATCCTTCGGGGGAAGATGTTCTGCGCAGACCACGGGGGGGCTTTCCTCCCCCGCTAGGCGATGTGGACTTCATCGAATCGGTGGGCAACCCCCATGCTACTGTCACTGGACGTACAGCCTTTACGGACATTGTCGTTCGTGAGCATGGCATATACAGTGCTGTGGATCTGACCCGGGGCCGGGTTTTCACCTATGATGACAATGGCAATCTGCTCTATGCTTTTGGCAGTGTTTCTTTTGAAAAAGGCGGATTCAGGAACCCCTCTGCTATCACCGCGATTGGCGAGCGTCTCCTGGTCTTGGATCGGAGGATGAATCTGATCTCAGTCTTGGATCCGACGGAATATGCCAGCCTGATTCACAGTGCGATCGCGCTTTATCAGTCCGGCGACTACCATGGCTCAGCTGATCTGTGGCGAGAAGTCGTGTATCGCAATCCCAACCTGGACTTAGCCTACAGCGGCATCGGCCGTTCCCTTTTGAGGCAGGGGGATTTTGCAGGAGCTATGGAGATGTACCGCCTTGGCCAGGATCGGGCGGGGTATTCCCAGGCCCTGCAGCTGTATCGGCGGGAGTGGATCAATGAAAACTTTTCCTACATGATGGGCGGCCTGATAGTCCTGGTGGTTGTGGGGAAAGTTCTGTCTGCCTGGGTCAAACGCCGCAGGCATAATTCGGGCGAGTATCGGGGGCTGGCCACAAGGGTCAGCGAGAACAAGGTGAAGGCTTTCGGCCAAAGCCTCGCTTATGCCTGGCATGTGGCTACCAGACCAGCCGATGGTTTTTGGGATCTGAAACATGAAAAGCGGGGAAACGTGCTGTCAGCAACGGTGATTCTGGCCGGAGTAGTATTTTCCTATATTCTGGTTAGGCAGCATACTGGTTTCCTGTTTAACTTCAATGAAGCAAAGGATCTTAACATTTACCTGGAAATGTCCACCATCCTGCTTCCCTTCTTCCTGTGGTGCGGTGTGAATTTGGGTCTCACCAGTTTGATGGAAGGAAAGGGAACGTTTAAGGATATCTATATTGCCACGGCTTATGCTTTGGTTCCGATCATTATTATCAATCTGCCATTGATTCTAATCAGCCGTGTCATCACTTTAGAAGAAGGCGCATTTTACTATGTCTTCAGTACGCTGGCTGTACTTTGGATGGCGGCGCTGGTCTTTATGGGAACCATGATCACTCACCAGTATGAGCTGGGCAAGAACGTGTTTACAAGTATTTTGACAGGTGTGGGTATCGGTATTGTAATCTTTTTAGCCCTCCTGTTCCTCAATGTCATTGCGCAGCTGGTTGGGTTTATTGACTCACTTTATACTGAGATTACATTCCGTATCTAGGGAGGTTGGCTATGGTGAAACAATCATTTTTCAACAACAAGGTACTGCTCATCAGCGTGCTGGGCCTTTTGTTTGTCCATGCATTAGCTTTCCAGGGATGGGCAGCTGAACTTAAGAATTATAGCCTGGCCCTGGAAAACGAGTTTTTGCGGCTGTATGTACGGGCAGAAACCGCGGAGTTTGCGGTGGAGGATATCGCCAGCGGCGAGGTTTGGTACAGCGCAACAGAAAACATTAACTTGGAGCGGATTAAGCGGGGCAACGCCCGGAACAACATGCGCTCCCTGGTGGTGCTCAACTATTTCACACCCAGGCGCGAGGGCAAGACCCTAAGTTCCTATGGCGACAGTGTGCTGCATGAAGAGTTTACTGTTACGATCGGCCCAGAACAGGTGCGTTTCGATTTTACCCTGGGCAGACAGTGGGGAGAGCGCAGCCATTACCCAATCTTTATTGCCAAAGATACCTTTGAAGCACTGGTGGCCAGGGTTGAGGATCCCTTCGATCAAGAGATTCTCTTGGGATCGTACAGCCTGTTGAATTTTGTTGAGCAGGACTTTGATCCTTACGAACGGGTGTCTGTTTTCGGTTTGGATCTGCCCGCTATCTTCGGAAACTGGGAAATTGAAATCCTCAGCGGAGATTTGAAGGATACCCGCATGGGGCTGCATGACGAACCCCATGAACGCAAGAAACATCTCATCGAGCGTTTGGCAGATACGATTACCAACAACAGGTCAGATGTGGAGAGAAGGGGGCTTTTGACCCCTGCTGACTTTGACTTTGTGTTCAAAGGTCCCTTTTATGCACTCCTTGATGAGACCTACAAGCTTTACAACCGTCCGGAGTTCGCCAGGATCTTCCAGGAACTGGGCTATACGCCCCAGGATATCGGGGCAGAGCATCAGCGCCACAATATTGATCCGCCCCGGCCTAACCCGGAAGTCTTTAAAGTTCCTGTCATAGTGGAGCTAGATGGGCGAGACTTGGTTGTTAAGGTGCCGGCTGGGGAAATTGGATATCCACGGGAGATCGAAAATGATCAGGGATTGCTGGAAACCTTTTATCCTTATTCCATTGATCTGCTGCCCTACTTTGGCGGAGCCCATGAAAGCTCAGAAGGTTACATCTTTGTGCCGGAGCGCTCCGGTGCCTTAATTGAACTGACCAATCCCAGGAAGAACAACCTGCCGGCTTATTCAGGGGCTGTCTATGGTGTAGATGCAGCTATCGCGCCGCAGATCGAACGGATTGCGCAAGGGCCTGCCATTTACCTCCCTGTCTTTGGCCTAGTGGAAGGGGAAAGGGCATTTTTCACCATCCTCGAAGAAGGGGCTTCTATGGCCTACATCAATGCGGAGAGTGCAGGACGTTCTGAGTCCTTTGCCAAAGTGTATGCACGTTATGCTTTAACTCCCCGGGCTTCGATCGTCCTGTTCGGGGTGGAGTCAAGTCTTGACAACAAGATGGTTGATGCCTACGCGGTCAAACCCTTCCAGGGAGACATCGTGCAGCGCATTACGTTCCTAACTGGTGAAGAGGCTGATTATGTGGGCATGGCCAAGACCTACCGCGACTACTTAGTGGCGAAACATGATCTGCAGAAAATCGAGGCAGATGAAGTTGTACCCCTTGTGGTTGAGATGATTGGCGGTATCCATGATTATGAACCGAGCTTTGGGGCTCCCCGGGAAGTAATCAGGCCTTTGACCTCCTACGCGGATGTCTTGACCATTTTAGAAGATCTTAAGATCTCAGATGTCAAGGCCGCACGACTGCGCTATGTGGGCTGGTCTAAGGGGGGCATTGAGCACTATGTGCCGGATCGGTTCTCTTTAGAAAAAGACCTAGGCAGTAAAGCCGATTTCCAGGCTCTTCTCGAATATACGAGGCACAACCCGGTAGAACTCTATCTAGATGTGGACTTCAGCAGGGTTTATAGGAACACCTGGTATGACTCATTTAGGGCGTCCAGGGATACATCACGCTTTCTCAACCGTTCTGCGGTTAAGATATGGGATTATAATATTTCCACCTACCAAAGGGACACCAGCCGGGAGGCTTATGCAGTGTCACCAAGGGCCATAGGCAATCTGGTAGATCGTTTCCTAAATTCCCTGGCCCCTTACGACCAGGCCAATCTCTCCTTGCGCCGACTAGGGAGAAGTCTCTACTCAGACTTTATTGATGATGCAAGCAAGATGGTACATCGCCCTGAGGCGGAGGCCATTTTGGTGGAACAGCTGGAAAAAATGAAGCATGCTGGCCGCTCTTTGCTGGTAGTAGGCGGAAATGACTATGCTGCCCCGTATGCCCGGCAGATTGTAGAGGCCCCGACAGAGGCCAGTCCTCTTCTGATCGTCGACAGAAATGTTCCCTTTTATCAGATTGTCTTCCATGGCTATGTAGACTATGCCGGTCAGCCCCTCAATTTTGGCGGCATTACCCGGCAAGAGCTTTTGCGCAGCCTGGAGAGGGGAGAACTGCCCTTTTTCCGCTGGAGCATTGGGGATTCGTCCCTAATTAAGGGAACGGACTTTGAATATCTCTTGGCAACCAATTACTATGATTCAAAGGACGACGCCCTTGCGTTTTTCCATGAAGTGGCACCCATTTTACAGGAAGTGCGGGGTCAAGGCATTGTCGGACACGACCAGGGACGTCCGGGCGTTTATCGGACCACGTATGAAAACGGCTTGCAGGTGCTGGTCAATTACACGGACAAACCGGTGTGGCAGTGGGGTAGGGTTATACCAAGTGAAGGCTACCTTGTAGAAAGGGGTGGTGACCTGTGAAAAGGCTATCGCTGAGGCGCCAGAAGGCACTTACAGGCTATCTGTTCTCACTACCGTTTATTATCGGGTTTATCTTTTTCTTCCTGGCTCCCTTCATCCAAAGTCTGATCTTCAGCATGAACAGGCTGGTGATTGTTAGCGGAGGTTACGAGCTGGAATACATCAAATGGGAGAATTTTCGCTACGCTCTCCAGGTTGATACCGAGTTCTTGCCCAAGTTTACTGAAACACTGCTCAGAATGCTTGTGGATGTGCCGGCCATCATCTTCTTTGCCTTTTTTGCAGCTATGTTGCTGAACAGCAAGTTTCGCGGCCGGCTCTTGGCCAGATCAGTCTTTTTCCTGCCGGTGATTCTCGGATCCGGGGTGGTTCTGAGCCTGGAACAGACAGACTACATGCGCACTATGTTAGAACAGTCGGGCAATGCCCTCAGCGGGTTTATGTCAGGGCCGGCCTTGACCAACTTTTTGATGCAAATGAAGATTCCGCCCCAGATGATGCTCTATGTGATTGACGTTGTAGAACGGGTGCCCGAAGTGATTCGAGCCTCCGGGATCCAAATTTTGATCTTCTTAGCGGGACTGCAGTCTATTTCCAGTTCGCTCTATGAAGCAGCTAAGGTGGAAGGGGCTTCGGGCTGGCAATCATTCTGGATGATTACCCTGCCTGTGAT
>DGFC01000032.1:3155-3348 GCA_002391465.1 Firmicutes bacterium UBA3910 | reverse complement strand
AGCGGCCATGGATGCGCTGGGTGTGGAGCGGGCAGATTATTACCCCAAAGTGAGCGAGCATATCCCTGAAATCGTGGGTTTGGTGGAAACGCTGGTGGAAAAGGAGCACGCCTACCAGGGTAACGGCGATGTCTTTTTCCATGTGGCCTCTTTCCCTGAATACGGCAAGCTGAGCAAGCAGAAGCTGGAAGAG
>DGFC01000032.1:0-3018 GCA_002391465.1 Firmicutes bacterium UBA3910 | reverse complement strand
TCAGAGATGTGTATAAGAGACATATCAGGCGCTGGAAGAGTTGCGGGAAGGGACGCGTTTTGAGGTGGATCCGGCCAAGCGAGATGCGGTGGATTTTGCCCTCTGGAAAGGGGCAAAACCGGGTGAGCCCGCTTGGGACAGTCCATGGGGTTTGGGCAGGCCGGGCTGGCATATTGAATGCTCCGCCATGTCCCAGAAATACCTGGGGGAAGAGTTTGATTTTCACGGGGGAGGTACCGATCTCATTTTCCCCCACCATGAAAACGAAATCGCCCAGAGCGAGGCGGCTACAGGCAAATCCTTAGCCCGCTATTGGGTGCATACCGGTATGATCAACCTTAAGGACGAGAAAATGTCCAAGTCCTTGGGTAACGTGATTTCAATCAAGCAGCTGACAGAACGCTACCCTAAGGAACTGCTCCGTTTCTATCTTCTGAGCGTCCATTACCGCTCCGCTTTGGAATACTACGAAGGTAAGCTAGAGGAGATGGAGCGGGGCTGGAGTAGGCTTAATGACGCGGTCAGGACCCTGATGGCTGACATGGAGCAGGCCGAGAACGCTGCCCTAGGTGAGCTGGAACAGAAAGCAGTAGAAGAAATAAAGCGCTTAGGGGAGGAGCTTTTTGCCGCCTTCAGCGATGATTTTAACACGGCAAAGGCAATTGGCGTCCTGTTCGAACTGGTACGGGAAGTGAACACCTATAAGCACAATGGCGGGAACAACCGCGCCGTTTTTGCCCAGGCTCTGGAACTCTTTCAGCTCTACGCCATAGACATCATGGATATCGTCCAGCTGAAAAAGGTGGACGGAAGCGGGTTGACAGCCGATCTGCTCGATCTGCTTCTTGGCCTGCGGGAAGAACTCAGGCGGGCTAGAAATTTCGAACTTGCCGATCGGATCAGGGACGAACTGGCCGAACTGGGCGTGACTATTGAAGATACACCCCAGGGGCCCAGATGGAAGGTCTAGGTGATAGCGTGTTTATTGACGGAGAGTTGAATCCCGATCGCCTGTCGCCATTGGTACTAGCCTATGTGGGCGATGCGGTTTATGAACTGTATATCCGCACCAAACTGGCTGCCCTATCGCCCAAAGTGCACGAACTGCACGGGGCTGCCGTGAAATATGTGCAGGCGGCGGGACAGGCGGCTATTTTGCATGAGTGGGAACCTATTTTAACCGAAGAGGAAAAGGATGTGGTTCGCCGAGGTCGAAATGCTAAGGGAGGGGTGCCCAGACACGCTGATGCTTTAGAGTATCGCTACAGCACTGGGTTTGAGGCCCTTTTGGGTTATCTGTTCCTGAGCGGCCAAAAACAGCGCCTTAAGGAACTCATGGATAGAATTGAACCCTCGCTCAAATCATAAACGGGAGGAATGGCAGTGAAAGTACTCAACAACGGGTTTGTGGAATTGGTGGAATACATGGGACAAGACCAGGCAGTGATCCGCAACGCCAGGCGCTGCTGGCGAAGTGAGGCTAAGTCGGAGGACTCGGATCGGAAACTGCTGCGCCATTTGATCACAGCCGGGCATAAAACGCCCTTTGAGGCTATGGTCTTTACCTTTGACGTTAAAGCGCCCCTATTTGTGGCCCGCCAGTGGTTCCGCCACCGCATCGGCTCTTACAACGAAGAATCCCTTCGGTACTGCGTCGCCCTGCGGGACTATTACATTCCGGAAAACCTAGAGGGGGAGTTGCGGGAAGCTTGGATTGCCCAGAATGAAAGCGCCTTTGACTTTTACGAACAGCTGGTGACAGAGCATAGGCTCCCCAAAGAACAAGCCCGCAGCGTACTGCCTGTAGGTATTTACACCACCTTTTATTGGACCGTGAACGGCAGCTCCCTCATGAACTTTCTCCAGCTGCGCCTGGATCGGGCAGCTCAGAAGGAGATTCGTGTGTACGCCCAAGCCGTACTTGAGCTGGTGAAAGAAGTCGCTCCCATTTCTTTCGGTATTTTCGAAAGGGAGGTATTGAAACTTAGTGAGTAATATTGCCGGGCGTCAGCCCGTACTGGAAGCGCTGCGCTCTGGGCAGGAAATCAACCGCCTATTGATAGCCAAGGGCCAGCGCAAAGGCACAATTAGGCAGATCATTGACCTGGCCACCAAGCGGGGAGTGTTGATACAGGAGGTGGACCGCCAGGTTTTGGATCGCTTGAGTGAAATACCAAACCACCAAGGTGTATTGGCTCAGCTGGCCGAGGTGGAATACGTCAGCTTAGATGAACTGTTGGCGAAGGTGCGAACGCCCGATTGGCCTCCCCTTTTGGTCCTTTTAGACAAAATTCAGGATCCCCACAACCTGGGCTCGATTATCAGAAGTGCGGAAGCGGCTGGGGCCCACGGCGTGATCATCCCTGAGCGCCGGGCTGCCGGTGTGACGGCAGCAGTAATGAAAGCCTCTGCCGGTGCCGCCAATTACCTGCCCGTCTGCCGGGTGGTTAATTTGGCTGCGGCGATGGATCGCCTCAAGGAAGAAGGCTTTTGGATTGCGGGGGCGGATATGGACGGGGAAGCCTGTTACCAACAGGATCTAACCGGGCCTTTGGCCTTAGTTGTGGGCAGTGAAGGAACGGGCCTGAGCAGGCTCGTTAAGGATAAATGTGACTTCCTAGCATCTATTCCCATGCGTGGAGAGGTGAACTCCCTCAATGCCTCGGTGGCCGCCGCCGTATTGCTCTTTGAGATCGTCAGGCAGCGAGGGGGCTTGTCTTGACCCTATCCGCGTCATGGTGTATAATTGACTCGTGTTAATCTGGACAAACACCTGAGGCGGAGGCGATCGATGGTGGGTGTAAATGCACCGAGGAACTTGTTTCAAATGTACGAGAATTTGAGCGACGAAGAGATTGTTCAACTCGCCCGGGACACAGATGATTACGCGCAAGAGCACCTGATTAACAAGTACAAGAACTTCGTGCGAGCTAAGGCACGTTCTTATTTTTTAATTGGGGCAGATCGGGAAGATATCATTCAAGAAGGAATGATCGGCCTTTACAAGGCCATTCGCGA
>DGFC01000090.1 GCA_002391465.1 Firmicutes bacterium UBA3910 | reverse complement strand
TTTGTTGAAGCAGAAGGCGGCATAGGAGATCTAGTCCGGTCTCGGGGGCTCGGAGATGTGTATAAGAGACAGGGTTATGACCTGGTTGATTATGCATGTGGGCAGGGAAGACCAGAAAATCGGCGAATTCCTCCGGACAAAGGAGGCGCAGCAATGAGAGCAGAATACATCAATCCATTCTACCAAGCAACCCAGGATGTGTTTAAGGTAATGCTCAGCTTGCCAATCGAACGGCAGGGACTGCGGGTTGTGGACGAATTGGAGCCAGTCCACGAACTCAATGTGGTTATTGGGGTCACAGGCGATTTGAAAGGCTCGCTGTTGTACAGCTTCCCCAAGGCAATGGCCCTGGAAATGGTACATATTATGTCGGGCATGAAGATGGAAAAGCTTGATGCCTTTGTCACTTCAGCCATGGCTGAAGTGGCCAATATTATCAGCGGCAACGCCGCCACCTACTTTGCAAAGAACGGCTTCTCCTGCAACATTGCTCCGCCCCAGATAATCGTGGGCGAAAGCGGTACCGTGGCCATGACCGCTGAGCAGGGAATTGTACTGCCGCTGAAAACAGACGTGGGCACGTTAGAGATTACCGTCTCGCTCCACAAGGCCTAGACCAGAACAATAAATGAGCCCCTTCTATTTGGAAGGGGCTTATCTATTGATGCTTAGAAGGAGCCGCTCCTAATCGTCACCGCCGCAAAAACGGTTGTTACCCGCTCCCCATGCAGGCCAAATTCGGTATAAGCGTCACCGTAGTTGAAACTCACACCCACACTGGGAGACATTCCGGCAATCTTAGGCAGGGACAGAACCGACCTGAAGACGCCTGAACGATCGGAGAGATTGGCCGTTAGAACACCGGATAGGGAAAGCTTAGTGTTCAGCAGTCGATCCCAGTTAAGCAGCGCTCCAATATAGTGCCTACCGGTGGAACTCAAGTCACTCTGGGCAACGTGGGCCACAGAATCCGGATTAAACAATCCGGCATGGAAAATCTGCTCACGGAAGTTGGCAATAACCTTCTGATCCTCATACCCTTCCCCATTGAAATAGTACTGGACGGCCCCCCTCAAGTTAAAGAGATTATCTGGATCATTGAGGCTGTAAGTGGCACCAGCTGTGGCGTGGAAGAAGAGTTTGTCCTCTTCCCGGATAGGATAATCCAAAAGTCCCAGTTCACCTACGAACCCCTTATCGGAGCCCTTGCTCACCACCGCCTCGGCAAAGAGTCCAAAGTCCCCTAACGATGAAGAGAGGGTAGCCATCAGCCTAGGTACCTTGCCTCTCTGCAGGTAAGCACCAAAACCCAGCTCCGAACGGCCCATTACCATTTCTACTTTAGGCGCAACCGCAATATCCCGCCACGTATCTAAACCATCAAAGAGAAGATAAGTATAGTAATTGCTGCTCCCCTTGGGGTAATGGACTTTCAGAGCCAGCGGACCCTCCAAATCCTGATCGGGATCCTGGGGATCGATCCTGCCCACGCTGATCACATCGGCTGGGCTGAAGAAGTAACCCACACCCCATGCTGCTTGCTGCTTACCGCCGCGGAAAAACACCTTGTTGTCGTAGGTAAAGTCCGCAAAAAGTTCGCTCAGCTTAAGGCTGGAGGTTAAATTTTCATCCTTTCTTGCTTGCACCCCATAGTTTGACTTGGCAAACAGCCTGAAAGCGGGATTGGGTCGATAGTCTAAGAACAGATTGCCGCCTAGGCTGAGGATTAAGCTGTCCTCCGGCTCAAAGCCTTTCACCTTAGTCCGCGAGGCACGGAAGGAAAGGTTATAACTACCGCCCACTTCTACCCTATCCTGAACCAACAGGGCTTCTTCCGGTTTTGCGTCTACCGTTTCCTCCACTTCAATCAAGAGATCGTCGTTGAAGAGGTCGTCGAAATCAAAGTCAAAGGCCGATACCATACCGGCTGGAATGAACAACAGCAACAAAATGAAACAGATTGTCCTGCGCATTACTCTCCCCCTAACGGTTGACCCGTTCAATGTAGGCCTTGGTAAAGACGTAGTCCGGAATTTCACTGGTGGAAATCTCGCTTAGGGCCACTTGAGTCCTCTTACCCTCCACGAGTTCATCGATGAAAACCAACTGCACTGGAATAACTGCGCTGCCCACCTTAGCGTATTTGGGGAAGAGGCTGGAGCGCATCAGTCTGCGGTTCAAACTGTATTCCTCTACCTTAAGCACCAGATCCCCCTGCTGCGTTACCCACATCTTAACGTAAGGAAAGGGTACCGTATCATCCACCGCAGCGAGGTCAATAATGTACACCGCGTGGCTCCCCAACGTGCCTTCCCCGTAGCCTTCAACTGCGTAGGAAGTGGAATAGCTCCACTGGGCAAAGTCAGCGTTACGGGCATCCGAATCTTGGAACGTTTCCTTTAAAGACGTGTGGGCAAATTTCCGACTGGAAGGATCGTAAAACCACAGGTTATCCCCTTCCAAGAGGTAACCCTGACCCTTTTGGGTAATCGGTTCCTGAATCAGAAGCAGAAAGTGATCCCCATCGTCCCGGCGGAACTGGCGGACTACCATCTTAGAGGTACCCTGCTCCGGATCTTCCACCACCATGGTCATTACAGCGGAGAAATCGGTGTCGAAACGGGTCCGCGCATCGATCCGCGCCAATATCGCTTCTATTTCAGCGAAGTCCTGGGCTGAAGCGGCTGCTGCCACGAGCAGTGCAATCAGCACAGTCCCCAGCAGAAGTGTTATCTTTTTCATAGCTACCTCCTTAGGTGTGCGAGCTTAGGGCCTCAAGGGGCGAAAGCCTGGCCGCCGCCGTTGCGGGCCTGTAAGCTGCAAGTAAACTAGTGAAAACAACAAGACACAGATTGAACACGATGCTTGCTGGCGCAAAGGTGAAGGTAATCTGCCCATGATTGAGGAAAAACTGCAGACTTGGGTCGGCGTTGAAGGTGATGCTGCCTAAAATCAAAGCGATTACGCCACCCAGTACTACCCCAGCCAGGCTGCCCAGGATACCCAGAAAAGCTGCTTCCCAGAGGAAGATGCTCCTTACCTGCCCCTTCTGCATACCAAAGGCCCGCATCGTACCGATTTCCCGTGTCCGTTCAATCATAATCATACGGAAGGTGTTGGTTATCCCCACCATCGTCACTACCAAGAGAATTAGGAAAATGACCAGGGCCACCTTGTTCAAAACACCCACCATCTGCTCAACCGGCTCCATAATCTGATTGATGTGCATCACTTCGTAGCGGGTACCATCCCAGGGCCTAATCTCTTCCGGTTCTGGCGTGGGCGTGATGGGCACATTACCCACCGTAACGGTTAGACCCATTTCCTCTTCCTCAACCTCTGCAAACTCCTCTTCCAGCTCGTCCGGGGATCTGAGTCCCAAGCGGAAATCCCGGGCCAGATCTTCCAAAACGGCCAGATCGGTGAGGAACATGTTCAAGACCTGGTATTCATCGGCTTCCAAGTTCAACAGGCTGTTTAAATACGTGCGATGGGCGTAGGCTGCCGATATACCGAACTGCTCCTGGTCTTCAATGAAGGCAGCAACCCGGAATTCCCCTACGTTCTGCTGCCCGGTCAGGGTTTCCAGTTTCACCAGGATTGTCTCACCTGGCTGTACCCCCAAGCGTTCACCTGACGGTTTAGGGAGAATTATGGCATCGTGGTACTCCAGTACGTGTTCTAAAGATCCATCGGTCACAACCAAGCTATCCAGAAGCTTATCCTCTGCCAAAAAGTCCACCCCGTACATCAGCTGCATCGTCTGTTTAGAGCCAAAGATTAGGGTAGGAAGGGTTCTGCTCCGCTTAGTCAAGGACTCGATCACGGAATCGTGCTCCACCAAAAGCTGATCCAAGCGCTCGTCGGGGGCTATCTTGAGGATAACCTGGCCTGAACTGGTAAATTCACGGCCAATTATAAACACGTGGCCGCCCAGGGCATGGGAGAAGTTCACCCGCAGGTTTTCAACCACTCCACCGGTCAAGGCGTTGAGCAGGGTAATTACCAGCATACCAAAGGCAATGGCACCCACCAGCAGGAAGCTGCGTTTCTTCTGGCGGGAGATATTGCGGAAGGCAACGCGCATAGTTGTTAACATCATCAATCACCTCGACTTTCCATGGCCTGCAGTGGCGATGTCCTCATTACAATGGACGTGGGATAGGTACTGGAAATTAACCCCACCACCACGACTACAATAAAGGACATGACAACCGCAGACAACGACAGTTCAGGCCTGAGCACCGGTCCGCCGTAAAGGATCTCATAAAAGGCATTGCTCGCTTCCAAACCAATCACGTTCAAGATCAAGAGGATTATTCCGCCTAACACTATGCCGATTGTACCGGAAATTCCGGACAAAAGCAGCGTCTCGGCCAATACCATCCGCCTGACAAACCCCTTCTGGGCTCCTATCGCCCGCATCGTACCGATTTCAGCCATGCGCTCCGTTATGGAGATCACCAGGGTGTTCATGATGATAATAATGGCAACAACAGCAATGACCAATACCACGCCGTTGAAAATGCGCTTAATGCCGTAAGACATTTCGGCAATGGCCCCTGCCCCCTGCCGCCAACTGCGGGTCTCGGCAGGGATGTTGTGTTCGGCAAAAAACTGAGCCAAATCCCTTTCTGCCTGTTTGAGGTATCTTTCATCCTCTAAGCGGACCAGGAGGTACTGCCAGGCACCCGTATCTTCCAGGTTGGACTGGTCTCTAGATTCAGTCTCGCCTAAAAGGGAGAACCAATAATCATCGCCAAACTCCTCTTCTTCCGTCTCCACCTCAGCAAAGAGGGAGTCGAAGATGTTGTCTGCGTCAATTTCGCCTACGAAGAAATTCTCATCGTCGGCCAATTCCACCGTGTCCGCACTGCCTACCACCATGCCCGCCAGGGCCCTGGCGTTGGAAACGTCCATCAGTGAAACCATATCCAACTGTAAATTGGACTGCTTAAAGCGGAAAATCCCCGTTACTTCCACTTCCCGGATCCTCATCCCGGTAAGCATACCGGCGGAAGTAAAGAGGAGTTTGTCCCCCGGTTCCACCGCAATACCGCTTCGCCTTTCAATAGCCTCTGCCAGCGGCTCATTGAGCAGTATGCCCTGCTCGCCCGGACCCCAGAAACTGCCCTTGATCAGCTCAACGTTGTCAGGGAACATCCTCTGATACTGGTCCGGTACAATCCCAAACAGCTGTGTAGCTGTAAGGGTGTCGTCCTCCTTAGAAACCATGGCAATGGTGGAAACCTGGGGATTAACCTCTGCCACATAGGGCAGGGAGCGGACGAATTCAAGAATCTCGCTGTACTCAGGGATGCGGGGCACCGTCTGCTCCATGGCAGTCATATCCTGATAGCCAAACAGGGTCAAATTACCCTTGGTACGCCCGGTAATCATTAAATGGCCGGTGTAGTTTTTGGTGTAATACCGCTCAATCCCTTTGGTTGCCGTATCCATCAAGGAGTTACCGATCACCAGGACCATGATGCCGATGATCATAATCAAACTGATAATAGCGGTCTTTACCTTGTGCTCCCGGATATTGCGCCAGGCAATCTTAAACAATACTCCCATTTATAGGCCACCTGCCTCTGCGCTCTGCCTGGTGTTTTCCACGATCTGTCCATCCAGGAGCCTGATCACATGATCGGCAATGTCAATAATGGTATGGTCATGGGTGGAAAAGATGAACGTGGTATTGAGCTCCGCGTTCATTTTCCGCATCAATTCTAAAATGCTCTGTCCCGTCTTGGAGTCAAGGTTAGCTGTGGGTTCGTCCGCCAAAACGATTTGGGGCTTGGTAACCAAAGCCCGGGCAATGGCAACCCTCTGCCTTTGGCCTCCGGACAGCTCATTGGATTTGTGCTGCATATGATCGCTGAGGCCCACCGCCTCAATTAAGTATTCAATCCATTCCCGCGTCTCCTGTTTGCCCATGCTGTTCTTGCCCAACAGAAGGGGGAATTCGATATTCTCGTAGACATTAAGCACTGGAATCAGGTTGAATGATTGGAAAATGAAGCCCAGCGTCTCATGCCTGAGTCTAGTGAGAGCCTTGTCCGATAAACCGTGGGTGACCTTTCCATCAATGGTTACCACACCCTCCGTTGGCTGATCAATACAGCCCATCAGATTCAGAATCGTCGACTTGCCGGACCCGGATGGGCCGATCAGAGCGGCGAAATCACCTTTGGCAATGGAAAAGGTGACCCCCCTCAGGGCGTGTACCTCCGTTTTTCCCAGTTTGTAGATTTTTTTTACGTCTTCCAATTGAACAATGGCCATCACATCTTCTCCTTTACACGCCTAATATCATTATTATATCGTTTCGTCTACTGTCATTCAATTATTCGCAATTTCTGCCGGAAGAGGAAACGCCCACTCAAGGGCGAAGTTTAGCCCAAACGCATCGTAAGGAGGTATGGGCGTGTGTGATACCATGGTTGCCCTGGGCACCGCCACAAAAGACAGGAACGTAATCTTTGCCAAAAACAGCGATAGGCAGCCCAACGAGCCGCTGCTGACCATCCGCATACCCCGGCGGAGGTATCCTGAGGGTAGTAAAGTCAAATGTACATACATCACCATCGATCAGGCACCAGAGACCTACGAAGTACTGCTCATGAAGCCTTCCTGGATGTGGGGAGCCGAGATGGGCTGTAACGAATATGGTTTGAATATCGGCAACGAAGCGGTGTTCACAAGGGTCAAACAGGGCCCACCCAGCCTGTTGGGCATGGACATGGTGCGCCTTGCCCTGGAAAGGTGCCGTAACAGTGAAGAAGCACTCCACTTCATTATTGAACTCTTGGAAAAATACGGCCAAGGGGGCAACTGCGGCTATGAAAAGAAGTTCGTCTATCACAACTCCTTTCTGATAGCAGACCGCAGTTCGGCCTGGGTGTTGGAAACGGCGGGTGAATTTTGGGCGGCAGAAAAGGTCAAAGATGTACGGGCAATTTCCAACCGTCTCAGCATCGGCAGGGACTTTGACCTGGCCCATCCAGACCTAGTTAAATATGCGGTAGACAAAGGCTGGTGCCCTTCAGCAGAGGATTTTAACTTTGCCGAATGCTACAGCAACAAACTCTTCACCACCTTTGCCCGCTCTAAAGAGCGCCAGACTGCCTGCAGCCTGCGCCTGGAGAGAGATAAGGGCAGGATAACTGTGGAGACAATGCTGGAAATCCTCCGCTCCCACCATCCCCAGTTCGACGAAGGCAGACGCTTTCAGAAGAATTCGGTGGCCAGCGTATGTATGCACGGCGGCGGTTTGGTAGGCGACCATACCACTGGCAGTTATGTGGCTTCCCTGGGAGAAGTTATAGACACCTACTGGATCACCGCTGCCTCCACTCCGTGTATCGCCGTCTTTAAGCCCTACTGGCTCACTGACAACGAGGTTGTTTTCAGCGAGGAGCAGGAAGCTGAAGCGCTTGCCTTCTGGAAACTGCGGGAGGAGCTGCATCGTCTGGTACTGCATAACCGGGTAGATGTGGATGCTTACTTAAGGCAGGCGAAGGATTTGGAGAGGGAATACCTGCGTAGAACAACGGCATTAGATCTGGGCAATGCCGATCCCAACCAGCTGAACGAGTTAATGCGCTGGGCATGGCAGCAGGAAAAGGAGCTGGTGGAAAAGACGGTTGCACAAAGCAGATCCAATGCCGGCAAAATCAAGGGAAATTTCTATTTCCGCCGCTACTGGCAGAAGCAGACGGAAAAGCTGTTGGGAAGCTAGAACTCCAACCGCTTGTATACAGCGTTGTCATCTAAATCGAAAAGTTCCACCGCATCTGGACGCAGTAAGGCCACACTTCGCCTGGGTTTTTCCCCTTTAGGCAGCGAGGAACTGCCCGGATTCAGGAAGATAGTCCCGTTTCTCTCTTCCAACACGGGTTCATGGGTGTGCCCACTGATCCACAACTTGATTTGATAAAGCTGGGCCATCTGGGCGATCATCTCCGGGCCGTAGTGGTGGCCGTGGGTAACCAACACCCTGCCCCCAGCATGTTCAGCCAGGAAAAACGGGCTCTGTAGGGCAACATTCAGTACCATCTGGTCCACTTCGCTGTCGCAGTTGCCCCGCACCGCCAAGACCGGGATGGGGCAGGAGTTGAGCAGCTCAGCCAACTCCTGGGTGTTATACCCTTCGGGCAGGGGATTGCGGGCACCATGGTACAAAAAGTCGCCGCAGTGCCAGATCTGGTCAGCCCCTTGAAAGGGCCCCGCCAAAGCATCGCGCCAGGCCTTTGTACTTCCGTGTGTATCACTGATAATGCCGATCATCATTCAATCCCTCCTCTAGTCACGTTAGAAGATAGTGTTCTCCTATCAAGGAGTTATCTCCTCCCCACCTGCTGGGAATTAGGTTGGCCAAGATGGGGTTGACAAATGTGGGAAAGAAGCGTATTCTAAAATAAATTGCATCAAGCTCAAAAAGACGATGATCAGGAGAAGTAACCATGCTCCACCTGACAGGAACCGGGGTCGCGACTGAGAGCCCCTCCAGGCAGGACTTGGCGAATACCACCTGGGAGTTGCCCGCCGAACCAGTAGTAAGCGGAGCCGGGGCACCGTTAAATGCACTAAGAGTGGATCGCTTTCTTAGCGATCAATTTGGGTGGAACCGCGAGAACCTCGTCCCATTGTGGACGGGGTTTTTTAATTCAAGTAATTTCACGAGAAAGGATGTTTTCAATGGGTAACAACGCAGCAACTGCTGACAGACTAGAGAGGCTGCGCCACACTACAGCGCATATCATGGCCCAGGCTGTCCTTAGACTGTGGCCCGATACCAAGATTGCCATTGGACCAGTCATTAAAGACGGTTTCTACTACGACTTCGATACGGAGCACCGCTTCACCCCAGATGATCTGGAAAGAATCGAAGAAGAAATGAAAAAGATCATCGCGGAAGACTGGGACATCGTGCGGGAAGAATTGAGCAATGAAGATGCGGTCAAGATGTTTGGTGAGCAAAACCAAGCTTACAAACTAGAACTTTTGGAGGATCTGGACCCGGTAGTAAGCGTCTATCGCCAGGGCGAATTCGCAGACCTATGCCGCGGGCCCCACTTGGAAAGGACGGGCGAGGTCAAACACTTCAAACTCCAGAGCATTGCAGGCGCCTACTGGCGGGGCGATGCGAAGCGGCCCATGCTGCAGCGTATCTACGGTACTGCCTGGTTGACCAGCAAAGATCTGCGGGAACACCTGCGCAGGTTGGAGGAAGCTGCGAAACGGGACCACCGAGTATTGGGACGTAAGCTGGATCTCTTCAGCCTCCAGGAAGAGGGTCCCGGTTTCCCCTTCTTCCATCCCAAGGGCATGGTTCTCCGCAATGAACTGGAAGCTTACTGGCGGGAAGAACACCGCAAGCGGGGTTATGTGGAGATAAAAACCCCTACTATGCTCCATGAAGATCTCTGGCATCAGTCTGGCCATTGGGACAATTACAAAGATAACATGTATTTTTCCCAGATCGATGAACAGACCTTTGCGGTTAAGCCCATGAACTGTCCAGGAGCTATGCTCGTGTACAAGAGCAAACTCCACTCCTACCGGGAACTGCCCATCCGTATGGCCGAGATGGGTCTGGTGCATCGGCATGAACTGTCCGGCACCCTCCATGGGTTGATGCGGGTCCGGGCCTTTACCCAAGACGACGCCCATATCTTCATGCGTCCCTCCCAGATCCAGGGGGAAATTGAAGAGGTCATCGACTTCGTCCACGACGTTTACAACGTGTTCGGCTTCAAATACCATGTGGAACTCTCCACCAAGCCGGAAAACGCCATTGGCGATGATGAAATGTGGGACCAAGCCATTGAGGCCTTGAAACTGGCCTTGGAAGCCAAAGATCTGGATTATGTTGTGAACGAAGGGGACGGTGCCTTCTACGGGCCTAAGATTGACTTTCACCTGGAAGACAGCCTAGGCCGGACCTGGCAGTGTGCCACCATACAGCTGGACTTTGCCATGCCCGAACGCTTCGATCTAACCTACATCGATGAGAATAACGAGCGTCAGCGACCCGTGATCATCCACCGAGTGATCTTCGGCGCCCTGGAACGCTTCATCGCTGTCTTAATCGAGCATACGGCGGGGGCCTTCCCCACTTGGCTCGCACCGGTTCAGGTGCAGGTTATTCCGGTAGGTGAAGACTATCTGGCCTACGCCCAGGAGGTGGCAGACACCCTGTTCCAAGCAGGTATCCGGGTTGAAGTGGACAGCAGAGATGAAAAGCTGGGCAAGAAAATCCGGGAAGCGCAACTGCAGCAGATCCCGTACATGCTCGTTGTGGGTGCACGGGAGCAAGAAGAAGGCAAGGTATCTGTGCGGCACCGCCGGGAAGGGGATCAGGGTAGCCTGACGGTGCAGGAATTTGCCGCGAAGGTGTTGGAGGAAATAAAAGCGAAGCAGTAAAGACGAAAACACGAAGCCCCGCTCAGCGAGCGGGGCTTTTGTTATGTCGACTGAAACAGGGCAATTAGTTTCTTGGCAGTTCCGGAATGAGTAAAACCTTACCCACCGGCAGATAGGAAGGATCCTCCAAGTCGTTTTCAATTACAATGTACGGGAAAAGCCTCGGATCGCCCCACAGTTTCTCGGCAATAATCCAAAGATTATCACCGCTCTGGACTATGTATTCCCCACTCCTCGTTTCAGTTTCAATTTCCTCCACAGCCGGAGCCTGTCCCTGAGATTGGGGTGGTTCCTCTTCTTTTTCAACGGGTTGGCTGCTTCCCCCGTTTACTACCACCGGTGGCTTGACGGCGGTCTCCACAACCGGAGGGGGCTCTTCTGGGGGTTTGACGAAGTCCATTGCCCAATTGTATCCCCAAACCAGTGCCCCGGCGATCAGGACGAATACAACTGCCAACGCCGCCAGTCTACCCCAACGGCGGCCTGCTTGGGCAGCGGGCAGTACGATCTCGTTCTCAGCCATTTCCTTGAGGATATAATACCCTTCCAGGCGCTGCCACTGATCATCTGCTGCCACATAGGCGGCCCTTTCTTGGGCTTGGGTGTCCATGACGTAAGCGATCTGCCATGGTTCGGGGAAAAGGCGCTGGTGCTGTTCCTTGTCAAAATCAGATAAGAAAACGCCAAAACCGGGATGGGTGTGGGCCCAACCCACAATCACTTCTCCCTCTTGGCGCTGTTTGAGGGCCCGCCCCAACGCGCGGACATCAGCTTCAGCTAGTACAAGGCGCACTGCGCCCTCCATCTGGGTAACGGGGATAAAGCGTTCTACCAACACTTCATAGCGTTCGGAACTTTTCAGTTCCCGCACCTTACCAACCAAGAACCCACCATGCTCCCCCTTATTGTGCAGATGGGCAAACTGATCCAGGTGCAGCATTACATCCTCGCGAAAGACTAGACGGGGAAAGGGACCCGCCCTGCCAACCAAAAACCTGCGGGTAAAGAAGGTTACACGCCGCTCCTTATCCATCGCACTCTCCCCCTCAAAAGATGCTCAAGTCCAAGGCTTGCGACAGATGCCGCAGCATTCTGACGCCCACTACGCTGTTGCCCTTTTTATCAAGGGCAGGACCGAAAGCAGCCACTCCAAACCTACCTGGCACAGCAGCTAGTATCCCGCCGGAGACACCGCTCTTGGCGGGGATCCCCACCTGTATCGCGAACTCGCCGGAAGCATTATACATACCGCACGTGACCATAAAGGTGGTAACTAAGCGGATCAGATGGGGAGAAATGAGCTGCTCCCCCTGGGCAGTAACACCCTTCTGTGCCAAAAACATACCCAGCCTGGCCAAATCGGTACAGTCCACCAAGATGGAGCACTGGCGGAAATAGAGGTCGAGGACCTCATCCACATCCCCCTCCAGGCAGTCAATATCCTTTAAAAAGTGAGCCAAAGCCCGGTTGCGATGCCCCGTTTCCTGCTCCGAATGGTAGACGTGCTCGTCTATACCCACGGGCCGGTCCAGGATTTTCTCCAGCAGTTTCAGGACAAGTCCCAGCCGCTCCTCCACCGAATCGCCCGGTATGAGGGAACAGACCGCAATGGCCCCGGCGTTAATCATGGGGTTGAGCGGCTTCTGTTCGCTTGTTTCCAGCTTCACGATGCTGTTGAAGGAATCACCGGTGGGCTCCGAACCCACTTTAGCAAAAACGGTCTCCACACCCCGCTGTTCCAGAGCGACTAAGAGGGAAAAAACCTTGGAAATACTCTGCAGCGTAAATGGATAGCGGGTATCTCCCGCTTCGTACAAAGCCTGGGGAGTGATGAGGGCACAGCCGGCTAGCGTAGGATCAGTCTTCCGCAGCTCGGGGATATAACTTGCGACTTCACCCTGGGCGGCGTAATGACGATGCCTGGCCACGGTCTCGGCCAGCAAACCAGCGTAATCGTATTCTCTGCAAGCCAATATTGTGTCCCTCCCCTTCCCAAACAGTTTTAGTTGAGGCATGTAAGGAAGAGCATGTTATGCCAGAAAATTCCTTCTATACAAACCAGCCAAACCCTGCTAACCCAAACGGCCTGAGGCAAGTTCCCAGACCAGCCGGAGAACTTGGTCCCTCCCCTGCTTTGTTTGGGCAGAAAAGAGAATAGGGTCAACACCCAGAGTTTCTCTGATTACCTTGGCATGCTGGAGGTGGCGTCCCCTGCTGATCTTGTCCGCTTTTGTGGCAACCAGAACATAGGGCATGTCCATTGCCCGCAGCCACTCATTCATCTGCCTATCATCGGCCGTGGGCGGATGGCGCACATCCACCACTTGGATAATTCCTACCAAATTAGGCCGCTCGGTTAAATAGCCTTCGATCATAGCCTGCCACTGCCTGAGGGTACCTGCCGAAACCCGGGCATAACCATAGCCCGGCAGGTCTACCAGACAGATATTTTGGACACGGTAAAAATTGAGGGTCTGGGTACGGCCCGGCTGGTTGGAAACGCGGGCAAATTTCCTGCGATTAACCAGCGTATTAATGAGGGAGGACTTGCCCACATTGGACCGCCCCACCAGGGCCACCTCGGGCAGATCGTGCGCCGGGTAGCCCTGGGGATTTACCGCACTTGTAAGAAATTCTGCATCATGTACGTTGATCTTCATCGTTATTGATCTCCAAGCCAAGGCTGGGGCTGTTCAGGCGTAGCAGTGGGCAGGGGAAAGGACAGAGTCGGTTCTTCCTCCGCAGCCTCCCCATCCAAAGCCAAAGCCAGAGCCAATACCTCATCCATATGCTGGACCAGGTCAACCTGCAGTTTGCTCAGGACGTTATCGGGAATTTCCTCCAGGTCCTTTTCGTTTTCAGCAGGTAGGACAATATGGGTGATACCTGCGCGGTGGGCCGCTAAAATCTTCTCCTTGATGCCTCCCACCGGCAGAACCCTGCCCCGTAGGGTGATCTCTCCGGTCATGGAAACCTGGTGGCGCACCGGCCTGTTGGTCAGGGCGCTGGCCAAGGCGGTGGCGATGGTAATACCGGCAGATGGACCA
>DGFC01000036.1 GCA_002391465.1 Firmicutes bacterium UBA3910 | reverse complement strand
CCAAAAAAACGTCCGCACCCCCAGTGGATCACTTTTAGACGGCCAGTGGATCAGATTTATGTTGACGATCGCATACGCCACGTTGACGGTTATCTCCTCAACGGTTCGACGCAGGGAAGGAATGCCAAACAGGTGTTGGATTAAGACCATCTTGAACAGAACCACCGGATCGACAGCTGGTCTGCCGTTGTCTTGGCAGTAGTACTGGCCAACGAACTCGTAGATTCGGTCAAAATCGATGACCTGATCGATCTTTCTCAACAGGTGATCTTCTGGGACCAGCATGTCCACGTCGACCATCTGAACCTGAGTCCTTCTATTTCCTGATCTCTCGAGCATTTCCATCACCATCTATATTCTACCATCAACAAAAAACCCTCGCGATCCATAAAACATGGAAAACGAGGGTTTTTCGACAGTCTGACCCCACCTCCCAGAGGTGGGGCAGAATCAAGTCTTTCTCTAGCTGGAAGGCACGGTGACTTCATACTCATTGCGGGTTATGGCCTGGATAGCTTCCGCATGCCCGGAGAAGATACCCGCGCCTACCGCACCCATCAGTGCGCCTCCCAATGTCACTGCATCGGTGATCTGAGGAACGAACAGTGACCTGTTCAGGTTCCTGGCCTTATCTTTCATCAAGAGATGATTGCGTGTGCCTCCCCCGATAGCAATCACACTGTGATGCTTGCCAAGGACCCGGTCAAGAGAGCGGATAACCTGGCAGGCCTTATCACTCACATGACGAATGGCCGCCATGAACACCTCTCCTCTAGTAGTTGTGGGACCAACACCGAGGATGTTTAGCCCAGGGGGATATCCTTGTGCAAGATGATTGTCCTCAGACATGAACACCCTGAGGGTTCCGGGATCCTGCCCAAAATACGGTTCGGCCTCCAGGCAGAGAAGCGAGTAATCGTCGCCGGAAACCTCAACCACAGGTTTACTGAGGAGCAGACTGGCCACCTGGTTGAGCACGGCTCCTGAAAAATCAAACGCCTTGTAGACATAGTATTTCTCAGGTACAACATGAGCTCCCAGATGAATGCCCTCCGCCATAAACTCGTCTAGCCTGATCTCATTGAGGTCGATCATGGTAGAGATGTTCTCGGCCGTTCCCATGGAGTCAAGGATCACGTCATCTCGAAAGGCCGCAACTGTAAACGAACCACAAATGTGATCATGTCCAGCCAAGCTGACGGGAACATCGTAGTCGATCCCCAGCTGCCGTTTCACCTCGTCCGTCAACTCGCCTATAGCTACGCCGCAGTCAACCAAGGACGGGAAAACCTCCGCATCAAAAGGCAGATGCCTGAAAATCTCCTCCGACCAGGTCCTCCTGGTGATGTCAAGGGCGCCCGTGCGGCTCGCCTGGGAGTAGTCCATACCTAGCCCACCGGTCAACCGGTAGACTATGTAGCTGTTCATAGGCAACCAGAGCCGCGCCTCTCTAGTCTCCTCCACATGTCTGTGATACCAATGGATCTTGTGGATGGAGTAGAGGTAATTGGGCTTGAGCCCTGTTATGCGCGAAAACTGGCCAGACCCAATGGAGTCCAAGAACTCGTGCATGACCCCCTCAGTGCGCTTATCAAACCAAACCATGGTCCTCCCTGGGTCACCCGATTCTCCACCGAACAGTGGAAACACGCTTTCCGCCAAGCTCGAGATGCCTATGGAACGGATGTACAACCCCTGTTCGACGACGCTTCTCAGCATACTGATAACCTTACAGAAGATGTCTTTGCCATCGAAGTCAGCCATACCATTCTGGTAAAGGATCTCATTTCTGCACGAACATTCTCTGAGCTGTTCGCCCTGCTCATTGTAGGCGCTGAGCTTGATGTTCGTCGTGCCAATATCAATTCCCACTAGGGCTGTCTGCATTAATCCACCTCCAGGGCTCCTGTGGGTCCAAAAAAGCTAGCAGACCTGACTTCTATTTGTCCACTACCCGAGCCCATTCCTTTTGAACACGCTCATACGGTTTGATCGCTACGTACTGCTTGGATTCCTCAACATCATAACGGGTAACTCGGCCTGGTCCATAACTGAGGGTGTTGGCCATTCCACAAGCCATTCCGCGCAACAAGCATTCTTCCAATGATTCATCGTTGATCATGCCCAGCAGATACCCGGCCAGAAAAGCATCTCCAGACCCGATCGCATAGTTGGACACCACGCGCATAGGTTCGGCAGCAAGCATCTGGCCGTCCCTGTAGGCTAGGGCACCCCTTCTGCCCATGGTAATCACTGCATGACTGAGTCCCTCTGCCTCGATCACAGAAACGAAGTGGGAAGGCTCATCAAAGGTGTAGTCGTACTTCCTTCCATAGTGCTGCTTGAACTCATGGTGGTTTATTTTCAGCAGGTCAATGGGACGGTCCAAGATTCCGGACAAAAGGGGGCCACTTGTGTCCACAGCTACCAACATTCCTTTCTCGTTGCCCATGGCTACAATATCAGCCAAATCTTCACTGGTGAACCCCTGGGTTGCGCTTCCGGCAATAACCAGCACCTGCTCAGGTCTTAGCCAATCGGACAGCTCTGCCAAATATTGCCTTTTCTCGGCATCGCTCATCAGCGGCCCCTTTTCATTGATCATCAGCGTGCAATCCCGCTCCGCATCCACCAAGGCGTAATTGACGCGGGATTCATTCGCAATGTGGTAGTTCCAGCAGTTCAGGCCCTCTCGCTGCAGTTCTTCCTCAATCAACCTTCCGATTTTGCCGCCCACCACATTGGAAACCGTATAGTTGGTAAACCCAAGGGCATGGAGGGTTCGGGCGACATCCACGCCCTTTCCACTTGCCAAGGCAACAACCTCATCCACCCGGACTACTGTCTGCCCTGCAATGGACTTGTAGCAAATCCCGGTATGATCATAGGAGGCATTGAGATTGAGTATCTGGATGTGAATCGTAAACACCTCACTTCGAAAGTACAACGCAACTAGTACTCCATGAGCACCTTCATCCCGCCTCTGGTCATCCTGTCTTTATCCAGTGCGGCTGCATACGCCTGCTCATAGTCGTTGATGCTGAAGACATCAGTGATTAGGCTGTCGACATCAACCCTGCCGTGACTTATGGCATGAATCGCACGGACGTAATCCTCAGCCACATACTGCAGGCTGCCCACTACGATCAGTTCTCTGTCCTGGACAAAAGCCATGTTCACGGGGACCCTTACAGGTGGCACGCCCACCAAGATGATCTCTGTGCCTTTTCTCGCCGTGTTGATGGCCTGATCTAGAGTAGCCTCATTGCCAACACAGTCGAAGATCAAATCCATCTTCTCCGGACCCATGTTTTCTCTAACCCACTCCGCAGGATCCGTTTTGATAGGATTGAGGACAACATCCGCACCTTGCTTTTTGATCAGCTCAAGCCGTGCATCAACGACATCAGTTACAACCAAGGTGCGGACCCCAGCCATTTTCAATACCTGAGCGGTTAGATTGCCGATGACTCCTGCGCCGATGACCATCGCGGTATCTCCAACCTTGAAATTTGACAACCGAACCGCATGAAAGGCTACCGCCAAGGGTTCTACCATGCTCACCTGCTCGGGAGTCATGTTGTCAGGCACCGCGTGCACGCGTTCAGCATCGATGACGAGGAATTCCGCCATGGCACCGTCAATACCCACATTGCCCAGGTATTTGCCACGTTCGCAAAGTTGATACCGGCCTCTCTTGCAATTGTAGCACTGACCACACGTTACAGCAATTTCAGAAGTAACCCTTTGTCCTTTCTGAAACCGGTGTACGTTTTCGCCTACGGCCTCAACGATTCCAGAATACTCGTGTCCTAATACAATGGGCGGGTGCACAAAGGGATGATGCCCCGTATAGCTATGCATGTCTGATCCGCAGATTCCCACCGCTTCTACCTTGATCAGAACTTCATTGGGGCCGGGTTCTGGTATCGGAACTTCTTGAACTTCGAACTTCCGCACATCTGTCAACTGAATCTGCTTCATTGTCTTCATGCTCATCACCTCATGATTTTAATCATCACTTTAATCCGCTCGGGGTTGTTCCTATAACACTCGAACGCCTCTGGTAGCTCCTCCAAGGTAAAGGTGTGAGTGATAAGAGACTCAAGATCAAGCCGCCCCTCGTTCAGCAGAGCTACAGCCCGTGTCATGGTATGTGGATTCATCAAAGAGCCTTGGATCATCAGTTCCTTGGTGAAGACCTCGTTCGGCACCACGCTGATTCGAGTCTCTGGACTTGGCACTCCGAACCACAGGATTTTCGAGCCAAAGGTGGCTACTTCCAAGGAGAGTTCCAAGGTGGTTTTGGCTCCAACCGCTTCTATGACATTGTTGATCTGTTTGAATCCCACTGCCGCGCGGACCCGTTCCACAATGTTTTCGTCTCGACCATCTAGGAAAACGTCAGCACCCAACCTCGTGGCTAGGGGAGCAACGCTTGGCTTCGCACCCACCAGCACGATGGGCGCCAGCCCTGCCAGCTTACAGAGCTGAACCATCATCAAACCAATGGTTCCATCGCCAATGATCACTACAGACTCTCCCGATTTGCATTTCAGCAGATCCATGCCCCGGATGGCACAACTGAGAGGTTCTGCCATGGCCGCCTCTTCCATAGACACATTGTCGCCGATCACGTGGACATTGGAAGCAGGTACGGCTATATACTCGGCAAAAGCACCGTCTAGGTTTACACCTATACCCGGTAGCTCTACACAGTAGTTCATCTGGCCGCTCTGGCAGTACGTGCATTGGAAACACGGAGTCATAGGATCCCCCACGACTCGATCGCCTACTTTGAGATGCTTCACATCCGCTCCCACTTCCGCGACATAACCTGAGAATTCGTGCCCCAATATCAAGTTTTCTTTGCAGAAGAACTCTCCATCGTCAATGTGAATATCAGTTCCACAGATCCCGCAATGGGAAACCTGGATCAACACCTCGTCACTATTTATGGTAGGAACGGGAACAGACTGAAGAGAACAGTTGTGCTTTCCTCCAAAGACGAATGCGCGCATGACCACAAGTAATACCCCCAATTCTAGCAGTAGTCAACATCCTACTTACCTCCACCACTGAGTCCAGCAATGCTCCTAAACCCACTGATCAACCCCTTTCTCGCCACGATGGCAAAGATGATCGATGGGATGGATGCGATTACACCAGCGGCTGCCATCTCACCATATCTCACTTCCAAACCTTGAGCAATGAAGGAGCCCATGGTTACTGGCAACGTCGGGTTCCTGGAAGTCAAAATAAAGGCGAAGAAGAAGTCATTCCAGGTAAACAGAAAGACAAGGATGGCCGCTGCAGTCATACCAGGTCTAGCTAAGGGCAAAACCACTTTCCAAAACGACTGCATCAAAGTAGCCCCCTCAGTTCGAGCTGACTCATCGTATTCCAAAGGTATACCCCGGAAAAAGCCTGCCATGAGCCAGATAACAAGCGGCAGATTCACCGACAGATAGGTGACCACAAGCGAGAATGTGCTATCCAACAGCTTGAGGTTCAGCCACAGGTAGTAAAACGGTATGATTACCGCCACTGCGGGCATAAAGCGTGTGCTGAATACCCAAAATTCCAAGTCCTGTTTCCTTCGAAACTCGAACCGGGAAAGGACATACGCAGCTGGTACACCAAAGAGCAGAGCAAAAAACACCACCAAAACGGTCACCACTAAACTGCGGGAAATGGAACCCAGCATGGCCGACCTGGACAACAGCCACTGATAGTTGTCGAGAATGGGCTTGAAGGTCCATTTAGGAGGGATGGCCATGATGTCTACTCTGACCTTCAGCGACATGGTTACCAGCCAATAGATGGGGAAATACAAGAAAGCCAAATAGGCCAGGATAATGAGGGCAGCACCGCCCTTTTTCAGGCGCTCTCTTAGTAGGTTTCCCATTGCTGCACCCTCCTCAGGAATAAGTTCGCAAACCCCACGGTCAACAACACGACAACAACCGATACCGCCGCTGCTAAGGAGATGTTGCCACTCTCAGCGATACCAATGTAGTATGCGAAGACGTCCACCGTCTCTGTGGCTATGCCCGGTCCCCCGTTGGTGAGCATAAACACAGCATCAAATGTCCGCAGAGCGTCGATGGTACGGAACAAGACAGCCACAACCATGATGGGTTTCAACAGAGGCAGGGTAATGTACCAAAAGCACTGCAAACCCGTGGCGCCGTCAACCTTAGCGGCTTCATAGGGAGTCTGCGGCAGGGTTTCGAATCCAGCCAGCAGCAACAGGATAATAAATGGCGTCCACTGCCAGATATCCACAATCATGATTGCTCTCAGCGCCAATTTGGGATCACTCAGCCAGTTAAGCATGGGCAACCCCACAGACGACATGAGGTAGTTTATGATTCCGATCAGCGGGTTGTACATGAGCCGCCACAACAGGGAGACAACCACTCTAGGCAGAGCCATGGGCAGCACGATTAGAGTGATCAACCAAGTATGCCTACGGAAGTACTTATCGATCAGCACCGTTAAGAGAAGGCCTATGATGAACTGCGTGGCCACTACTCCCACAAGGAACATCACCGTTACTCTAAACGAATTAAGCGCACGGGAATCAGTTAGGATCCTGGCGTAATTCGCCAAACCCACAAACTTGGTGGGCAGGAACGGCATGGTCAAGTTCCGATTAACCAAACTCAGGTAAATAGTGTAGAAGAACGGAGGCAGAGTGATAAGCGCTAGCACGATGATGGAGGGGAACAACAGCACGCTTGGATTTTCACGCAGATCTCGATTCGACCAAGGGCTCCTCTTCGGACTACTACTCAACTCATTTCACCACCATTAGCAAGATGTGAGGGAAATAGCTGGCGGACCAGCTATTTCCCAAGTGACCGCTACCTGGTCCGAGCCATTACCTCTTCAGCACCCTTCTGGGCTTCCGCGAGAGCCGCAGGAGCGCTCTGCTGTCCTGAGATGACACTTTCCACAGCGATGCCCAACAAATTGCCCACTTCTCTCCACTCAGGAATGAGCGGCCTGTAATTGGGGTCGGTAATCTCCAGCGACTTGACAGCAGCTTCGAGCCACTGCGGGTTGATCTTGTTGCGGAACTCATTGGATTCGAAGACGGAGGTCCGAGTAATGCTGACTATATCCGCTTCCAGAGCTTTACCTAGCTCCATTTCGCGCGAGGTTGCCCATTGAACGAATTTGGCAGCATTCTCGCGTTGCTCTTCGCTCCTAGCCGCCACGGCGCTGATGGCAAACCCCATCGCATAGTTGCCTGGGAACCGGCCCGAAGGCCCGGCAGGAACTACAGCGTATCCGATCTTCCCAGCGATGGCAGAACGCTCAGGATCTTCGATGCGATTATAGAAGTTGGTAGCATCGATGATCATGGCTGCCCGACCAGAGACAAAAGCGGTTTGGACGTCATCCCAGCTGTAGCTGGAGCTTCCGGGAGGTCCCCACTTTTGCAACATGGAAGCGTATTTCTCCGTTGCCAGGATTGATTCAGCACTGTCGAAGAGCGGGTTCATGTTCTCATCGAAGAAGGCACCACCATAGGAATGCAGCCACTGAGCCCATGTGTAGATGTTCATGCCGTTACCGCGCAATCCCCGCATGGCCACGCCCCAAATACTGGGAGGCCTGGTGAAGTGCTCGGCCACAGCATAGAACTCATCAAGAGTATCGGGAACGGCAATGCCCTCTTGTTCAAAGAGGTCTTTGCGGTACATCAAAATAGTGGTTTCCTGGTAGATCGGCGCGGCATAGAGCTGGCCTTCATAGGAAAGCAAGCCGCGCACGGATTCCATGATATCTTCTAGGTCGTAAGCAGGATCAATGTACTTGTCGAGCGGGAGGATATATCCGCCCATGGCAAGTTCGGGAATGAACACGCTGTCCACCGCGATCACGTCATAGGCCCCGGCCCCTGTGGTTAGGTCCATGATTGTCTTTTGCCGCAGCTGCTCTTCAGGATAGGTGACAATGTTGACGTGAATTCCTGTGGCCTCTGTAAACTCCTGTAGATGCTCGATAATGTAGTCGGTCTCAGGGAGTGAACGCAGCGCTACAGTAACTACCTTGTCCTGAGCCAAAGCCTGACCAGCCAGTATCGCAACCAGCAACACTGTCATCAACAGAATAGGTAACCGTTTCAACCTAAACCCTCCTGTTCATTTTTCTCGTAGTGACCTGTCAACTTCCGTCTACAGCTGCCTCAAAGACTGATTACCACCTCCTCTTAAGACTTAAACTGGATAAGTGCTTCTTATCTCACAGTCGCATTGAGCTAGCACGACCGCTTGCTCCAAATAATCTGATCTTCTTGACTACGGTATCGCGAACAGCTTCTCTGACCGCTTTATAAAGCAAACGCGACTCGTGCGTGTCTGGGTTCTGTGCCAAGACCTGACGCACAGCGTTGGTCACGGCAACCTTCAGATCAGTGCCAACGTTGATCTTGTTAATCCCACACCTAATCAACTTAGCGATGTCTTCATCGGATAAATCAGAACCGCCGTGCAAAGCCAAAGGGACACTCACTCTAGCCCGTATGTCTTCCAACCGGGAAAAGTCCAGAGCAGGTGCACTTTTGTACAGACCGTGCACTGTACCAATGGCCGGAGCGAATACATCAATGCCTGTTAGACGCACGAACTCCTCAGCCACGTCGGGGTCTGTAAGGCGCGCTTCATCATCAGCTACCACAAGATCGTCCTCTTTACCCCCCACTATGCCCAACTCGCCTTCGACTGAAACCCCACAGGCGTGGGCAACTTCCACAACCCTTTTTGTGATGCGCACGTTATCTTCTAAAGGCAACCGAGAGTTGTCAATCATGACTGCGGAAAAGCCCGATCTGATACACTGTGCACCCATCTCCAGACTTGTTCCATGATCGAGCTGTACTGCGACAGGCACCTTGGCCTGCTTGGCCGCGTTCAAGCAGACGGCGCTGATGTAACCGAGTTCTGCATGGCGGACAGCACCTTCGCTGACCATGATGATGACCGGCGCATTTTCGCTTTCGGCAGCAGAAACCACGCCTTGTACTTCCTCTAAGTTGGTAACGTTGAAGGCCCCAACAGCCCATTCACCATTTGTTTTCTCGAGCAGTTCTCGCGCTGTGTGTAGACTCAATACTAACGCACCTCTTTTCGCAGTTGATCTTTGATCAGGACACTTGCAGTTTCTTCATCGATCACCAGCACATCGACTATGCCCATATTGAGGGCGGCTCGGATCGCCCGTTTCTTCACTAGACCACCTGCCACAGCTACAACTGTCTTGGTCTCCCTGAGTTGATCAAGAGTTATACCCACCAAACGGTCATCAATGTCCCAATCACAAGGCTGGCCTTCGTCGTCGAAGAAGCGGGAACAAATGTCACCCACGATACCCTGTCTTTCCATCTGAATGAGGTGGACATTGGTGAAATGAGAGGTTAGCAGCAGAGGCGACTTGGAGATGGACACACCAATACCCACGATTGCCACGTCTAACTCTGACCACATGGCTGTTGCCGCTTGGATCACAGAATCCGATAGGAGTGCGGTCTTCGTCTCCACCTTTTCCACCAGAAACGGCGCGTGCAGCGATTTCCATTTGCTGCCCGTCTTTTCAGCCAGCTTGCGGGCAAACTCGTTAATCTGGAAATGTACCCCAACTTCAGCCATGCCCCCGATGAGCGGGACATAGGTCACGTTGAAGACATGGTCATCAGATATTGCGTTTACAACTTCATAGACCGACGTACCCCAGCCAATCCCCACCCGATCACCGGGCTTGAGCAGATTAGGGAGCAGCTTGGCTGCAGCGCGCCCTAGGGCCACAGGGATCATGGATTCATCGCCCATAACGGGGACAACCACCACATCCCTCAGTCTGTAAAGGGCGGCCAACTGTGCCGCTACTTCGGCGGAATTAGTGATGGGATTCACGATTTCTATCCTTACAATCCCCTGCTCTTTCGCCTCCTGAAGCAAGCGGTTAACCCGCAGTCTAGTCATGCCTAGCCGCTGTGCGATCTCGTTTTGCGTCAGCCCTTCATAGTAGTACATGGAGGCAATATCTACCATCAGCGAAATCCGTTCTCGTTCTTGAACGCTCAAGGATTCTGTGATCATAAAGAGGACATCCTCCCGCCGATACATTTGATCAACCAAGTACACTTGAAACTAAACAAATGTATGCTCGTTGCATATGTATTTTACTTTTGTTCTAGTTATTAGACGCCCCCTTCCGAACTCCTCCTTAAATCTGTAACTTTTTTCACTGATATCATGCGTTATTTCTTAACCAAATGGTTTATCGCAAAGACTCCTTTGGTCGCTTTGGTGATCGAAACCCCAAAAGAAAAAACCTTGGAGCACCAGCCCCAAGGCTTTTTCTACACTAACCGACTGCTTCTCATCGGTTGCGCAACCAAAGCTCAGTATAGGATTTGAACCGTTGGAAGCACTCAAGATAAGACTGATGGCTTTCGGGGTTCGGTTCATTCACCCCTGTCACGCGTTGGTCTTGGTCGACGATGCTGGCTAAGTCTCGGCCGGTAACACCAATTATGCCGAGATAGGCCGCCCCCAAAGCGCTAGTGTTGGGCTCCGGCGAATACTCGAGCGGCAGTCCGAAAACATCGGCCACAATCTGACGCAGCGTATTCGAGCGTAATGGTCCACCACCAGCGCGAATGCTGTGGACAGGCTGAGCCACTTCCTTCGTGACCGTGTAGGCGTTATAGAGAGCAAATACTATGCCCTCCAGGACGGCCCGCGCGAGCTCGCGGGCTGTGTGAGTTACCCGTAACCCTAAAAAGGCACCGCTTAGACTAGAGTCCATGTAAGGAGTTCGTTCCCCGATCAAATATGGAAGAAACAACAAACCTGACGCACACGCAGGATTCTGGGAGACTTCATGAAAGAACCGCATTGGCTTCTGTCCTAACACGGCGGCCGCCCAATCAAAGGCCAAACCACCTGACAGTATAGCGCCCAAGGTATGCCAATGGCGCCCGTCTGCGTGTAGCATAGTGTGATACCTTCCGTTAGGGTCCGGGCTATAAACAGTCAGAAGCTGGAATACCTGTGCACCTGTACCCATGTTCACCAACAGCTGATCTGGTCCTGCGATGCCAATCCCCACTGCGCTAGCTTGTGCATCCCCACACCCAGTGACCACGGGTATCCCAGGCGACAAACCCAACTCATGGGCGGGTCCGGGCTGCAGGTAACCGCTGATTTCTAGCGACTGGCTGATGGGCGGAAATAGCTCTTCGTCAATCCCCAGTGAACGCAACAGACTTACATCCCATCGGCATTCGCCGGCTCGAAACGCCCCGGTCCCACAAGCGTCTGTGGGATCGATGTCCAGCTTGCTGGTAAGCAGCATACGGATGTAGTCTTTGGGTGTGGACACCCTCCTGATCCGCGCATAGACATGGGGCTCGTACTGTTTCACCCACAGCAGACTGGGCAGCAAAAAACCTACTGCAACTGGCCCCCCAATCCGTGAAAAGAGATTCTCCACTTCAGTTGAGATTTGCTGAATTTGCTTCTCCGAACGCGTGTCCGCCCAGATGATGGCCGGGCGGACGGGTGTCTCGTCATCGTCCAAAGCGACCAGTCCGTGCATCTGCCCAGTAACACCTATACCCTTGACACTCTTTCCTAGGCCGCCTTGAAGCGCTTGCTGCACGCTCTCCTTGACTGCTCGCCACCACTCTGCAGGATCTTGCTCCGCCCAATCGCCCTTGCGCTGAACCGAGTACCTCCCCTGCCCCAACGCTACGAAAGAACCCTGCTCGTCCACAACTACGCATTTGACACTAGATGTTCCTAGATCCAACCCCAAGTACAGATTCTTGGACACCGTCTTCCACCTACCTAACCGTTGAACTCTTGTGTAGCTGAGAACGCTGGGCGCCAGCTCACCAATGGTCTGGTTCTACACGCGTCACACTTAACCTGCCCATAGAATCGCACTATATCGAATGGCGTTATACACAATCAAAAACCCCTGCGAATAGCAGAGGTTTTCTCAGGCATAGGTTTAACAGCTCAGTTCAACTTAAAGCGCTTCATCTGGCGGTTCACTTCGGCAGCGGCATCAGCCACCTGGCTGGCCAGGTTAGCCATCTGCTGTACCGAGGAGGATTGCTGCTCGGCCATGGCTCCCATTTCCTCGGACCCAGCGGCCATCTCCTGCACGGCGCCGGCCGTTTCGCCAATCTCTCCAACCAAGCCAGAAATCACATCGGCAATTTCCGCAAAGGTCTGGCCCGTATCTGCCACCACGGTCATGCCCTCCTCTACCCTGCGGGTGCCGGCATCGGCCCGTTCCACAGAAGCCCGGGCAGAGCTGCGGATCTGCTGAATAAGTTGGGTGATTTCCCCAGCCGCTTGTGCGGATTGTTCGGCCAGCTTGCGCACTTCATCTGCCACCACAGCAAAACCGCGGCCCTGCTCGCCGGCGCGGGCGGCTTCGATGGCGGCATTCAAAGCCAGGAGGTTGGTCTGTTCCGCAATGCCCGTGATGATACCCACAATTTCTTCAATCTGCTCCGACTGCTGCCCCAGGTCCTTAATGTCCGTGGACAGGACCGTGACCACATTGCTGATCTCGGACATGAGGGAGACAGTGCGTTCAATGGCATCGGTACCTCTGGTGGCCAGTGTATCGGTCTTCTTGGCCGAGTCGGTCATCTCTTGGGCAATCTGGTTGAGCTTGTCCACCGACATGGCAAACTGGTTAGCCGTGCTGGCCAGCTCCTCAACGGACGCACTCACTTCCTGTGTCCCTGCGGACATTTCCTCTGCGGAGGAAGTGACCACGCGCACCGCATCGGTCACCGACTGGACCATCTCCCGCAGGCCATCGCGCATGGCAAAGAGGGCTTGTCCGAGCTGGCCCACTTCATCATTGTGCCAGCGCATCGTTGCTGCTGAACCAGCGAGATTGCCTTCGGCAATCTCTTGGGCCAGAGCCAAGAGACCCTTAACCGGTTTGGTGATAGTTCCCGTGATGTAGAAAGCTGCCACCACGGCCACGCCATAGGCGATGACCAGAGCCACTAAGGTCAGCCGGACCGCTTGCTCAGCGTCCGCCATGACCTGCCGTTCGAACTCTGTGGCTTGGGCTTCAGCCTCTTCCACAATCCTGCTGATGTACTGTTCGATCAGCTGCACCTGGGGAGTTCCCCGGCGCCGGGTGACCTCCGCCGCTAGATTATCATAGCGCTGTTCCTTAAAGCTGATGGTGTCGGCCCGAATGGGCTGCCAATCTAGGAACGCCTGTACCGCCTCATCGATCAAGGTCGGATCCCCGGTAAACCGTTCGCGCAGGGCTTCGAAGCCAGCTAAAACCTCTTGCTCGAGCTCATCCACTTTGACTTTTTGGGCCTGGAGGTCTGCCTGGGTTTCTGCAAGGACCAGGTCCTTCACTTCCCTACTCATCTTAATGATCGCGGATTCTGTGGATAGGGCGCGCGTTACAGCGGTGTGGGCGTAATAGGTCATGGCTTCCGCATTTTCCACAATCTGCCGCATGTAGCGGATGGCAGCTATGGTGGAAACCGTGCTCAGAATAAGAACAAGAGCAAATCCCAAAAAGAGCTTCGTACGCAACTTCCGATTCCTAAACATGGCCGTTCTCCTTTGCTTTGTTCTTGCAGGGGCCATCCCGCACAATATAATCATCTATGTTTTGATTTTATTACACATTCCCAATTACGTCCAGGTCTTTGTACCCCGCTGCACGAGTTGCAGAAATGCAACTCTAAAT
>DGFC01000122.1 GCA_002391465.1 Firmicutes bacterium UBA3910 | reverse complement strand
TGTGTACTTCAGCAACCTCTCATACGCTCTCATACTCGTCCTCCTTAACCAGGGGCAGTGCCATAACCAGCTCATCCCCGTCATCCGCCTCGAGTTTTCGCCTAAAACCCAACTTCTCGTAGAAAACTTGCAGGCTAGAATGTTGGGCCACGAAACACAACTCCACCGCCCTATAACGGTTTTGTCGCTTTATCCCTGTCAACCATAACTCAAGCGCCGCCCGGCCGTAACCCATACCCTGGAAAGAGCCCTCAATGAAGAACTGATCGAGGATACAGATCAGACCGGAGTCGGGATCATAGTAATCACGCTGCATTAAAACCCCGACTGGCGTATCACCTAAGTACACAGCATAGACGATGCTGCTACTGTCCTGGTAGACATACGCTCTGGCTAAGGTTGTAATGTAAGAAGCGACTGAACCCTTCTGTTCTTTCCTCACTTCTACCTTGATCTCTCGCCAGTTGTCAGGAGTTACCTTACGCAGCCTAAGCTCCATGGGAAGTCTTATCCTTTCTAATTAGAAAACATCTGGCCTCCGGAACAGACTAGCTGTCCCCCAGGCCAGATAATAGAAGGAACCTATGATATCTTTAGCTCCATTCATCTAATGCCAGCTTGGCTGCACCGTATACGCCGGCGTCGTTACCCAGTTCGGCCAGGATAATACGTGCACCTTTGATGGATGGAAAGATGTAGTGATCGTAGTATTCCTGAATCTTACCGGTCAAAAAGGTGCCCGCTTGGGATACACCGCCGCCAATAACGAATACTTCCGGGTTGACTACGCAGCCGATAAAGGCGCAGGCTTTACCCAGTAATTGCTGCATATCGTCAACAACCTTGGAAGCCGCTTCTTCGCCTGCTTTAGCGGCATTAAAAATCTCTTCACAGCTCATTTCCTTCCCGGTTACGGCGAGGTAGTTTGCTGCCACGTTAGGGGCAGAGGCGAAAAGTTCAAGACAATTAACCTTACCGCAACCGCACACCCGGCCTTCTACTTCAGGATGGATGGGTGCATGACCGATTTCTCCGCCGCCGCCTAGAAAGCCGGTGACAATTTCCCCACCGATAATCACGCCACCGCCAATCCCGGTTCCAATGGTAATCATCACCGAGGAGTGGGTATCTCTGGAGGCTCCTTTCCAAGCCTCACCCAAAGCAGCTACGTTAGCGTCATTGCCAATTTTGCAATTAAGACCCAGTTCCCCCTCTATGTAACTGGCCACATCTGTTTCACCCCAGCCTAGATTGACGCAGCTCAAAACGGTACGCCCGTCCACTACGGGCCCGGGTACTCCTACGCCGACGCCTAGGATCTGTTCACTGGAGAGACCTGCTTCAGCCAGGAGGGAGCGAATTTCATTGGCAATATCGGGGAGAATATGTTTTCCGCCATCCTCCACCCTGGTCTTGATCTCGCTGGACTTTACGATCTCGCCCTCTGCGGTAAAAAGGGCGATCTTAATGCCAGTCCCACCTAAGTCTACACCTACCGCGTATTTCATGTTTCAACACCTCACAATATTTATCGCTACTTATAACTTAAACCTAACATAGTTGTCTTCCCATTTCAAGAAATTGCCAACCCAGAGACTGACCTTCATTGACCCCGTTTCAGTCCAAGGTACCGGTCCACACCTTGTACATACATACTACGCGGATCAAGGCCTTGGCTGTACAGTGCATGGTAGATTTACGTAATACACACCAAACTCAACATCGAAACGAGTTTTCAATGGACTAGCTACCATTACAACCAGCCCACCTTTTTCGCCCATTCCTCACTCTTTTGCTTCCAAGCCAAGGGATCCGTGGGAGGTGTGTCCCCCTCTTGGCGAACCCTTTCTCTCATTCTTTCAGTCTGCTCAGCCAACGAAGGTAGGCCGATACTTCTGCGCAGCTCGTCTACCTGCTCCGGGTAGGCAAGGGGAGCAGGAGAGAGCACACCGTTTTCGTCCCAATCAAACTGGGTCCCGTAAATCTGCGTCTGCCCGGACAGAACCCTGATCCGGTCTTCCAAATAGGCAAGCTGCCTCGGTTCTATTTCTCCTTCATATTCTGAGCCTTTGAGTAGAGCGAGAACGTTGCGCATAAAAGGCGGATTACCGACGGAATGCATTACAACAAGCCAAGCTGCTTCAGCCGCTTCTTCGCCTACCCGGCGTAGCGTGGGAAAACCAAAGTCGCTGATGATCTCTTCCAGCCTTTTGGTGTTGGCGGCGTGAATCGCTTCCATTTCAGGGTGATAACCCTCAAACAGTTCTCCCCTCTCGATCAGTTCCTGCCTCTTCTGCAGATCGGCCTCCAGCATTCTTTTTAGTGTCTCCTGCACCTGGCTCTTATCCATACTGTTCTCCAATTTGAGCTCAGCCTCCAGTTGGGTCACTTGTCAAACTGATACTCGTACATACGGCACTCATGGACGCGCTGAAACATTGACTTTATCCTGTCCCAATCCTCGCCCACATAATGGGCAAAACACGCTACTGGATAGAGGCCTGCTTTGCGGCCAAGTAGCAGGTGGGAGCACTCATCTCCCTCGGCATAGACATGTAAGTACGCTTCTTTCTGCTCAAAACCCCGGGCGATGTACCAGGCATTGACGCGGGGATCGTCCCGTGTCCAGGCTTGAAACCGACAGATTTGGAATTCCCTGGCCAGCCTTTCTGCCTCCTGCAGGAGGGCGCTGCCTATGCCCTGACCCTGCTCATCGGGGTGAACGGCAAGATGCCAAATCATGCCACCGAGGCCGCTGCCTGGAGAGCAGACGGGGGCATCAGCCCGGTCAAGCTCGATATCAAGGAGGCCCACAATCCCGCCGTCTTTCTCAGCCACAAGCTCGATGGCTGGATTGGCGTAATGTTCCTTTTCCCTTAACACGTTGTCGAAATACGCTGTATCCAGGAAGGCCAATACCCTACACCTAACCCACCCCTGCTCGTCTTTCGCCTCGTATTGCCGTATCCTCATAGTATGCCTCCTTACGCGCTTAATGTAAAAAACCGCTTCGCTGTAAAGAGAGGACTATGGCGGGAATTAGGACAAGCTGAAGGATAATGCCTGGAACAGCGTTCACAAATGCTCCTCCTAGAAAGGCTTGCCAACCAAAGGCTGAGCCGCTGAGACCAAAGAGTATCAAGCTCGCCACTCCCCACACTATACGTCCACCGAGCATAGCACCAATCAAAGAGACAAACGCGGAGAAAGTACCGCCATTCCGCAGTTTGCTGTATAAATATCCTGTTAGAAAGCCGTATGCGGCCAGTTCAAAGGTCATGGCAACGGCCATGGGAAAAAGTGGTGGGGTACCAAAAAGAACGCTCCTAAGCAGTGGAGTAACCGCACCGGCAGCTAGACCTAGGCTAGGTCCACAGATAAAGCCTGCAAGCAGGACTGGTATATGCATGGGCAGGAGCGCTCGCCCAATTGTGGGTATTTGGGCTGTGAAAAAGGGAAGTATAAGTCCGAGCGCGATAAACAAACCGGTAAGTGTCAACTGTTTTGTCTTGTTCTGCACAAAACCCCTCCTATACAAAATACACAATTAAGAATAGTCAAAATGGAGCGCTAGAGCGATTTTACCCGTTCAACAAACTCTACAGGATGTTGAATGATCGCGGCCGTTTCTTCCACCGAATAGCCTGCAGTCAAATATCGATTTGCAATGACGGTCTTTGACTCACCGATCTCGATAATGTGAAAATCGGGATCATAGATCCGTACCACCCTCTGCTGCCAGTCGTGTTTTTTCGGTAAATGCACGTACTCAATCTCCTGGTATTCCCCCAGCCTAGTGAGAAACTGATCGAAGTCGTCGACTTCAAAATACAGTTCCACGTTGTTCGATTTCTCTACGACTGCTCCAGGCGGAAGATGGACGAGCCAAGCAAACTCCTGTTGAATGGCAAATCCTCCGCTAAAGGTAACGTTACAACCTAAATCAAGGACAACTTCTTGGTCAAAAAGTTCAGTATAAAACCTCTTGGACACTTCCACATCCTTCACGGCAAGCAAAGTCAGCTTGTACTGCACAAGTCATCCCCCCATTCCGTCAGCTCCAGCTCGTAAATATACTCCCGGTGGGTGGTTTTCACGCATTTGCACCCAAGGGACTCGTGGAGTCTCTGTGATGCTGTGTTGTGTTTTTAGACAACTGAATCGGAGATTTTGCCATGCCCAAGCTCCTTTGCTCTCTGTAAAACGACCTTCATAACCCTTTTCCCAATACCCCTGCCGCGGTACTGAGCCACTCCAATTGTTATGGGCAGATTCTGCTGTTTCACTGTCACATCGCCGATGGGGAAAAAACGACCATCCTCAAGAATCTCAATGACGTACAGTAAGCCGTTTTCGTCTAAATACTGGTACATCCTGCGCACATAGTCTTAATCAGGAACTTGTGTGGGATCCCTAATACCCTCAGAGTTGAAGTAGACAACAGGATCTCCATACCAGGGCAAAGCAACCCTGAAGTTGCCGTCCTAGGCCCGCAGCCTCAGGTTTTCGTCAATTTCAATGATCGCCGGACGCAATGGTATCACCATCCCTCAGCACACTGCTTTCTCATATTCTCCCAGCCTCCCAAAAAGCCTGCACATTGCTAAGCAATTGTGATCTACAGAACAGGAAAGAATCCGCAAAAGTAGAAGATGGAAACTGATAATGGAGGTGCCTGGATTGAGTCTTTTAGAGGTAAAGAATCTGAATAAGCGGTTCGGAGATGTTGTCGCGGTGCGGGATGTGAGTTTCTCCATCGTAAGGGGCGAGGTTTTCGGCTTTTTAGGACCCAATGGAGCCGGCAAGACAACAACAATAAACATGTTGACCGGACTTGCGCGACCTACCAGCGGTTCTATCTGGCTGTCCAACATCGACTGCGTCAACGACACAAAAAAAGCCCAACAGAAAATCGGGATAGTACCTGATGAAAGCAATCTCTATGATGAAATGGATGGTTTCGAGAACCTCTGCTTCTGTGCCGCTCTGTACGGAATGAAAAAAAAGGAAAGGGAACGCAGGGCACGGGAGCTGCTCCAGTTATTCGGCCTAGACTCGGTGGGCAAGCGTCCTTTTCGAGCCTATTCTTAGGGTATGAAGCGGAAACTGACCATTGCGGCTGGGATCATTCATGAACCGGAGCTACTCTACCTTGATGAACCGACGACTGGTATCGATGTGGAGAGTGCTCGCCAAATCCGCAGCTTATAATCCACACTAAACCAAAAGGGCATGACCATTTTTCTCACCACTCATTACATAGAAGACGCTGAGAGGCTGTGTGACCGTATCGGGTTTATAGTGGGTGGTTCTGTTGTCCGACTGGATAGGGTTACCGCGCTGATAGAGGATGCACAGAAGGAGAGCGTTGTTCAGTTTTCCCTAGCAGACGGTGCGAAAAGTGTTGCGAGAGAACTAAGCGAGCATTTCCCTGCAATGACGGTCGCAGCCCTAGATGACCATAGTATTCAGGTCCGCAGTAAAAACCAATTGCAACTGATGCCGTTTATGCAGTTTTTTACTGCTCGAGGCTGCCCCGTATACGAGGCTAGAAGGATTAAACCCACGCTGGAAGACGTATTCGTGCAGGTAACCGGTGTTGCACTTAAACAGCAGGCGGATGGTATGGGGGGTAGTAATCGATGAACAAGTGGATTGCTTTTTGGAACATTCTTGTCAAAGACGTGAAAAACTACTACTTCAAGCCTCCAAATATAAGTTGGGGGATCATTTTTCCCTTTGCCTGGACCCTGATGTTTCTTCTAAGATCCAACACTGAGGTAGATATTCGCAGTATTCTGCCGGGCGTTATTGCCATGTCCATCCTCTTTGGCACCACTTCAATGCTGGCGGTGACAATAACCTTTGAGCGGAGGAGCCAGTCCTTTGAAAGACTGCTGGTAGCACCGATTGATATTCGCCTTCTTATGCTGGCCAAAACAACGGGCGCAATCGTTTTCGGTCTGTTTAACGCCTGTGTACCCATTCTGTTTTCTCTATTTTGGATCTCCCTCAAGGGTATTACCTGGCTGCCCCTCATTGCCGGTGTTTTTCTCATCGCGGTAACCTCTGCCTTTCTCGGCCTGTTTGTGGCAGTCTCGGTCCGCGAGGTGTTCGAGGCCCAGACCCTTTCCAACTTTTTTAGATTTCCCATGGTGTTTCTCTGCGGGCTGTTTATCCCAGTGGATCAGCTGCCCACAGCAGTTAGGCCACTGGCATATGCCCTACCCCTCACCTACGGAGTGGACATTCTCAAAACTGCCATTAATAACAGTGGCGATCTGCCGGTCTGGTTCAGCCTTTTTGTCTTAGTACTTTTTGCATCTCTCCTGTTCGATTTGAGCATTAGAAATGTCGAACGCAAATGGATTCTATAAGTTGAGTTTCCCTTTGTAGAAAGGAGCTTCGGTATGGGACAAAGGAGACTTACCAAAACAGAAATGGAACAGCTAATTGTGACACTGAGGGAGCGTTTCGAGGCATCCCGAGTTAGACTGGGTACCGGTAGAAGCAAGACTTAAGGAAAACGATACGAAAATGTGGTCCTTGTACGAGATGGAACAGACAGGCGGTGAGCCAGATGTAGTAGATTATGACTTGGAAACAGACGAGTACATTTTCGTTGACTGCTCACGGGAGAGCCCCGCGGGGCGGCGAAGCCTGTGCTATGATGGGGAGGCGCGGCAGGCGCGGAAAAAGAACCCTCCCGAGAACAGTGCTTTAGAGCTGGCGGAAAAGATGGGTATTGAACTCCTAACTGAAGGGCAGTACCGCCGCTTACAGACCTTAGGTGAATTTGATCTAAAGACATCCAGTTGGATTAAGACCCCAGAACAGATCAGGAATCTAGGGGCGCACTCTTCTGCGACAGGCGCTATAACACTGTATTCGTCTACCACAACGGAGCCGACTCCTATTACAGCTCAAGGGGGTTCCGGGGTATGCTGAGGATTTAGCAAGGCCCCAGGCAGCGATTTCTCCCCCTGCCTGAGGCCAAAATCTAGATTCGTTTCTTTCGGAACAACACCACTGCCAACACAAGTAAAAGGACTGAAAGAATCAGAGTTATCCCTAACGCAGGCAGAAGCGATTGCGGCTTTACACTGTCGCTCACCAGGGCCATGTTCTTGCTAGCAAGGCCCAGTGGGTTGTAATCCCGGACCGCGGGAAAGGCGTTAAGAAGAGTGAGAACGACCACCACTGCTCCAGTCACAAGTAAACCGCTGTAGTGGGTGCTTGCAATAGTAGAGGCGCAGAGAAGCACCGCTAAAAGAAATGCCCCAAACGCCCACAAGCAGGACACGGAAAACAGGAGGTTTTGGGCCATTCCGTCTGGAAAGAGATACACCGTGTAAACCCAGGTTACCAAAAAAGACAGAACCACACTGGCACTCCAGATCACCAGCATCGCCGCGTATTTTGCGGCAAGAACAGCCTGCCTGGGCATGCCCTTGGTTAGTAGGTTGATCAGAGTGCCTTTTGTTATTTCATTTGCCAGTATTCCGCTGAAGACAAGTACAGTTACAATCAGACCCATCTGCGTAACGTTTTTAAAGAATTGGGCCCACGAGTCCAGAGATGTGGGTTCTGGCAGTGTGATGGACACTCCCTCTGGTAGAAAGGTATTAAGTAAATCTGGTGTGAGTTTGGCGGTGAGCGGGTTCATGATGCCAAACACTAGGAAAATGGTGAGCATAATCAAAAGCTTGTATGTTCTCACACTTTCCATCAGCTCTTTTTTGAAGAAGACAGTAAAATAGTTCACTGCACAACCTCCGTAAACAGACTCTCCAAGGTGGGCTCAAGTATTTCGAACTTCACTGGCGTAATCCCCTTTTCCGCCAAGAGGTTAATAAGCATCTGCCCATCCCCTGCTCCATCCTCCATCACAATTGTCAGGCCGTCTCCGTCTTGCTGAACATCGATGGCGGGTTGCTGCAGTTCCGGACAGTCTCCAAATGCCTGCGCCTGCTCCAGATCGCCAAACCTGATCTGAAAACTGTTACTCCGATACTGCCTCTGCAGCTCGGAGATGGTACCTGATAGAACAAGCCTACCCCCTTCAAGGACTGCAACGCGATCGCAGATCCTCTCCACATCAGACAGGATGTGGGTGGAAAACAGCACCGTCGTCCTACCCTTGATGGACGCCAGTATGTCCAAGACCTGTCTGCGTCCGATGGGATCTAAGGCCGAAGTGGGCTCATCACAGATCAAGAGCCGTGGTTCGTTAATCAGTGCCTGGGCAATTCCCAGGCG
>DGFC01000168.1 GCA_002391465.1 Firmicutes bacterium UBA3910 | reverse complement strand
GGAGGTAAAGATGTTTGTTATTTACAACAAAGGGGAGCAGAGGCTTCCCATTAAGGTGTGGCTGAAAAGCAAACAAGACTTGGATGGGGAATGCCTGCAGCAGGCGCTGAATCTGTCCAATCTGCCCTTTGCCTTTAAGCACATTGCCTTAATGCCCGATACCCACACTGGCTACGGGATGCCCATTGGAGGGGTAATGGCCAGTGCGGAGGCGATTGTACCCAACGCCGTTGGCGTTGACATCGGCTGCGGGATGGGCTTTGTCCACCTCAACGTCCCTGCCAGGCTGTTGCGGGACGTGAAAACCCCCAACGGCACCTTGGCCCAGCATATGGTGGGCCAGATAATGCGGGCCGTTCCCCAGGGGTTCGAGCATCACCGCCAGAAGCAAAAATCGGAGTTCTTAGACAACTTCCCCATAAAGAAGCTTTACCGCTACGGCGCTTCTAAACTGCCCGAACTTGATGAAGCCTACTACCAGCTCGGTACCTTAGGCGGAGGAAACCACTTCATTGAGCTGCAGGAAGATGAGGAAGGTCTCTTGGGCGTTATGGTTCATACCGGTTCCCGCAACTTTGGCTACAAAGTGGCCAACTTTTTCAATGCGATAGCCCAAGACCTAAACAAAGAAATGAAATCGCCAGTACCTCCCCAGCATCAGCTGGCTTACCTGCCCTTGGATACTAAGGAAGCCAAGGGTTACATCGGTTGGATGAACTTCGCGTTGGAGTTCGCCCGCCACAACCGGCTGCTGATTATGGAGAGGGTATTGAATATTGTCTATACTGGCCTTAAGGAATACGGGGGCGTTAAGGAGATTGAGGTCCTTCTGGAAGCTAACGCCCATCACAACTACGCAGTGGAGGAGACCCACTTTGGCCGGAAGGTATGGGTACACCGTAAGGGTGCCATCCGGGCCAACAGGGGCGAACTGGCCATTATTCCCGGTGCCATGGGTCATTACTCTTATATTGTAGAGGGCTTAGGCAATCCCGAGTCCTTCTGTACCGCCAGCCACGGGGCAGGTAGGGTGATGGGCCGCAAACAGGCAGTGCGGGAGTTTTCTGTGGATGAGGTGCTACGGGACTTTAAGACTAAAGACATTGTCTTGGGCAAGAGGCAGCGGCGGGATACGGCAGAGGAATATTACAAGGCATACAAAGACATTGATGAAGTAATGGAAAACCAGAAAGACCTGGTGAAACCGGTGTTGAAGCTGAAGACGGTGGCTGTTGTTAAGGGATAAAGGCAGATTGTGAGGTAGTGGAGAGAAGAATGAAGAACATTAAGATTTTTATTTCGTACTACAAACCTGAACGGCGGCTCTTCTTCATGGATATGTTGGCCGCCAGTGTTATTGCCCTTTTGGATTTGGTGTTTCCCATCACAACTAGGCTGTTTATGAAGGACTTTATCCCCAACCGCAACATGCAGGCGGTTTTTATCTGGGGTGGGGTTTTGGTGGTCCTTTACCTGATCCGCCTCATGTGCCAGTATTTTGTCCAATACTACGGCCATGTGGTCGGCGTGAACATGGAGAGTCAAATGCGTAAGGACCTGTTCACACACCTGCAGACTCTGGATTTCCGTTTTTTTGATAACACTAAAGTTGGGCATCTCATGAGCAGGATTGTCAATGACCTGCGTGATATTTCTGAGCTGGCCCACCACGGGCCGGAAGACCTCTTTATTGCCAGCTTAATGCTGGTCGGTTCGTTTGTGTACCTGCTGACGATCAACGTACAGCTGACTTTGATCACCTTTGTGTTTATACCCATTATCGGTTGGTATGCTTACACGCGGCGAACTGCCATGGAGGAAGCGTTTGCTTTAGAGCGGAGACGCATCGCAGATGTGAACGCCGATTTGGAAAACAGTCTCTCAGGTATTAGGGTTGCCAAGAGTTTTGTGAACGAAGACTACGAAGAAGAGCGTTTTGATCGAGCCAATACCGCTTTTAAAAGGTCCCGTTACCAGGCCTTTAAGGCTATGGCTACCTATTCCAGCGGCCTAGATTTCTTAACGAACCTCCTCAACGTGGCTGTATTGGTGACCGGCTCTTGGTTTATGTACCGGGGGCATATTGACCTAGCGGACTTAACCGCCTATCTCATGTTTATTGGCTTCTTCCTGCAGCCCATCCGCCGCCTTATTTCCTTTACCCAGCAGTTCCAGCAGGGCATGACTGGGTTTAACCGGTTTGTGGAGCTGATGGAGGTAGAGCCATCTGTTACGGACAGACCCGACGCCATCGAACTTCAGTCGGTGAAGGGTGAAATCGAGCTTGAGAACGTGTCTTTCCAATACAACGAACAAGCAGAGGTTATCCAAAATGTTTCCCTCCATATCCCCGCAGGCAGCACAACAGCCTTTGTTGGGCCTTCAGGTGGAGGTAAGACCACCCTCTGTCACCTGATTCCCCGTTTTTACGATGTAACAGAGGGCAGCATCCGCGTGGACGGCCATGATATCCGTGACGTCACCTTGAGCTCCCTGCGCAGAAATGTTGGGCTGGTGCAGCAGGATGTGTTCCTCTTTGCCGGGACGATCCGGGAGAACATCCTCTACGGTAAGCCCGATGCTACCGAAGAAGAAATGGTGGAGGCAGCTAAAAAGGCCCAGATCCACGAATTCGTCCTTTCACTCCCCGATGGCTATGATACCTACGTGGGCGAGCGAGGTGTGAAGCTGTCCGGTGGGCAGAAGCAGCGCATCTCAATTGCCCGGGTCTTTCTAAAAAACCCACCCATCCTGATTTTGGATGAGGCCACTTCGGCGCTGGATACAGCAACAGAGCAGGAGATTCAGGAAGCTTTAATGGAACTGTCCAAAGACCGCACCACCTTGATCATTGCCCACAGACTTTCTACCATCCGCCACGCGGATCAGATCCTGGTCCTCACGGAAGGTGAGATCAGGGAACAGGGAACACACGAAGAACTGCTGGCCCAAGGCGGGATTTACGCCGATCTGCACTGGGGGCAGCTTGGTACAGCCGGTTAAACAAAACGAACCCACCGTTCACCACGGTGGGTTTTCATTCCAAAATCAGGGTTTGTGTAGCAGGAGAAATGGCTGGAGGCAACGAATACTTGGGAAACATGTTATGGCGGAGGGGGTGCGTACCAGGGGTCTAGGAGAGAGAGGTCTACCTAGGATTCGCTGGTTACCCCGTCTTAAGTGTACGGGGTGGAAAACAAAATCACCGGAGGTGCAATTCTGAATGAACAGAAAACTACTATTACTTACCGCTGTAGTATTGATGGCTGTAATGCTGTCGGGTTGTAAGCTGTTGGGCGAAGTTAATGTAATGATCAAGGATGACGATGGTGTCTTAGAAAAGGTTAAACTTGGCACAGACGACGAACCCTTGGAGAAACTTGAATTCAAGGCATACAGGTTTTCCGAAGTTGTATTAGAGTTCACCTATGAGGAGGGCATCGACCCTAACAAGGTTGAGTGGAAGAGAGGAAAGAAAGTTCTCGATGTTTCTAAGGTGACGGATGGCGACGGTTATGATTATACGCTTTCGTTTAGGACATGGTTCTCCAGCGTAGAAATTGAAGTCGTCAAGAAGATCGATGAGCCCACTGGCGAATAAGACGTA
>DGFC01000165.1 GCA_002391465.1 Firmicutes bacterium UBA3910 | reverse complement strand
ACCTAACAGGTCGTATGGGCGTCGCATTTGTCAAAGGGCTGCAGGGTGATGATGAGAATTATCTCAAAGCCGCCGCTTGCGCTAAGCACTTTGCCGTACACAGCGGTCCGGAAAACCTACGGCATGAGTTCGATGCCAAAGCAAGTCTGAAAGATATGTATGAAACCTATCTGCCCGCCTTTAGAGACTTAGTAGTCGAGGCAAAGGTAGAATCTGTAATGGGCGCTTACAACAGAACTAACGGTGAGGCTTGCTGTGCCAGCCCAACACTGCTGCAGAAAATCCTGCGCGAACAGTGGGGCTTCGAGGGACATGTTGTGTCCGACTGCGGTGCAATCCATGACATCCACGCCAACCACAAGCTAACCGAAACTCCGGAAGAATCTGCCGCGTTGGCTGTTAACAACGGCTGCGACCTCAACTGCGGTTGGGTGTTCCCCAGCCTGGTCAAGGCTGTAGAGCAAGGCCTCATCGACGAAGAGACGATTGACACGGCACTCGCCAGATTACTCCGGACCAAGTTCAGGCTCGGTCTATTCGATCCTGACGAGGAAGTTCCCTACGCGCAGCTTCCTTACGAAATCCTAGCCAGTGATGAACATCGGGCAAAGGCGCGCGAAATGGCTCAAGAATCCATCGTCCTGCTCAAGAACGAGAACAACCTCCTCCCCTTGAGCAAAGACCTGAAGACTATCGCTGTCATTGGTCCTAACGCCGCATCGCAGCACGTCTTAATCGGCAACTACTTCGGCACTTCCACCAAGCTTGTTACCGCCCTGGACGGTATCAGGAACAAGGTAGAACCTAATACCCGTGTCCTGTATGCTGAAGGCTGCGACCTAACCACAACTGAAGTCGGTTACTGGGGCAACAGCCCGGCCCATGGATTCGCCGAAGCCTTGGCCATGGCCGAAAGGGCAGACGCCGTAATCATGTGCATGGGTATCTCCCCTGCCTTGGAAGGCGAAGAGGGAGAAGCAGCCATGTCCGACGGTGGTGGCGACAAACTGACGCTGGATATGCCCGGTATGCAGAACGAGCTGTTGGAGGCAATCCAAGCCACTGGTAAACCTGTTGTCCTGGTACTGTTCAGCGGAAGTCCCCTGGCAGTCAACTGGGCCCAGGAGAACGTCCCGGCTATCATCCAAGCCTGGTATCCTGGCGAAGAGGGCGGCAATGCTATCGCAGACGTTATTTTCGGCGATTACAACCCGGCTGGCCGTCTGCCTGTCACCTTCGTCAAATCTCTGGACCAAGTGCCTGATATAACGAACTATGACATGGATGGACGTACCTATCGTTACATGACCGAAGAGCCGCTCTATCCGTTTGGATACGGTCTGAGCTACAGTGAATTCGCTTACAGCGACCTCACCCTCTCCAGCGCTGAGATTAACAGCGGTGAAGATGTCACAGTATCAATTCGTGTCAAAAACGAAAGTTCCTGTTCAGGTGATGAAGTTGTTCAATTGTATGTAAAACATTTAGACGCTTCTGTTAAGACCCCTATCTTCGATCTACAAGGGTTTAAACGTGTAAATCTCGCAGCCGGCGAAGAAAAGGTAGTGGAATTCACCTTGAACCCACGCCAGTTAGCCATCTTCGATGAGGAAGGCCGCTGCCTGGTGGAACCGGGCCGCATCGAGATCTACGTTGGCGGCAGCCAACCAGATGCCCGCAGTATCGAACTGACCGGCAAGGCACCTCTCTCCACCATCCTCACCATTAAAGGTGACGTGGTAGAACTGCCGTTCTAATTCGACCCATTGCATGGCAATGCGTTCTGTGGGCTGAAAAGCCTACGGAACGCATTTTTTCATGCAGCAAATCCTATTTCAGGATCTCCCGTTTTGGAAGCTAGTACCATGCTAGTATAATAATACTTTAACGATTCTTTGCGATAATGTCAACTATTTCCTCCTTATTCGTTACAAACTTTCCTGGAAGTTGTGAAACAGGAGGGAATACAAGCCCATTCCCGAACCCATTGCTGGAGGAGGCAGGATTGTAATGAACTACTATTCACCTATTACCGAATTGGACTATTTAACAAAAGACACAGCCCGGTATCCTTTCCGAGCAGAAACCAGGGATGAAGCAGTGAAATGGCAGCAGGCAGCTAGGCAGGCTTTAGCTGAGATAGTGGGTTTCGTGGACGATAGCGAGCCGGTGACACCTGAAGCAAAAGTACTGGATGAAATGGACCGCGGCGATTATGTACTACGTAAAATCGAACTCACCACCAGTCCTGCGGCTAAGATGCCCGTGTACATCCTCCAACCGAAGACAGATTCACCCCTCCCGGCGGTACTCGCTTACCACGGCCATGGACCAGGTGTCAGGATGTTTGTGGGTTTGGATGAGGACGGCAATCTGTTGGACGGTGATCCCGATTACCACAAACTCTTTGCGGTAGAGCTCTGCAAGCGCGGTTTTGTAGTAGCGGCACCGGAAATCGCCTGCTTTGGCGAGCGGCAGGAAATCCACAGCGGATTGGGGGAAGGTCGGCAAGCTCCCACCACCTGCCATCAAGCAGCAACCTACGCAATAATGCTGGGCAAATCGGTTCTGGGCATGCGGGTACGGGACAGCATGCGCTTAGCGGATTACCTGAAGACGCTGCCAGAAATCGACGCCAATAGGGTCGGAGCCATGGGCATCTCGGGCGGCGGCATGCTTGCCTTTTTCCACGCTGCCCTAGACTGGCGCATCAAAGCAGTCGTGTTAAGTGGTTACTTTGGCAACTTCCGGGACAACATCTTGGCCCTCCACCACTGTACCTGCAACTTTATTCCCGGTCTCCTGCAGATCGGCGAAATGGAGGATTTGGTAGGCCTTTTAGCACCCCGTCCACTCTTAGTGGAAGCGGGCGAAAGGGATCCCATTTTCCCCATTGAATCGGTGCGGGCCTGTTACCAGAGAACACAGGAGATCTATAAAGTCTTCGGTACCGACCCAAGGGACAAACTGCAACTGGATGCTTTTCCTGGCGGGCATGAAATAAGCGGCCGCGTCAGCTACGATTTTTTGGCTCGTCATTTGGCCTAGACCCATGACTAAAGACAACTTGTTCGTTCTTTGTAATCCAGAACAGGCCTTGAGCAGGTTGAATGCAAACCGGTCTTTTGACCGATTTTATTCTGACGATAATCGCATTTTTGAGCAGGCGTTTACTTTTTGATGTGGAATTATTTACATTGAATACTAGAATGCAGATTATTCCATTGCACAAGGTGTAAGCGTCGGCCGCGCTGGTCGGAGTAAGCAACTGTCGTTAGTTCTTTCCAACCTGTAACCGACAACCATCCTTTGCAGCACAACTGGAGGCGAGTCTATGTTTCGGAACTTAAAACTGAGATCAAAACTAGCAACAGGATTCATTCTTGTACTCCTTCTCTGCACATTCGTCTGCTGGGTAGGACTTTCTTATCTGAACGAGGTTGCAGACAACACCAGGCTTATGTACGAACAGCCCTACACTGTACACACCTCAATTCTGCGCATTCAGCGCAACATAGCCGCGATGGGCCGGGAGATGAAAGAAGTGCTTGTCATCACCGACTCAAGCGATCTTGAGCTGATTCAAGCCAAGATAGATGAGCTGGAACAAGAAGTCTACGATGAATTTGAGCTGCTCTATGAGCAGTTTACAGGCGACCACGCTATTTTAGATAGTGCTTTGGAAGCCTTTTCCGAGTGGAAACCCGTCCGGGAAGAAGTGGTCAGATTGATGGGCCTCGGCATAATCTACCACGCCAATGTGGCCTCGGAAGAACGGGAAAAACCCCTACTGGACCACATAGAAGCCCGAATTCAAGAGATTGTTGAACTCGCGGAACAATCCGCTTGGGACTTTGCGGAAGACGCTGCCAACAACGCGGCTTACGCCCGCAGTATGGTACTCGGCTTTTTGGCCGCAGCCTATATAGTCGCATTCATCGTTGCCACCGCCACAACAAGGAGTATCACCAAACCGGTCAGACAGCTGCTCGCGTTTACGCAGGAAATTACCCAAGGTAACTTGGCAGTTGCTGACGTGGATTACGAGAGTAAAGATGAGATCGGCGTGTTGAGCAACGCGCTCAACCAGATGAAGCAGAGCCTGCGCAGCATGGCAGCTTCCGTTACAGCTTCTGTGGCAACAGCCAGCTCCTCTTCGGAACAGATGGCCGTAACTGCCCAAGAAACTAGCGCTTCAGTTGAGGAACTAGCCAGCACAGCCAATCAATTTGCCGCTGCAGTTGACCGACTCAGCGTAGGAGCCCAGAACATGGCCGCTTCCGCCCAGAGGACAAGCGAACTATCTGGCCAAGGTAAAGTTGAGATTGACCGTACGGTAGATACGATGGCTGACATAGCTGAACAGGTAGGCCTGCTGGCAGGTGAAATTAGGAATCTGGGACGCCATTCGGACCAAATTGGCGAGATCGTCGACCTGATTACCGGGATAGCAGATCAAACAAACCTCTTAGCTTTAAACGCTGCCATTGAGGCTGCCCGTGCCGGCGAGCAAGGCCGCGGTTTTGCTGTGGTGGCAGACGAAGTCCGCCAGCTGGCTGAGCAGTCCGCAGCCGCTGCCCGGGAAATCACTGAACTGGTGCACAAAATTAGAGATGCTGCCCAGAATTCAGTCCAAAACGCCGATCAGACCGCTGCCAAGGTGAATGAAGGCAGAGACATTGCCAACCACTCCGGTCAGATGTTTGAGGACATCAACGGCGTAATTCAAAACCTAGCTGAGGAAATCGATGAGATTGCCAGAGCTGCCGAAGATCTGGCCACCGGTGCGGAAGAAATTGGCGCTACCATTGAAGAACAGTCCGCGTCGACCCAACAGATGGCTGCCTCGGCCGCAGGCGTATCGGCTGCAACCAGTCAGGTAGAAGAGGAAATGAACAGATTTAAACTCTAAGGCACATAGATTCTACGGAGCTTTGATGTATTGATGGCCGGTGGCTAGAAACCCCGGCCATCTTTGTTTTTAAACGAAGTTTGGTGTATAACGAGTCCTTGTATTGTGAAAGTGCCCGGAGTAAGGTGTCCAAACCTTGATGGTATGTCCTCAGACGTAACGCCACAGCTTCCCTATCCAATGACAAGAAAAAATGCACCAACCTATACCTCCGTGGTGTAGACTGCGTTTTCCTTAGACCTCTATTGGCTCCTTTCAGCCGGGTATAGATAGAAGGAGGGAGCACTTGGGCGGACAAAAAAGCACCAACCTGCCTTGCCGCAGATTGGTGCTTCTAGTATTTTGTTACTGTTCACTTACTCCTTCACGCCGCCCAAGGTTAAACCGTGGACAAAGTACTTCTGGAGGAAAGGATAGACAACTACGATAGGAACACTGACGATGACCGTCATAGTTGCCCGGATCGCCCTTGGCGTTACAGTGTTGGTCGAACCAGCCGCTGCCCGGGAAAGGGCTTGTAAGAGCGAACCGGTCATTGTGTTCGCAGTCTGCAGCACCTTCATTAGTTCATACTGCAGCGTACTGAGGTTCGCACTAGCTGAGTTGTACAGGAAGGTGTCAAACCACGAATTCCAGTTATCAACTGCAACGAACAGGGCAATTGTGGCCAGAACAGGCTTACACAACGGTAGAATTACTCGGAGAAAAATGGTGAACTCCCCAGCTCCGTCAATTCTCGCCGATTCAACTAGACTGTCCGGTAAACTGGTGATGTAGGTTCTGATCACAATTAAGTTAAAGGCGGAGACAAGCCCCGGCAGTACGTAAACCCAGAAGCTGTTCGTTAGTCCCAACGACCGCATCAAAAAGTACGTTGGCACTAGACCGCCATCGATATACATGGTCAAGACGTAAATAAAGGATATGAGCCGACGCAAAACATATTCTCTACGGCTGATGGTGTAGGCGACCATGGCAGTTGAGAAGGTGCAGAAGATAGTGGATAACACCGTTCTTCCCACCGATACTATGCTGGCCTGCAGCATTTGCTGCCGCCCCAACAGCGATTGGTAGTTGTAGAGTGTAAATTTACGCGGCCAGAGATGGATTCCTCCCCTGGAGCTGTCTATAGCATCGTTAAACGAAATGGCCAGGGTGTTGAGGAAAGGATATAGGGTAACGATGATCAAGAAAATCAAACTGAGGTAGATCACCGCATCGATAAAAAAGTCGCCCCAACGGATCTGTTTGATTCTGTTCATTCTATCAACTCCCGCATTGATTCCCGACCTAAACAAGTCGTTCTTGGCCCCATCGCTTAGCCAGTTGGTTTGTGGCAAACACCAGAACCTGTCTCTTATACACATCT
>DGFC01000086.1 GCA_002391465.1 Firmicutes bacterium UBA3910 | reverse complement strand
ACTCCTCCAGTTTACTGGATGAGGCCTCTACGCAGGGGAGAGGAGCAAAGAAAAACGGGTGTCATAAAGCGTTTTATGACCAACTACGGTTTCATTCGGGCGGACAATGGTGATTACTTCTTTACTAAAGCCAATCTGCCCGCAGATCAGCGTTCTGTTCACTTAAAGCCTGGAACAAAGGTTGAGTTTTTAGAAATCAAAGCGCCGGATCCCAATGGGGAGACCACTGCCGAAAAAAACGGCAGGGCTCGTAATGTAACAATCGTCAATGGGAACGGCGCGTAGGAGTGAGCCTGATCCGGGGCAAAACTCAGCCTAATGTCTTTAGGTAAGAACGAGCCAGCTCTAACAGCTGGCCAGGCCGATTTAGGCTCGGATCAGACCACACTCTATCGAGCAGGTAGTTGAGGATCAGGCCTACCTTAGGCCCTGGCTTTAACCCCAGCTCAGCTGTTATTACATGTCCGTTCACCGCCAAATCGGACAGTGTAAGTGCGCCTTTTTGGCTTAGTATATCATTAAGGCGTCCTTCCATCGCTGTCCGGTAGGCTAAGATGTGTCGGGGATTTTCGTTTAGGCCGGCCAGATCTGCTTGACGCAGCTTGATCAGGTCAAAAGCAGTCTCAGTCCCCACCCTTGCCATGAATCGGCGGATGGCCCGATCAGAGGATTGGGGATGGATATCAAACATGTGCTCAGCAATGAGGGTTGTTACACGTCCAATCAGCTTTCTGCTGGCCCTCAGGCGTGTTAGGATGTCCTTGGCCATTTCTGCGCTGATTGCTGAGTGTTCCCGCTTGAGGGTGACTTGCTTGCCCACATCGTGGAGGAGGGCAGCCCAGCGTAGGCCCACATCCGGTTCAGCAAAGCTGGCAGCCATGATAGAATGGCCCAGGAGGTCAAAGGGATGGTTGTCTCCCGCTGAAATGCCGGCTGAGGAGGCCAGCTCGGGGATGATTTCCTCCATCAAGCCCGAATGGTAGAAGAATTCCAGGGCAGGCTGGAGGAAGCGTCCCATCAGCATTTTGTTTAGTTCAATTAGAATACGTTCTGGACTGACGTAAGTGATCAACCGGGCTTCAACAGCAAGCTCGGTTTTTCTTTCACCTTTAAAACCCAGCACCGACTGGAAGCGGACTAGGCGCAGCATGCGGAGGGGATCTTCTGCGAAACGTTCGTTGGGCGAACCGACCGTTCTGAGGAGTTTGCGGCGCAGATCTTTTTTTCCGCCGAATGGATCGATCAACTGCCGCCGATCGGGATCGTAGGCGATGGCGTTGATAGTGAAATCACGTCGAGCCAAATCCAGTTCGATCCGATCGGTGAACTCCACCTCTTCTGGACGCCTGCGGTCGCGGTAAACGCCGTCGGAACGCATGGTGGTCACCTCAAGGGAACGCCCGTCGCCCACAACAGTAATCGTACCGAACTGTCGGCCCGTTGGTACCGTTCTGTCAAACAGGCGCTCCACGTCCTCTGGCAGAGCGTCGGTTGCTATGTCCCAATCGGTAGGCTGTAGTCTCAGCAGACTGTCCCTGATAGCGCCGCCCACTAAATAGGCTTGGAATCCTGCGTTTATTAGTACACTGCAGGCAGCCATAACATCTTGGGGGACGGTAATGGCCATCGTTGTCCCTCCTCTTACATCGGTCTTTTTTTTTATTTCTCCCTGTAGTGGGCATTTCCCTATCAAGTAAAGGAATGGGGAAGTTTATGGGGAATTGTAAACTAGGGGCCTGCCCAGGGAAGGGGATATGCAATGTCACTAGAAGTATTTCTGGAATTCAAACAGTTAACCTCCGCAGTATTCGTCGAGCGCCCCAACAGGTTTGTGGTGCGCTGCCGTTTGGGGGACACGGATGAACTGGTGGAGGCCCACCTGGCAGACCCGGGACGGTTAAAGGAACTGCTTGTGCCTGGAGCCAACGTATATCTACTCCCCGCTGATAAACCTGGACGGAAGACGAAATGGTCTGTGTTATTAGCTGAAGCCCCAGATGGCAAGACGTTGGTGTCTGTCCAGTCCACTCTGGCAAACCGAATTGCGGAGGAAGCTCTCCGCGCCAAGGCGGTGCATGGACTGGAGGATTGGGAGCTGCAGCGGGCGGAGTATTCCCTTGGCAGTTCCCGCTGGGATTTTCTCTTGGCGGGACAGGATGGTAAGCAGCTTCTCTTGGAAGTGAAAAGTTGTACGCTGGTTGAGGATCAGGTCGCCATGTTTCCCGATGCGGTTACTGCCCGGGGTAGGCGTCATCTTGAAGAGTTGACCGCTCTGCAAGCAGCAGGTGAGATGGAAGGGGCAGTGCTCTTTGTGGTGCAGCGCAGCGATGCTGAGGAGTTTCGTCCGGCGGAGCACATCGATCCAGCTTTTGCCCAGGCTTTGAGGGGGGCGGTACAGCAGGGGGTTAGAGTGTTTGTTCACCGTTGCGCCGTGGATCTGACCGGTATCCGCTGGGGTAAACCAATTCAAGTCAATTTGTCTTAGGAGGGATAGTTGATGGTTGCCGACATTTATCTGCAGACAACTATCGCGGTTATTTGGGACTTTGACAAGACGCTTATACCCGGCTATATGCAGGATCCCTTGTTCAGGTACTATAACGTCGATGGCAATAAGTTTTGGCGGGAAGTAAACGCGCTTGAACGGCATTTACGCCGGGAGGGCAATGAGATGATTGCCCGCGACCTACTCTATTTGAACCACATCCTCACCTACGTTAGGGCAGGGATTTTCGCTGGTTTGAATAATGAGTTGCTGCGCAAGCTAGGTAGTGAATTGGAGTTTTATCCGGGGCTGCCGGAATTCTTCCAAGAAGTGAAACGGTATGTGATGGAGAAGGGAGAGTTCCGCAAATATGATATAAAAGTTGAACACTATATAGTCAGTACAGGCTTGCGTCAGATGATTTTGGGCAGCAAAATCGCACCGTATGTCGATGGGATTTGGGGCTGCGAGTTTGTGGAACTGCAGATGCCCCCGGGCTACTTGGAAAAGAGAGCTGCCCCGGACAGTCAGGAAGAAGTAACGGTTAAGGATATTGCCTATGTTATCGATAACACAACCAAGACAAAGGCAATCTTCGAGATAAACAAGGGGGTTAACAAAAACCCAGCTATTGATGTAAACGCCCATATGCCCTATGAAGACAGGCGAATTCCGTTTCAGAACATGATATACATCGCAGACGGACCCAGTGACGTTCCCGTCTTCTCCCTGATAAATCAGAATGGAGGCAGGACGTTTGGGGTCTACGCCAAAGGGAAGAGGGAAGAGTTTTCCCAGGTAAATGACTTGGCAAAGCAGGGCAGGATCCAGTCTTTTGGCGAAGCAAATTACAACCCGGATACACAGACATACCTTTGGATCATGAACGCTGTAGATGACATTGGCAACTCTATAGTAAAGAACAGGGATTGGGTACTGACGCATCGCTTAGGCAAACCGCCTAAGCACCTGGAAGAAACGGAGGAATGATGGTGCAGGAGCTTCTAAAACAGTGGGGTCCGGAATTTGAAAATGCCCAGATAACATCACTACGGGGAGGTATTTGGCGCGTTACTGCGGGAGAGAGGGAGTTCGTTCTCAAACACAGTACGAACCGCACCAGGGTGTGGGAAGAGTACGATTTGATGAGATGGCTCGCCTCCCACAATCAGCCCGTATCCCAACTGCTGTACACCACCGAAGGAGCACCATGGGCAGAATATCAGGGGGGTATTTATGTTCTATATCCCTATGTGGCCGGAACTGGCGGCGATGAGTTAGAAATGCTGGAGGGAGAGTTTGCTTTTAAGATAGGTGCCGCCTTAGCGAGGCTTCATCTTGATTTGGCCGATTATCCGGCTGCTGAGAATTTCCCCAGCTTTGATCTTTTCCAGGAAGTTTCCTTTTTTGCCTGGCCCACTGTCCGCGGTTACTTGGCACCCCGTTTCCGCCATGCCCTGCGGGACACAGAGGAGGGTATAAGTCGCAAGCTGGTCAACCCTTACCAGTCTCTCCCGCGCCAGTTAATCCACCGCGACTTCCATCCAGGCAACCTCGTTTTCCGCGGGGGAGAGTTGGAGGCTATCCTTGATTTTGATCGGGTGCGGGTGGGTGTGAGAGTCTTTGACCTCTGTTATATGTGTACCGCGGTACTCACCGGCTGTTTTGAAAATGTGCAGTTGCGGGAAGACTGGTATACCTTTGTCCAGAGACTGATCGAGGGTTACCAGAGTGTTCAACCCCTAGCCCACAGCGAAGCCATTTCATTCTTGTATATTATCTATCTCATTCAGATCCTTTTCATCGGCTACCACCTGGATACAGGTAATACCGATCTTGCCGATTTCAACCTTGCTGTTCTGTTGTGGCTGGAGGAACAGCATGAATTTCTTGAGGCTACCATTGAAAAGAGCATTGTCCGTTAGGAAGTGATTGTCTGTGCCGGAACTTGGCCAGTTGAAAGACGTTGTTAAACAGGCACTCAGCCAGGGAAAACTGGCCGCCTGTATCCTCAGTAAAGTGCGGAGTAAGCAGAATCCCTATCAAAAGGTTTCAGTGCGTCCTTTAATTCTCCGGGGTAAACTCAATTATCAGTTTGCGTACCATTATCCCACAAAAGAGCTGCATGAAAACGTGGAACCGGGGGAGACATGGGAAAAGATTTTCTCACTGCTAGAGTCAGAGTTCCGGCAGGGGATGTTTTACACTGTTGAGGCGGACTGGCAAGTCCTAATCAGCAAAAAGGGTGCGGCAAGGGTCCTGCAACATGCACCTTCCCGAAAGATGCCGGAGCTGGAGCACGATCGGAGAAAGAACTATCTGCTGCAGGAGGGTACGCCCTATCCATTCTTGGTCGAACTCGGTGTGATGAACAAAGAAGGAAGGGTATTGGCCAAGCACTATCATAAGTTTAGGCAGCTGAACAGGTATCTAGAGGTAGTGGCTGACTGCCTGCCCAACCTGAAGCAGGGCGAGGAGGAAGGTCCCTTGCAGATAGTTGATTTTGGCAGCGGCAAGGCGTACCTCACCTTTGCTTTGTACCACTTCCTTGTGCAGGTGGAGAAGTTTGATGTAAACATCATCGGTTTGGACCTTAAGAAGGATGTTGTATCATTCTGCAACCGGGTTGCATCCCGTCTAGGGTATGAGAAACTTAAGTTCCAACAGGGGGACATTAAGGATTTTGCGGCAGAAGGAGCAGTTGATCTGGTTGTTTCACTCCATGCCTGTGATACAGCCACCGATTTTGCCCTGGATCGGGCGGTGAAGTGGGGAGCCAAGGTGATTTTGGCGGTACCGTGCTGCCAGCATGAACTGTTTGGCCAGCTTGAACAGGCACAGCAGAAACCCCTCCTGGAGCACGGCATTTTGAAAGAGCGCGCCGCCGCCTTATTGACCGATGCTGCCCGTGCTAAGCTGTTGGAAATGGTGGGGTACCAGGTTTCGGTTATGGAGTTTATTGATATGGAGCACACCCCTAAAAATTTGTTGATTAGGGCCTTTCGCACTACTGGGCAACCACAGAAGCAGCTGGAGAGGGAGTATCATTCCTTTCGAGAGTATTGGGGGATCTCGCCCACTCTAGAAAGACTACTGCGGCAGGGATGACGCCGGCAGAGTGCTTGACAGCCTGGATAGTTATGCTAAAGTTGAATTGAGGATTGTAATAGGAGAGGATACCGTTATGAGCACAAACGCTGCTGCCCCTTCCAATTTCATTAGGGCAATTATTGACGAAGATTTGGCATCGGGAAAACGTTCCGGTGTGGTGACCCGGTTTCCACCTGAGCCCAATGGCTACCTTCATATCGGCCATGCCAAATCTATCTGCTTAAACTTCGGCTTGGCCAGGGACTATGGCGGAAGGTGCCACCTGCGCTTTGACGATACAAACCCAGAAAAGGAAGAGCTGGAATACATCAGAAGTATTAAGGAAGATGTGCGCTGGCTAGGATTTGACTGGGGCGAACATGAGTATTACGCTTCCGATTATTTTGAACAGCTCTATGAGTTTGCAGTCGAACTAATAAAGCAGGGCAAAGCTTATGTTTGCCACCTCACCAACGAGGAGATGAGGGAATACCGGGGTACCTTAACGGAGCCGGGTAAGGACAGCCCCTATCGTGATCGTTCGGTGGAAGAAAACCTAGAACTGTTTGAGAAAATGCGCCGGGGTGAGTTTGGAGAGGGAGAGTGCGTGCTCAGGGCAAAGATTGATATGGCATCGCCCAACGTGGTCATGCGTGATCCCGTTTTGTACCGGATAAAGAAAATGGAACATCACCGCACAGGCGATAAATGGGTTATTTACCCCATGTACGACTTTACCCACTGCCTGTCAGATGCCATTGAAAACATAACCCATTCCATCTGCACCCTTGAGTTTGAAAACAACCGGCCGCTTTATGAATGGATTCTGGAGCAGGTCTATCCCGAACCCCATCCGCAGCAGATTGAATTTGCCAGGCTTAACCTCAGTTACACTGTTATGAGTAAACGTAAACTGTTAGATTTGATTAACCGCGGTGTAATTGATGCCTGGGATGATCCACGTCTGCCTACCATATCAGGCTTACGGCGCCGGGGCTATACTCCAGCTGCCATCCGTGATTTCTGCGACCGTATTGGTGTGGCTAAGACAAACAGTATGGTTGATATGGCACTCCTCGAACACTGCCTCAGGGAAGATCTCAATCAAAACGCTGAGCGAAGGTTGGCTGTGCTCAGGCCCTTAAAGGTTGTAATTGAGAATTACCCCGAAGGGGAAGTGGAGTACCTGGAAGCCCAGAACAATCCCCAGGATCCGGATGCTGGTACCAGACTTGTGCCCTTCAGCCGGGAGATTTACATTGAACGGGAAGACTTCATGGAAGATCCGCCTAAAAAGTTCTTTAGACTTGCTCCGGGTCGGGAAGTGCGCTTAAGGTTTGCCTACTTCATCACTTGTACAGACGTGATCAAGGACGCAGAGGGAAATATCGTGGAAATTCGGGCGACCTATGATCCGGAGACTAAGGGCGGTTCTGCTCCCGATGGGCGGAAAGTAAAGGGAACGCTGCACTGGGTGAGCGCTGAGCATTCAGTGCCCGCAGAAGTTCGCCTTTATGATCACCTCTTTACGGTTGAGGATCCCAATGAAGGCGACATAATGGATAATGTGAATCCCAACTCCCTTGAGATTCTCACGGACGCACGGGTTGAGGTCAACCTGGCCGATGTCGAGGTAGGGGAGAAGTTCCAGTTTGAACGGCAGGGATATTTCTGCGTTGATCCAGACTCTACACCAGAACGTTTGGTATTCAACCGGACCGTGTCGCTGCGGGATACTTGGTCAAAGGTCAAAGGAAACTAAATTGAACAAAAAAGGGGAAGGAATGGCGACCGCCAGACCTTCCCCTTCGTACATGTGCGCCACGCATGGCGCGTAGCTTGGCGGTGAAAGTCCGCT
>DGFC01000140.1 GCA_002391465.1 Firmicutes bacterium UBA3910 | reverse complement strand
AGATGTGTATTGTCGCTGAGGCGGTACACTTTGACACGCCCGGTATGGATCACGAACAGACTGTCGGGGTGATCGCCCATGGCATAGATCTGGTCACCCCTTTGGAACGTGACAGCTTGGGCAATGCGGGCCACTTCATCCATTTCCTCATGGGTTAGACTGTGGAAAATGGGCACTATTTCAACGCAGGACCCGCTCTGGTTATGTCCGCAGTGACACTGCATGCTTTCGCCTCCCATCTTATTATTATTCGGCTGAGCCGCCCCAAAGACCGGAGCAGCTACTCCAGCCTGTACACCTTACCCAGGGGCAGGGAAAACATGAAGCCTGCACCGGGCACGTCCACAGTAGACAGCACAGCACGAGCCGCGTCCACCGTCCGCTCAACCAACTCTTCACTCTCAAGCACAGTGAGAATGAGTTTGCTGTAAGGCCTGGCCGTTTCAAAGCGGGCCCGGATTGCACTGAAAAAGGGCAGATCGGGCTGGGTTTCAGCTAAAGCACTGGCCATACCCTGACTGTCTAAGATGGTTGCTCCCTGGACTCCCACGTCCACAAAGCGGGCTAGAATTTCTTCTAAGAGATTTGTCTCATTTAGAACTAAAAACAAAGCATACATAGCTAAACCTCCTCCTACAAACGGCGCAGTCTACTAAAGGCCTCCTCTGCATCCTCAGCATCTTTCGCATCACCGATTTCACCGTAACGAGCCCGGTTGTAAAGCTCGGTTAGGGACTTGAGGGCACCTTTGTCCACCTGTTCCGTGTGGTACAGAACCTCTCCCCCGTATTCTCCCGGCGTAGCTCCCGGTGGATACGGGACTTTTCTCTGGGCTCGGTTGATAAATCGAGCGTAATAGGTACGGATAAGCAAAATGGGATCGTCACCCTGATACCATCTGGTCCTGGCCAGTCTGGTTAGGGGTTTCACTAGGTTCTGGAACGTACGCCTCAGTTCACCCAGGACCTCTTCCCCGGAAAAGACCGACTCCCGACTCTCCGTTACTTGGGATTCCCGCGCGCTGTGCCTCCGCCTGAGAATCCGGCGCACAGCGAAATAGGCGACAATCAGTAGAATGATAACGAACACAACCCAAGCCCCAGCAGCTGCGGCCTGAACCACCTCAGGTGATGGATCGGGCGTTGGCTCGCCCAGGGGCCTTTCAGAAGCGTACTCCTCGATGGGAGTCTGTTCCAGGGTTAGTTCTTGCCTTTCCGCCCAGCGAAAAAGGGGTGACATGAGCCAAGCAAAGGGCCGCACAAACAGGAAGGTGAGCACTTCCAGCACCCCGTCATAAACCTTCCCCAGGATGGTTATAACCTGTTCCAAAAACTCAGGTGATAAGAGGAGACCAAGGGCAGCCGATAAACAGGCCACGCCCAACACAAAGAGGGGGATAAAACGGCTGAGACCCCGATAGCTTACAACCAAACCCCTCTTCTCCATGGCAATTCCGTTCCAGAGGATAATTGCCAAAAAGCCCAGCACGAAATAGATGAAAACCAAAGGGAAGCCCAACTGGTAGGTGAAACGTTCCCCAAAAAGCTGGACTAATAGGAGCACAAACGAGCTCCAACCCCAGTCCGCAGCAAAGCTCTTGCTGCCGGAATAATCGGCAAACCGCACACCCAACAGCAGCAGGAGCAGCAGGGCCGGAACTACCATAAACCACGGCAGCTGCCAGAACAGGGCGAAAGCAAACAGTAGGAGCGAAATTAGGCCTACGGGTAAGATCCCTTGCTTCCCGCGGCCAACACTTTTGGCCACTGCAAACATACTACCGGCGGCAGCAGCAAAGAACCAGAGGGAGCCTCTGCCCAATTGAAAACCCCACTGTTGACCAGCCAGCTGCAGCCAAGGGTGGGCGAAGATGGTAAGGAGAACTGCGTGGATAAGGATCAAAAGGACGTTTCTAAAAGAGCTCCAGTTTTTCCAACTCATGCCAGTCCGTCCCCCCTTCTACGCGCCATTCCTTAAGGCCCGACTCCCGCGGCAAGGAAGCGATGTTAGGTTGAACCCTAACCAAAGCCACGCGGGATCTACGCATCAGCTTGCGCAGGGCTTGGCTGAACTCAGGTGTCAGCTCGTCTGGGGCAGTGGAGACAACCACTATCGTTGCCCCTGGCCTGATCCTAGTCTGGAGCCTATTCAAAACCTGCTCTCCAGGCTCTACGCTGAAATTCTGCAGGAGTGACAGGTTGCTCAGAAGTTGGGACCGTTGGGCCCTCCCCCTCAGCAGACCGGTTGGCCTTTGACTTAAGCCGTGTACCTTAGAAACCAAGTTGGTGGCAAGTTGGACCTGGTAGCCCGCTTGGGTGTAGTTGTGGATTAGGGAAGCAGCAGCCATAATTGCCACTTCTAGATTGTTGGCCACAGCCGGACTCCACCACTTCACTTCCGGCGGTTGATCTAAAAACAGATACACCTGCTGATCAAAGGATGGCTTTTCCACATCCACTTGCAGCTGGGCATGGCGGGCGGTTGCCTTCCAATTTATCAGCCGGGCCGAATCCGTCCGTTCATAGCGTCTGGTCCCCACCCTGTTCAGGGGATCAGCAAAAATCCAGCCTTCCCTGGGCCTGGAACCGAATAGATAGGTGTCCAGGGCCTCAACTCCCTGTATGGGCACTACTTTCGGAAAGACGATCAGGTTTTCCGGTTCATAGATCCCTTCCTTCTCGTTTTTGAAAAAACCAAAGGGATCGGCGTAGCTGGCCGTGCCCGAGCCGAACTCAAAGCGGCCGCGCCGCTGGGGAACGAGCTCGTACACCCGCCTGCGCCTTTCATACCAGCTCAAATGGAGAAAATCCCGGAAAATGTTGTGCGCCCCATCCTTCACTTCCACCAGGTTCTCAGAATTGGCGAACTTGAGACCGGGCGTAACGGTATCTTCAATACGCAAACCGAAAATGGGTAATATTTTCCGGTTGATGGCGGTCAAATGCATGTAAATAGACCCGTCGTATTCCACCTGGGTTCGATTCAGCGTACGTTCAAAGGTTAGTTTGGTAAAAACACTGCGGTTCCAAAGGTAAGCCAGGCCCATGGTCACCAATACCAAAAGGGCGCCAACGAAGACCGATGTGTATCCCCGCAGCCCAGTAAAGAGGGCTAGGGCGCCAAAGCTGACCAGGAGAAGAACGCGCCTGAACTGATCAGCCACGGGCAACATCCTCCACCGGTACCGGAACCTGGGCCAGGATCTCCTCCACCAACTCCAGTTTGTTTTCTTCCCCATAGACGCTTGCGTACTGGAGGATCAAACGGTGGCTGGCCACATAGGGGAACAAGTATTTCAGATCATCAGGCAAGACGTAGTCCCGGCCCTGCAGATAGGCGTAGGCCAAAGCGCAGCGCATCAGGGCCAGGGAACCCCTTGGGCTGAGACCCAAGCGGACATGGGGGTTTTCGCGGGTCGCCGCAGCTAGACGCGCCACGTAATCCATCAGATCCTGACTGAGATGGACCTTTGTTACCTCCTTGCGCAGCTTAAGAATGGTTTCCCCATCCAAAACAGGTTCCAGATCGGTGAGGGGATCCTCTTCCTTAAAGCGGGCCAAGATCTGGGCCTCCTGCTCCACAGTTGGGTATCCCATTTGGATCTTGAGCAGGAACCTATCTAACTGCGCCTCGGGCAGGGGGAAAGTACCCTCCAGTTCCAGGGGGTTTTGGGTAGCGATGACCATAAAGGGATCGGGCAGGGAAAAGATTGTCCCTTCAATACTGACCTGCTGTTCTTCCATGGCCTCCAGCAGGCTGGATTGGGTTCTAGGTACCGCTCTGTTGATCTCGTCCGCTAGTAGTATATTGGTGAAAACGGGCCCCGACCGAAACTGGAACTCGCCCTGTTTTTGATTGTAAAAATAAATGCCGGTAATATCTGCGGGCTGCAGGTCGGGTGTAAATTGAATGCGCTTAAACTCTATCCCTAAGGAACGGGCCAGGGCATTGGCCAGTTTTGTTTTGCCCACACCGGGTACGTCGTCAATCAGACAGTTTCCCCTGGCCAAAAGGGCGGTCAAGAGCAGCTCCGTTACCTCTTCTTTTCCGATAATCACCTGACTGATGTTATTTCTCAGCTGCTGCAGTTGTTCTCTGTACATTGATTTCTCCTTCCATCGCCAAGTGCATGATACGCTTTTTCAGGGCTAAAACCTGCACCCATCAGCAGTGCAAATCCCCGCTATTCAGAGCGGCAAGCCGTTTCTCGGCAATTTGGCAGTATTTGCTTTCTATATCATAGCCCACATACCTACGGCCGGAAAGGGCAGCGGCCAAGCAGGTTGTACCAGAACCCATAAAGGGATCTAAAATGATATCGCCTTTGTAAGAAAAAAGCCTGAGCACCCGATCGGCCAGCTTCAACGGAAAAGGCGCCGGGTGGCCCACCCTTTTAGCCGATGCGGGTGCAATCTCCCACACCGAAAGGGTACCGTGGAGGAATTCGTCTTTCGTAATGTCGCTTACACCCTGTTCAGGACGGCTGTACTTCTCCTTCACAAACACCAAAAGGTACTCGTGTACATCCCGCAGCCGAGGCGCTTTGGCAGAGAGCCAAGAACCCCACGCACAGCTGCCCTGCATGCCCCTGCCCTTCTGCCAGACTATTTCACCCGCAGGCAGAAACCCAACAGCCGTATGCAGGAGGTAGAAATAGGCGTGCAGAGACATATAGGGCTGGCGCCCCAAGTTGGCCACATTAGCCACATAACGTCCACCGGGAATCAGTACCCTGTACACTTCCCGTCCCACATCTACAATTAAGCGAAGATACTCTGCCAGGTCTAGATCCGCGTCATATTCCTTTCCCACGTTATAGGGGGGAGAAGTGAAGGCTAGGGCAATGGATTGATCGGGTATTTCCACCATTCGCTCGGATGAAGCGCAGTAAATACGGTTCACCCACTTCTTCTGCGGCCGCGGCGGTACGCTGACTGCAGGTTCGGCTGCCTTCTCCATCAACTCCTGCAGCGCGGCAAAGGAGAACCCTTTGTATAGGTTCCTCTCGTAAAACGGACTGGAGTCATGTCCTTCCCTCCGGCCGGAACCAAACTCTCTCATCTTGGTCCGCACGTGGATCACCTACCCTTTACCCTAAATTCATCACAGCAGACGAATTTTCCTTGCTCTATGGTATAATTAAAAAAAGGCGGTGAGATTTTGGCTTTTGATTCACAACAGCTGTTTGGACCAACCGGCCTGTTAGCGGATAAGCTGGCAGCTTACGAATATCGCCCCGAGCAAATTGCCATGGCCGACCACATTTACGCAGCCCTCCAGGCGGGCAGTCATGCCATTATTGAAGCGGGCACAGGTGTAGGCAAAAGCCTCGCTTACCTTCTGCCCCTTATTTTTCATACGGTACAAGCGGGCAAACGGGCGGTTGTTGCTACCCACACCATCACGCTGCAGGAGCAGCTTTTTGAAAAAGACATTCCTTTCCTCCAGGAGATTCTGCCCTGGGAGTTTACTGTAGAAGTCTTCAAAGGCCGCAATAATTACCTCTGTCTGCGCCGCTGGGAGGAGTATCGGCGGTCCCAGGGAAATGAACTTGGGCTCATCCCGGAACTTACCGCCTTAACTGAATGGGCAGAATCAACGGAAACGGGTGACCAAAGTGAAGCACCGGTCAAGATTGACTGGGAAGTCTGGTCTGAAATACGCTGTGAAAAGGAAAACTGCCCGGAAGAATTATGTCCCCATTTTAAGGACTGCTTCTACTGGGGCTTGCGCCACCGTTTGGCAGACGCCCATTTGATCATCACAAACCAGGCCATGCTCCTGGCAGATGTTCGCGCCGAGGGTCGGGTTCTACCCGATTACCATTGTGTGGTTATTGATGAAGCCCACAACCTGGATGAAGTAGCCACTAATGCTTTCAGCCACAGGTTAAGCCGCCGGGAAGTATTAGCCTACTTCCGCGTGGGCATGCAGTTAGTATCTTCGCTGCAGGGAGAAATACCTGAGTATATAGTCCAGGATTTGCGTCTGGTGTTAGATGAGCTCATTCGAGAAGCGGGACAGTATTTCAAGGAGATTGAGACCTTGATCCCCAGCTATACTGTTCCCCTCACAGAGGAAAACAAGATGCACTTCGCCCGGACAAGCCTGGGTAAGCATCTCGGTGATGTGGCAGAACTGCTGCAGGAATGCGATTTGGAAGAAGGTGAACTTTCCGGACTGTTAGAACGCTTTGTGGAGTACACCGTTCAAATGCTGGACGTTCTCCATCTTGTCCTTATGGCCGATGATGCAGGTTATGTTTTCTGGGCTGAAATGCAAAGCGGCGAGGCCTGTCTCATTGCCGCGCCGATTTCAATTGCGCCCTTCCTGGGGGAAACCCTCTTTGAGCAGGGACCGCCCGTTATTCTAACCTCGGCCACCTTGAGTACCGATTCCACCTTTGATTACATCCAAAGGCAGCTGGGCCTGGACTATGCCTCAACGTTGATCCTAGGCCTGTCTCTTATACACATCT
>DGFC01000075.1 GCA_002391465.1 Firmicutes bacterium UBA3910 | reverse complement strand
GATAAGGTCCAAGCCATCCATGATCCGGCTTGGCAGAATAACCTCTTCCAGGGGTTCGTTCTCGGTCAAATTCCCTGTTAGACCTTGTAAGTTGCGAAGCCCAAAGATTTTATGTTGGCCAGGTTTTCGTAGGTCGCAGTCCACTAACACAACCCGGCTGCCCGACTGGGCCCAAGCGATGGCTAAGTTTGCAGTAACCGTTGATTTCCCATCGTCAAGTGCGGTACTGGTCACCAGTACCGTCTTTAACTCCCGATCAGGGCTCGTAAATTGAAGATTGGTCCTCAGGGTCCGGAACGCTTCACTGCTCACCGACTTAGGACTATCGTGCACAATTAAGTTATGTTCCTTACCATTTGACTTCCTCACAAGCCTACGCACCGAACTCACGACCTTTCTTCAAGCCGAAGCTTATCTTCCTACCCTGCTCATCCGCTTTCTCAAAATCGGGGATTTCACCCACTACAGGCAGCTGCAGCAGGCGTTCCACGTCTTCTTTCGTCTTGACCGTGTTATCCATGAACTCGAGCAGGAATGCCAATCCTACGCCAAGGAACATACCCAATACTGCACCGATGGCGATATTCAGCTTAATCCGGGGTTTAACCGGTGATTGGGGCAGTGCAGCGTAATCAAGTACGAGGACGTCGGCAGTCTGCATTGCCTCAGCGATGCGGGTCTCCTCATAGCGAGTGCGCAGCATGATATATATCTCTTCCAGTACTTTCGCATCCCGCATCAACCGGGCTAATTCCACCTCTTTAGCAGGCAGCTTAGCCAGTTCCTGTTCATTCTGCCCGATCAAATTACGCAGAGCTGCTTCCCTGGCCTGCAGAGCCATGAGCTCCACTTCCTGGGATATAATGCTGCCGTAAAGGTCCCTATGAACGGGATTGATAGTTCGCGTTTCGGTGCCGACTACACGCTCCACTTCTTCAGCCAGTTTAGCCTTTACGTCTTGAATCTCGGCCTGCAGAGCCAATACAGAGGGATGGCGGTCCGTGTATTTCTCCCGAGCCCCAGCCAGCTGGATTTCCAGCTCAGCCAACCTACCCCGGTATTCAACCACGTAGCGGTTGTCGCTGATAGTGGTACTGGATATAAGCGTTTCTTCTTCTTGAGCCAGTTTGTCCCGGGCCTGGTTGATTCTTTCCGTAATCTCGGTCTTGGCGATTTCCACATCGTTCAGCCTTGCATCAAGCTCGGCTAGGCGGTTGATCATGGCCACCGTCTCTTGGGACGGGGAAACATAACCTGTCTGCTCTTTGAAGACCTGGAGTTTCCTCTCAGCACTCTCCAAGTTTTCTTCAGCTGTCACTAGCTGTTCCTCAATAAACAGCCGGGCACTGCGTCTGTCTTCCTGGCGGTAATGCCTGTTCCACTCGATAAAATGGTCTGCTAGGGTATTTACGAAAAGTTGGGCTTCGGCTGGATCGGTAGACTGCATACTGATCTGCAGAATGTCACTTCCCTGCACCGACTGAATTGTAAGTCGCTTTTCCAGACTGGAAAGGCTTTCTTCCTCCAAGCCAACCGTATCCCTGACCTGAGATAGAATAGTACGGCTTTTCATTATCTGCATGTAGTTCTGCGTCGTGTTCTTGCCCACGGCAGTGAAGCCATCGAAGAGCACCGCCTGAGCTCCTGACGCTGGCTCACCTACAAACAGCGTGGCCCGCGCTTCGTAGACTGGCGTTGCCAGAAAACTGTAAACAGATACACCGATCACAGTCACAAGGAAAATGACAAAAATAATTGCCTTTTTCTTGACGATAATCTCCCAATACTCTCGCAAATCCATTTCTTCCATTTCCATCTCGCCACCCCCTACAACTTAAGGCCCCTTATGATATCCTGGAACGTCTTAATGCCACCTAGGAAACCGAAAATCTTGGTCCAATCGAGGCGTTTCGTTTCTGGTACATAAATGATGTCACCGCCCTGCAAGAGGGGGTTCTCTGCTACATCACCAGTGAAGAGGACTTTATCGTGACCCATGGCCACCATTTCCCCTTCTTCCACCGAACCATCACGATAGATACCCACGTTTTCCAAGGCTGCCCTTTCCAGCGGCCCACCCGCTAGGGCAATGGCATCCATAACCCGCGCACCTACCGGCAGGTTATACACACCTGGATTCCGTACCTGGCCCAACACCAAAATCTGCTGTTTGGAAGCGGGCACGTAAACAACGTCGCCACCAAGGAGAGGCAGGTTATACTCGCTCTGGGCAGCCATCAAATCACCATAGGCAACCTCCCAGATCTGCTCACCTGCTCCCGTTTGTCTGGTGACAACGACCTGCTCGCTACCTAGGTTGGATTTTAACCCACCCGCTAGAGCCAGAATATCTAGAAGTCTACCGGCTGGCGGCAGGGTGTAAGCACCGGCACGGGTTACTTCACCAAAGACAAGCACCATCCGACTGCTCTTGGGAACCATAATAATCTCGCCGCCCTGCAGCTCCGGATTGACTGCCTCTGTTTGGGCCAAATCAAGGTTCAGCGCATCCGATACTACTCCCTCTTCCAGCTGACGGCTCACGACCACTTTGCCTGGCTCGGCGTCTTCAGTAAACCCGCCCGCTGCAGCTATCATATCCAGCATACGCTGCCCCTTGTTAAAAACGTAATAACCGGGGGAGCGGACCTCACCCAACACCAATACGCTCCGGTCGCTCTTCGGGACCACAATAATATCGCCGTCCTGAAGTGCCAAATCCCCTTCTAAGTAGCGCTTGTCCATCAACTCGGTAAAATCGATTAAGGTTACCTCTGTTCCCTCTTCTGTACGCCTGGTTAAGGACACCTGATCTTCTTGGGCAAAATCAGTGAACCCACCTGCCAACATTATGGCATCAAGCAGGCCCTGATCGGAACGGAACGTGTAATAACCGGGAGCGCGGACTTCGCCCAGCACAATAATCCCCCGATCAGCTTTAGGCACGATAATCACATCGCCGCCTTGGAGAGTCATGTTATCCGCCAAATACCTATTCTCCATCAGTTCGCCCAGATCAATGTGAATAACCTCGGCCTCCTCTTCGCTCCGCCTAGTCAGGGATACCCCTTCCTCTAAGGCATCGGCAGTCAAACCTCCGGCCAAGGCTATGGCATCAAGGAGGCGATCCCCCGCCCGGAACTGGTAATAACCTGGGCTGCGCACTTCACCCAAAACCAGCACTTGGTTACGCCCCTCTGGTATGTACAATACGTCACCGGGCCGGACCCGCTCGTTTTGGAGGCCCAACCGCTCTAAAGCACGCAGTTCAATTTTCTTGGTTTCGCCGTCCCTAGTTAAGAACAACTCATCGCCTGCCCGCTCCACCGTTCCGCCGGCCTGAGCCAATAGATCTAGAATGCGGGTCTGCTCCCGAACCTGGTAGGAACCGGGACTGCGCACTTGACCCAAAACAAGCGCGTTCTGGTACCCCTCCGGTACGAAGATCAGATCGTCTGCCATCAAACGGGGGTTGTCCCCGCCTTCTTTACCGGTTAAGCCCGGACTCGCATCCACAGGAATCACCTGCTGCTGCTCGCCCACTCTGCGGGAAATGGCAATGGCACTGGCATCACCGGAAGGCAGCACCCCACCGGCCTGGGCTAAAATGTCAATTAGGAATGTGTCTTCCCGCCGCAGTTCATAAACTCCCGGCCGCTGCACTGCACCAAAGACCATAACCTGCTGCTTCTTCGGCACAAAAACCACATCATTGGACCCTATGGCTAGCGGTTTTTCCCTGCCGGCCAACATTGCCTGGACATTTACGCGTTTCTCCTGGGGTCCATTTTCTGTTTGAACAGTGACAACTACACGCTCTAAATCGGCTGACTCCAAGGCACCGCCGGCTAAGGCCAAGAGATCGAGGATATTTAGATCGGGCCTTAAGTCATAGCTAGTGGGCTGACGTACTTCCCCAAAAATGGTGGCTTTGCCTGTGCTGGGTACAAAAACGAGATCTCCACTCTCCATAAGGGGATTGTTCGTCAAATCCCCGTTGGCAAGAAACTGATCCACGTTTACCCGCAGCACTTCAGTACGTTCCACACCTGAGTTGTCGAGATAATAACGCGTGATACTGATCTGCTGTAAATCGGCAGCCTGAGTTGGGCCGCCTGCTAAAGCTAGGATATCCATCAGCCTAGCGCCTGCCCGCAGCTGGTAATAACCTGAAGATTTTACCTCGCCCAGAACCTGCACCTGAAGTGAGCGGAACTGGCTCACAATCACGGTGACCCGAGGGTTAACAACATAATCGGCGAGAATTGCTTCAAGTTCCTGCGAGAGTTGACGCGCCGATTTACCCACGGCCATGTGATCGCCCACAAGTGGGAAGGTTAAGTAGCCGTCTGGTCGAACGGCAACTTCTGTGGTCAATTCAGCGTGTCCCCAGACAGAGATCCGCAGAACGTCTCCCACACCCAACAGGTATTCCTGGGCTTGTCCCGGTAGTACGCCTACCAAGAGCACAAACAGCATAAGGGCCGCGGTAATGGCTGTTCCTAGCTTCTTCATCCTACTTGACACCTCAAATCACTGGAATATCTGTAACAAAATCAAAAATATGAGAACCGTCTAACCTTGCAGGCCGCGGTTCTCAGCAACACTGTTGAACCTAACAACCTCTGCCTATAAACTCGCAGGTCTGAAATAGAATCCCGATACGGAAGTGGCACGCTCGGTCTCTACGAAAAAGGGCACATTTGCCTCAATCTTTACGTCCTTACCTCTGACAAAATAGCCCCCTACCAAGCCAACTGGACTTCCGAGCAACAGGATACCTGCCATGCTCGCACCAGCAGCCAGCTCTAAGGACTTATTCTTCTCAGTGGCAGTCTCATCTACCTGGAGCTTGACCCTGGTCCCGTCTAGCGTTGTGAGTCTGCCAAAGTCCACAACTACCCTTCCATCCTTGCCCAAACGACCGGCCGATGTTACTTCGGTCACGGTAGCAACGCCCCTGACGCCGCTGGGAATGACCACTCTACCATCAACCAGCACATCCTCCACTACCTCGTAGATAACCTGGTCGCCAACTTTAGCTGTAGCAGAGTCAATGGTGCTCACAAGGGCAATCTTCACCAGAGTCTGGGCAGGGAGGTTCACCCGCTTCACATCCAGACTGGTTGTGCCCCAAATATCAAGCATGAGGCGTTCTGCCCGTTTGGAAATGTCACCCGGCTGCACCCCACCATAGAGAACGACCTCGAGTCCTTCCAGCCGTTCTATCATGGCCTGCTCCCCACTGACAATCGCGGAGAAACCCCATTCTGCCAAGTTGAGGAGGAGCTGTAGTCCACCGCCTCCGTCACCGCTCTGCAAAAATGAGGTCACGCGGTCAATACGCATCAGTACGGCTCCATCCTGAAGCGCACCGTAAACGTCTATTTCTACCTTCTCAATTCTGTCTAACAGGGCCCCCGCCTGAGCCTCTCCATACAGTAACTCCTCTACCATCACGAGGGATGCAAGGGGCGTTACATTAGCAGAGATTGGGGAGGGAATGAGCGCAGTCGTTAACAACACAACCAACGTTAGTGTTAAAGCCTTTTTCAAATTAACCCCTCCATACTCTAAAACTTAATGGAAAACTTCGCTTCTGCCTTTGCCTGTGAATCTCCTCGGCCTACGTCACTGAAATCAATCAATCGGTAATTGAAATGAAGAGAGTTTCCGCTGTCAAAATCATAACTCAGCCCAAGCTCGGCTATGTTCTTAGCCCAGCTTCCGTCTTCCATACCGCCTAAACCTTCCTGTCCTAAGGATCGGTTCCACTCCTGCGTCACACCAAACTGCAGTTGTCCCTTGTTAATGGGAACCACAAGACCCAACGAGGTTACAAAAGGCAGCACCTCATCGTCCTCAACATCTGTTTCACCGAGCAGCAAACCCCGCTGCCGAATACCTGCACTCAAGGTAAATAGGTCGGCCCAGTCAAGGCTCAGGTCCACTGACGTGCTGGCTGTTTTAGGCACAAGGGAGGGATCAACGGCCAGATCAACCGCTGTTTTCAAAGCTAATTCGCCCATACGTAGGGAGATACCATAACCGGCAATGCCTTCCTCCGCTTCATCTTCAGGATCTGTCTCTTATACACATCT
>DGFC01000116.1:6268-6468 GCA_002391465.1 Firmicutes bacterium UBA3910 | reverse complement strand
AGATGTGTATAAGAGACAGGCCCTGAACTGATTGTAGTTGAAACGGGGATTTATTCCTAAGGCTGGCACGTTTGGTTTCTGGACTTCGACTTAAGTGGCGGAGTCATTTTAGATCTAACCATCCATTTCTGCTGATGGGATGGCGATAGGAAGAAGCGGGTGATGGAAAAACTAGTTGCTGAGCATACATATTTTTAGGC
>DGFC01000116.1:0-6044 GCA_002391465.1 Firmicutes bacterium UBA3910 | reverse complement strand
TCTTAGCCCTATTAGTCACCAACTCATTGCAGCTCATTATCCCCAGGCTGATGGGCCGGTTTACAGACCAAATTGCTACCGGCCAGTTCACCCGGGGAGACTTGGTTTTCTTTATCGGTGCCATGGTCGGACTGTCAGTCCTGGTTGCCTTTTTCCGCTATCAGTGGCGGATCAACATCATGGGTACGTCGCGCAAGATGGAGTACACACTGCGCAACATGCTCTTCGGCCATCTCCAGAGTCTGGACACCGAGTTTTTCAACCGGAACAAGACCGGTGACCTAATGGCCCACGCCACCAATGATATTCGTGCAGTACGCATGGCTTTAGGTCCCGGCATTGTCAACTCGGTGGATGCGCTGTTTATGCTCAGCATCATTATCTTCATGATGGTGCGCACTATCAGTGCCCGGCTCACGCTAGTCGCACTCCTGCCGTTTCCCTTTATGCTGGCCATCGGTATTGGTTTTGGCCGGGTCATTCACCGGCGCTTCCGGCGCGTGCAGGAGGCCTTTTCCCTCCTAAGCGATCGGGTCCAGGAGAACTTTGCTGGCATCAGGGTTCTAAAGGGTTTTGCCAGGGAGAAGAAAGAGTCCCAGCGTTTTCAAGAAGTAAACAGTTTGAACGTTGATCGGAATATGGAGCTGGTGCGCGTTTGGGGGCTTTTCCATCCCCTCATCGGCTTTTTGTCCAGCTTAAGCTTTATCATTGTATTAGGTTACGGCGGTATTCTTGTTTTGGATGGTTCCATTACTGTCGGTGATTTCATCACCTTTAACAGTTACCTCGGGATGCTCACCTGGCCCATTATGGCTATTGGCTGGGTGATGAACATGATTCAACGGGGCAAAGCGTCCATGGACCGCCTCAACCAAATCTTCAACCAGCGCAGCAGTATCCTTGATCCTGCCCACAGCACGGTGGAACGGCTTGAGGGTAATATTGAGTTTAAAGACCTGACCTTTACATATCCTGGGTCGGAAAAGCCTGTGCTGCAGGGGATCAACGCTGAGATCTCGTCAGGTCAGGTTGTGGGCATTCTAGGCCGGACAGGTTCGGGTAAGACCACCCTACTCAACCTGCTGTTAAGGCTCTACGATGCCAAACCGGGTATGATCAAGCTCGATGGGGTAAACATCAACCAGATTCCTCTCCAAGTGTTGAGGGAGAACATTGGGTACGTACCCCAGGATAACGTGCTGTTTTCCTCTACTGTGGCGGAAAACATCGACTTTGCCGCGACGGGTAAGGGTAGGGAAGAGATCGAGAAGTTCGCCAAGATAGCCCAGGTCTACGATAACATTATTGAGTTCCCCCGCCAGTTTGAAACGATGGTGGGTGAGCGGGGTGTGACCCTCTCGGGCGGCCAGAAGCAGCGGATTGCCATTGCCCGGGCGTTGATCAAGGAACCTCAGATTTTGATCATGGATGACAGCCTCTCGGCTGTGGACACTGAGACGGAAGAGGCCATTTTACAGAACCTCCAGGAGTTTTTCCCGGGCAGGACGGTAATTATCGTGTCTCACCGCATTTCCACACTCCAGGGTGCTGACCAGATTCTCGTCTTGGAAGACGGACAGATTACCCAGCGGGGTAGACATGAAGAGCTCATTCAGGTCGAGGGGCTTTACAAGGAAATGCATGAGAAACAGCTGCTTGAGAAGCAGATCGAAAGTGCCGGTTAGGGAAGGGTAGGTGAGAGTGAATGGAACAGTTCCACGAAGAAGAAACTTTAGGTAAAGCCTATGACTCGCGGCTGATGCGCCGCTTACTTCGTTACGCCAAGCCCTACTGGAAGCTGATCAGCGTAACGATTGTGTTGTTGCTGATAATTAGTGTCACCGATTTGGCCAGGCCCTACCTGGTCAAGGTTGCGATAGACGATCATATTATGGGGGCTAATCAGCCCTATGTGGAAGTTGACGCAAGCTTCGATCACCCTTCCATAGTCACTGTGCAGGGGATGCGCCTGCTGCGGTCAGACCGGCTCGAGTCTGAAGGGAATACGGCAGGCTACCAATTGGTTAAGGAGAGGGGAAGGCATTATCTCCGCAGTACACTTGATGGCGCGCTGATAGACCTCACTTCCGAAGAAGTGAGGGAGCTGCGGGCTTGGGATACGCAGCGCATCGTTAAGCTCGGCGTACTCCTCTTTGTCATCTTAACAGTTGGCTTTGTCTTGAGTTATGTTCAAGTCTATCTTTTGTCCCTTACGGGCCAGCGCATCATTTTCGACATCAGGCAGCAGATTTACGATCATATGCAGAGCCTGTCATTGTCGTTCTTTGATCGCAATCCGGTGGGCAGGTTGGTCACCAGAGTGACCAATGATACAGAGAACCTACAGGAGATGTACACTGACGTTTTGATCAACCTCTTCCGGGACATTTTCATGGTTTTGGGTATCATAATCGTAATGTTCCGGATGAATACCATGCTGGCTTGGGTGTCCCTGGCCACGCTGCCCTTGATTGTGGCCTTAACTGCCGTTTTTAGGATCAAAGCCAGGGAGGCTTACCGGGAAACACGGGTGCGGCTGGCTAGAATTAACGCCAACTTCGCCGAAAGCATTGCCGGTATGCGCCTGATTCAGATCTTCAACCAGCAGAAGCGCAAATTCAAGGAATTTGATGAAATCAATAAGGACCACTATGGGGCAAGCATGCGAGAACTCCGCGTTTACGCCATCTTCCGCCCGGCTATGGAGCTTGTTTACTCCTTAGCTATGGCCATATTGATCTGGTTTGGTGGTGGTCGCCTCTTGGCAGGAGCCTTGGAGTTTGGTGTGCTCTTTGCCTTTATCAGTTATTTGGAGCAGTTCTTTAGACCAATTAATGCTTTGACAGAGAAGTACAACATTATGCAGGCGTCCATGGCTTCGGCGGAGCGTATCTTCATGATCCTCGATGAAGAGACGGCTGTGGTAGAGGCGGCGGAGCCCGTGGCACTGGGCGAGGTAAAGGGAAAAATCGAGTTCAAAAACGTCTGGTTTGCCTATGTGGAAGACGAATGGGTTTTACGCGATGTGAGCTTTACCGTTGAACCGGGTCAGACTGTGGCCTTTGTGGGAGCCACCGGGGCGGGCAAGACTACGATTATGAACCTGCTTACGCGGTTTTATGATATCCAAAAGGGTCAGATCCTGATCGATGGCAAGGACATTAAAACCCTCAGCAAGGAAGAACTGCGCCGCAATGTGGGTCTGGTTATGCAGGACGTGTTCATGTTCTCAGGCACTATTGTCGAAAACATCAACCTCAATAATGAAGAGATAGATTTAGCCCGGATTGAGTGGGTAGCCAAGTACGTCAATGCGAACCAGTTCATTGAAAACCTGCCGCTGCAGTATCAAGAGCCTGTGATGGAGCGGGGGGCCACCCTTTCGGCTGGCCAAAGGCAGCTCCTTGCCTTTGCCAGGGCTTTGGCCTATGATCCGGCTATTCTAATTCTGGACGAAGCGACTGCCAACATCGACACCGAAACGGAGGCGCTCATCCAAGACGCTTTGCCTAAACTTCTGGCTGACCGGACCAGTTTGGTAGTTGCTCACCGGTTAAGTACCATTCAAAATGCAGATAACATTATTGTGCTCCATAAGGGTAAGATTAGGGAAATGGGTACGCACCAGGAACTACTTGCCCAGCGGGGACTGTATTACAACCTCTTCCTGCTGCAGTATAAGGACGATTTCAAGGAGGTGGCGGGCCAGTAGATTCTGCCGATTTGGTTGGGACATGCCTTGGTTTTGATGGGCATGCAATAGAATTCCCGAATAAATTTCAAAATGGAGAAGGAATCTGCCGTGCCATGGCGAAAGATAATGGCGAAGAACAAAAAATCAATTGCCTTTAGGAGGGTCTGAGCGAATGAGCACGAAACCGCAGAGTGTAGCGTCGAGCGAGCGTAGTTGGATCGACAGATTTTTCAAACTTCAGGAGAACAATACTAATGTGAGAACTGAAGTTGTGGCTGGGCTTACCACGTTTTTGACCATGGTTTACATTATCTTCGTAAACCCCGATTTGTTGTCTGTTGCCGGTATGCCTAAAGATGGTGTGTTTATCGCTACTATTTTAGCGTCCATTGTGGGTACAACCGCCATGGCATTAATGGCCAATTATCCCTTTGCCTTGGCTCCGGGTATGGGCCTTAACGCCTTCTTTGCCTTTACAGTCGCAGCAGTGGTTGGTTGGCAGGGTGCCTTGGCACTGGTTTTCATTGAGGGTATTTTGTTTATCATCCTCAGTGCCACTAAGTTCCGCAGCTTGTTGATCGATGCCATCCCAATGTCTCTGAAAGCGGCCATCAGCGCAGGAATCGGTCTGTTCATTGCTCTAATTGGCCTTGTTAACGGAGGAATTGTTGTGGCTGATCCGGCAACCATGGTGACACTTGGTGATCTAACTTCGCCGGTTGCACTTACGGCATTGTTTGGTTTGCTTGTTGCGGCACTTCTTTACGCCTTTAAGGTCAAAGGTGCTTTGGTATGGAGTATCGCCGCTGCTACCTTGTTCGGCATGCTTCCCGGGATTGGCGTTTCAGGTGAATTTACCGGAATCGTTTCTCTTCCAGCATGGTCCAGCTTTATGAGCACTGCCTTTAAACTTGATTTTTCCGGCGTGTTTACTGCCGCTTCTCTCGGTATGATGCTGTCCCTGTTTATGGTAGACCTGTTTGATACGGCAGGTACACTGGTTGGTGTTTCCACCCAGGCAGGCTATCTCGATGAAGATGGTAATCTGCCCAGATCTGGTAGCGCTTTTATGGCAGACGCCATTGCCACAGTAGCAGGTGCACTCTTTGGCACTAGCACTACTACCACCTATGTTGAGAGTGCTTCTGGCGTAGCTGCAGGAGGACGTACTGGCTTGACCAGCATCGTTGTTGCCCTGTTGTTTGCCGTTGCTCTGTTCTTCTCGCCCCTCGTTGGGCTTGTACCAGCCGCTGCAACTGCTCCTGCCTTGATCGTAGTTGGCGTTTTGATGATGCAGAACGTGAAGAATGTTGATTGGAGCGACTTCACCCAGGCTCTGCCCGGCTTCTTGACGATTGTGGCCATGCCTTTCACCTACAGTATTGCAAACGGAATCGGTATGGGCTTCATTTCTTGGGCAGTGATTAACACGATTGTAAAGAACAAGAACAAGTCCAATTTGGTCATCAATATCCTGGCGGTTGTATTCGCCATCTACTTCGTGTTCATAAAATAGTAACCACAAGTAACAAGGGATCGGCTTTTAACAGGCCGATCCCTTTTTTGTTCAGTTTTCCACCTTGCGGGCAAACGTGATTTCTAACACGTTACCCCATTTATCAAGGGTGGTTTTCATCTGCTGTTTAAAGTCACCCAAGCTCATTATCTGCGAGATGCTGGCCATGTTGGTGAACATATCGTAAATGCCCAGGGCGTCGTGGTAAGCTTGATTGAGTTTCTCCAGGCTCGCATGGAGTTGGTCATTTTCTTCCTGCAGTTCTTGTAGTTTAGCCTGGAGTTCTTCCAGCTCCCCTTTGTACCTGTCCCGCTCCGATTCCCGTTGGGCCAGGCGAAGAAGGGCACTGACAATTGCGTCCGGGTCGGGATTCTGGAGGCGTTCTTCCAGGCTTATGATCTTTCTGTTCAGCTCCTGCATATACTCGGGTAAGCCTTGAAACGCTTCCAACAACCGCTTGTCTACTTTGAACTCAGGTTGTGGTGCCGGCTTTTTCTCGGGCTCTTCCCGTTCCTTGCGCAGTACGTTGTAGTACAGCATGCCGATGGCAGCTTCCGAGCGATGGGGCAGGAGTTTGGCAGCCTTGCGGAATGCTCCGGTGAGAGGTTCATTATTTGCCTTTGCCTGGCAGGCCTGTTCCCAGACAACGTCCTTCTCTTCCTCTGTCCATATACGCGGTGCTGGCTTGGCGGCAGCGGTGCTCCCCTTCTCATTTGCCATTACAAATCCCCCTTACAGTAGGTCTCTCTGCTCTATTAGTATGACCGAATGATAGGGGCTTATGCTAAGGTGAAGGCCATTTATAGGCTGTAAAGGTTAGTGTCAAATTATGTT
>DGFC01000114.1 GCA_002391465.1 Firmicutes bacterium UBA3910 | reverse complement strand
AGTACCGCGGGAATCCAGTCGCAGAGCTCCACCCATGAATAGGCCGCCTCCCGCACCTGCTCATCCACCCGCAGGGTATGGAGGATTTTCGACCAGAACCACTCGGAGGAATAGACTCCACCTGAATACTTGGTAAAGTCAACCCCACCCCAAGTCTTGGCCAGCTCATTGATTTCCGCCGCTTCCTGCACCGCAGTATGATCCTTCCAAAGGATGAACATGGCGTTGGGATTGTCTTTGAACTCATCCAATAAAGCCAGGGGAGTGCCCTCTACATCTATGGGGCCGGGGGTGGAGCCTGTGGTATCAATGCCGATGCCAACCACATTTTCCACTACCGTGCCCGAGACCTTGTGCAGCACACCTTGAACGCACTCTTCTAAGCTGTCTAAGTAGTCTTGGGGATGATGGCGAAACTGGTTCTGGGCAGCATCGGAGTACAGCCCCTGATTCCAGCGTTTATAGGGAGAGGTAGCGCTGGCCACCTCTTCACCCGTTGCTGCATTCACAATAAGGGCCCGCACCGAATCGCTGCCAAAGTCCAGGCCCAGAACATACTTTGCCGACTTCATGTAGACACCTCGCTTGCTTTTTTAATACTCCTTTTCCAGGAGAGAAGCTGCTGCCTCATCCATAATAAAGGTTACATTGGGGTGCTTCCCAAAAATGGAGGCGGGACAATCCTCGCTGATGGGCCCTTCCAGCGTATCCTTCACCGCTTGGGCTTTACGCACGCCGCTGGAAGCAACTAAAATGTGCTCCGCTTCCATAATGTCGGCAAGGCCCAACGTGATCATCTGGGTGGGCGCCTCTTCCCTAGTTAACCCCTGGTACTGCATGGTGCTTTGAATGGTGGATTCGTGGCTGTCGGCCAAAAACAGCCTGGAATCGAAGCTGGTCCCCGGCTCATTGGCTCCTAAGTGGCCGTTTACCCCCAGGCCCACAATCTGCAGGTGCCGAGGATATTTCTTTAAGATCTCATTGTAGCGGTCAATTTCTTTCTGCACATCGCTTACACTGCCGTCCAAAAGACCGATAAACTTGGGCTTGGATTTGAACAGGTCATAAAACTTCTTGTGCATATAAGTGTAAACGGTGAACTTGGCCTCCCGGGGAGCGATGTATTCGTCCAGGTTAAACCAGATGGCATGGTCAATTTTCAGCTCACCGGAGTTGATGGCCTCAACCAAGAGCTCAAAGGTGCCGTCGTAGCTTGCCCCGGTTGTGGTGTTGATCACAGGATCTTCGTACTTTTCCAAGGTCTCCTTAATAACCTTAAATGCTTCCCTAGATAGTTCTGCGTAGTCCTTGGTCTTGATAATCCGCAACTAAACTCCTCCTTGAAACTGTATTCTCCTCCCGCCGCTTCGCTAAACCCGAGAGGATTTCCTCCTCGCCTTCACCGTTAAAGTATGGGGCCAGCCCCAGCCGCGGGCTTAAAGACATAAATTTCCGCTTCCAGGCCAGTCTCCTCTTTATAACCTTGGAAAACCCGCTCTTTAAACTCCCGAAGGGCCCGCTCAGGCACTAAGGCGATAATACAGCCGCCAAAGCCGGCACCGGTCATGCGGGCGCCTAGAACACCGGGAACGCCCAAAGCAAGCTCTACTAAAAGGTCCAGCTCCTTCCGGCTCACTTCAAAATCATCCCTCAGGCTCAGATGGGAGGCGGTAAGGAGCTCTCCGAACTGGACAAGATCCCCAGCTTCCAGCGCCTTAATGCCTGCTAAAACCTTGTTGTTCTCAGTAACCACATGGCGGGCTCGCTTAGCCAGAACATCCGGCAGCCCATTCACCAAGGGCAGGTGCTCCATGGCCACATCCCGGAGTGATTTTATACCAGAAAGCTCTCTCCCCAAGAGCTCCACCGCCCCTTCGCACTGCTCCCGGCGGAGATTGTACTCAGAATCAACCAGCCCCCGCTGCACCCTGCTGTTTACTACCGCGACCGCGTAGCCCTGCCTTTCAAAGGGAAGGGGAATCAGATCATAGCCTAGACTGCGGCAGTCTAAAAAGAGAGCGTGGTTTTCCTGCCCCATCATGGAGGCAAACTGGTCCATAATTCCGCAGTCAACGCCCACAAAGTCGTTTTCCGCCCGTTGAGCCAGCTTTACCAGCTCCACCCGATCCTGCTCCCAGCCATGGAGGGCATCAAGGAGTACCGCCGCGGCAACTTCCAGGGCAGCAGATGAGGAAAGGCCCGCCCCCTGGGGTACATTCCCTTCTACAACAAGATCCAGGCCTTTAAGCTCGAAACCAAGCAGAGCAAACTGCTGGCAGACACCGCGGATGTAATTGGACCATTTCTGGGTTGCGCTGGGCACTAGTTCCTGTAAGGAAAAGCTGTCCCGGGCGCTGAAGTTCACAGAATAGATATTTACCTGATCGGTGCCGTTGAACGCCCCCGCCATGGTAATACCCACATCGATGGCCATGGGAAAGACAAAGCCATCGTTGTAGTCGGTGTGCTCACCCAATAAGTTCACCCGGCCCGGGGCCCAAACCACAAGGGGCTCAGCCGCCTTGGGAAACTGCTCCCGAAACTGCTGCAGGATAAGCTCCTTTTTACTCTTCATCCTCTGCTTCCCCCCTCAACTTGGCCGCCTGCTCTTCAGGAGTCATATCGGTAATAAAGGTGCCTGCCCCCGATTCCACCCCCGCCAAGTATTTGAGCTTAGTGGCGGTGCGATTCCGGGGATAAAACTCTATATGGAAATGATAGTGCTCGTGCTCTCCCTTAGTTGGCGCTTGGTGCAGTGCCATAATATAAGGCAGGGTAAAGCCAAAAAGCCCATCGTACTTGATGAGAACCTCCTTTAATATGCGGGCTAGGTTCTTTCTATCCTCAGGGCCAAGCTGTGCCAGGCTGGCAAGGTGCTTCCTGGAATAGATATGCACCTCAAAGGGATAGCGGGCAAAAAAGGGCACAAAGGCGGTAAAACCCTCATTTTCAGCAATGACCCGCACTTCAGCCCGTTTTTCCTCTTCCAAAATGTCGCAGTAGAGGCAGCTTCCAGTGGCGTTCTTATGCTCTACAGCTGCTTCCAGCTCCCTTTCCAGGGTGGGCGGAACAAAGGGAAAGGCGTAGATCTGGCCGTGGGGATGGCTAAGGGTAACGCCTATGGGTTCCCCCTTGTTCTCAAAGATATACACCTGTCTCTTATACACATCT
>DGFC01000026.1:1174-5133 GCA_002391465.1 Firmicutes bacterium UBA3910 | reverse complement strand
AGATGTGTATAAGAGACAGCGGTGACTATGAACCCCAGAGTGTTGAGGCTGTGTTGGTAATGGCAGCGGATTCCATTTCGGCAGCCCGACCCGGTGCACGCCGGGAGACGTTGGAAAGCTACATCAAACGCTTGCAGAAATTGGAGGATATTTCCAGCTCCTTCAAGGGAGTGGAAAAATCCTATGCAATTCAGGCGGGGCGTGAGGTACGCATCATCGTCAAACCTGATCGAATTGATGACGCCGCCGCGGTGCAGCTTAGTCGCGATATTGTAAAGAAAATCGAGGCAGAGCTGGAGTATCCCGGCCAGATCAAAGTGACTGTGATTCGGGAAACACGTGCTGTAGAATATGCGAAATAGAACCAGGCAGCCGCCTGGTTTTATTTTCGCTGGATGGAGGTGGAGGGACTGCCATGGGAGAAACAGCTTCTCAAGTAGATTTATTGGTAACGCTTTTAGTCCGTTTTCCTGAAATGAGCGCTGTACACTATGAACCTGATGAACAGGTGCTCCGCATGGTTTTTCTGCTAAAAGGTCGTCTGGAGGACCAGGAGGCTTTATCGGCCACTTACCGGTCTCATCTTGCTGTTTTCCATCGCCTGCAGAAAAAGGCGCCGCGCATAAACACTATTACGCTTTCTGGCAATTCCCAGCTTACCATTTTAGAAATCAAACGGGATATGGCCACCCTTTCACTGGCTGAGCTAAATCTGACGATGGAGCTGCTCAATCAATCCTGTGGTGAAATAATCGTCAGGGAAGGACCGCCTGAGGTAGAGGACGATTGGGAAAACAATGCCTTGATTGAACTTCTGCTCTCTGAGGCAAAGACTGTGGGCCGCGAACGTTTGAGCGGTTTCAGACAGGACGGCAGGGTGTTGGTCTTCAGTATTCCGCTAGCGGGAGTGAGTGAACAGTGAATGTTTTGTTGTTAGGGGATATCTACGGCCGGCCAGGTAGAAAAATCGTGGCCGAGTATCTGCCCATGTTGAAAGAAAAGTATAAGCCAGAATTGATAATTGCCAATGGGGAAAACGCTTCTGGCGGATTCGGGTTGACCAGAAAGGTTGCGGAGGAACTCTTTGATTTGGGGATAGATGTCCTCACCAGTGGCAATCACATCTGGGATCAGAGGGAGATGTACGCGTACATAATATCTGAGCCGCGCATTTTGCGGCCGGCCAACTACCCGCCGGGGGTACCAGGCTCTTCAGTCTACATCCACGACACCAGCCTGGGTCCGATTGCAGTGGTTAACCTGATTGGTCGGGCCTTTATGCAGGATTTTGACTGCCCGTTCCGTACCGCTGACCACATTCTGTCAGAACTGCCTAAGCATGTGAAACACTGCATCATAGACTTTCATGCCGAGGCTACCTCGGAGAAAATCGCTTTGGCATTGTATCTGGACGGGAGGGTAAGTGCGGTGGTAGGTACCCACACCCACGTTCTAACCGCCGATGAAAGGATCCTGCCTAAGGGTACAGCTTTCATCACCGATTTGGGTATGTGCGGTCCCATCGACAGTGTGCTTGGCGTTGACCCGGAGGTAGTAATCAATAAGTTCCTCACCCAACTGCCTGCTCGTTTTCCCGTTGCTAAAGGCCCTGCTCAGCTAACTGGTGCTGTAATCGAGCTTCACGAATCGGGCACCGCGAGCAGCATTTTTGGCTTGAAATTGGAATAATTGTGCATAAAAAGAGGAATTTTCCAATATACATCTAATATATACGTTATGATAAGCACTACGTATGGGCGTAACGTTTTTACTAAAGGAGGTCACTCTACATGGAAGTATTAAAGGTGTCGGCTAAGTCTGTGCCAAACAAAGTTGCTGGTGCGTTAGCTGGGAAGATCCGCGAAGAGGGTCGAGCCGAAATTCAAGCTATCGGTGCTGGCGCGTTAAATCAGGCAGTTAAGGCAGTGGCAATAGCTAGAGGTTTTGTGGCCCCCAGTGGAGTGGACTTGGTCTGCGTTCCTGCGTTTACTGATGTTATGATTGAGGATGATGAACGGACCGCGATCAAGCTTATCGTGGAACCCAGGTAGCATTCAATGCCACGGGTAAGAGGCCGGCCCCAACAGGGGCGGGCCCTTATTTTTTGGGGAGGTTATGTACATGCTAATCTTCGATGCTCATATCGACACACTGTCCCTTCTGCTTACCTCATCCCGCATTTCCAGGCCGCGACAGACGTTGGCGGGGGCAGAAGGACATGTGAATTTGGAGTATCTGCGCCAGGGTAACATTGGGGCCCAGTTTTGGGCTGCATTTGTCCATCCCCGCAGTTACAATGGTCTGGCCCTCCATGACACGCTGGAGAAGATAGACTTCTTCTGGACTATGCTTGATGACTACCCAGACTATCTTACCTTTGCCGGCTCAGCTCAGGATATACGTGCTGCCCAGGCCACAGGTCGTTTGGCGTGTTTGTTGGCAGTTGAGGGCGGTGAAGCGTTGGAGGGCAAACTCGCCCATCTCCGCAATCTCTATCGGCTGGGAGTGCGGCTTTTGACCCTGACTTGGAATTTCCGCAACGATCTGGGAGCGGGCCAAATGGAGGGGCCGGAAGGAGGCGGCTTGAGCCGTTTCGGATTAGAAGTGGTGGAGGAAATGAATCGCCTAGGTATGCTGATCGATGTTTCGCATCTAAATGAACCGGGATTTTGGGATGTAATTGAGGCAAGCAGCAGCCCGGTTATAGCTTCCCACTCTAACGCCAAGGCTCTGTGTGATCATCCCCGCAACTTAACGGATGAGCAGATCAGGGCTATAGCCGATGGGGGCGGCGTAATAGGTGTCAACTTTTGCACAGCTTTTTTGACTTCCAGCGGTGCCGCTACACTGGACGATGTTTTGAATCACATCGATTACTTGGTGAAGGTAGGCGGTATTGAGACCGTGGGCTTAGGTTCGGACTTTGACGGGATTACTGAGACTCCTATTGGCCTTGAGAACTGTTCCAGGACACTTATCCTGGCGGATGGGCTCAATGGGCGCGGCTATTCGGTTGATGCCATTGAGAAAATTATGGGCGGAAACTTATTGAGATTATGTGCAAATGTGCTTGGGTAAACACAGTCCAATCCGGGTATGATACAGTAAAAAAGGGGGATACCCGTGGGTGGCGAGGTAACAAAAGTGATTGAATTGGTGGGCCACTCGGACCACAGTTGGGAAGATGCAGTGCGGGCAGCGGTGAAGGAAGCCGCTAGGACACTGCGGGGCATCAACGGTGTAGAAGTGATGAACTGGACCGGGCAGGTGAATGCCCAGGGTGAGATAACTGGCTACCGGGCTAACGTGCATGTGGCCTTCAAAGTAGAGCATTGATGAAAACGGCTTGGCATATCCAAGCCGTTTTTTGGTTACACTAGTCTCAGTAAATTGAGAAGTGGAGTGAGAGGCAGTGGATTGGATGGGCGTTATAGTTCGCTTTATCGTGTCAGCCTTAGTACTGATGCTGGTGGGGTTTATCCTGCCAGGATTTAAGACCATGTCCTTTTTTCACGCCCTTTTTGCTGCAGTTGTGATCGCAGCGCTGGGTTGGGTGGTAGAAAGTCTCCTGGGTAAAACCGTTTCCCCCTACAGTCGTGGAGTAGTGGGCTTTCTGGTCTCGGCAGTGATTATCTGGGCTGCCCAGTTTATTGTGCCAGGCATGTCGGTTTCTCTCGTAGGTGCACTCTTGGCGGCCTTCGTGATAGGGATTATTGATCTGTTCGTACCAACGACCATTCGCTGATGGTTGTTTACCCATCACGAAAGTGCTCCGCAAAGCAGCGCTGGCGCTCTGAATAAGGGCGCTTGCTGTATTTGGAGGAATTAGTTTGTCTGAGAATAAGTATTCCGTTTCAAAAAACCTCCGGGACAATCTGGCTGTGCTCCAGGAGGAGCTGGGATTCGGTGTTACGTTTGACCTAATCATCCGCGACCTCAAGGTAGCACATAAGCAGGCA
>DGFC01000026.1:393-875 GCA_002391465.1 Firmicutes bacterium UBA3910 | reverse complement strand
GCTGGTACAGGAGGCAGTTCCCTTTTTTGAAGTGAGTATGGCCGATAATCTGGAAGCGGCCATGGATCAAGTTCTATCCGGGCCAATGCTTCTCCTCATTGACGGCATTCAAGGCGTTGTGGTGCTGGATGTGAGGCAATATGTGATCAGAGGTTCGGAAGAACCTACCCTTGAACGGGTAACTCGCGGTTCCAGGGACGGCTTTGTGGAAACGGCCCTCTTTAATGTCAATCTGATCCGCCGGCGCCTGCGCGACCCTAATCTGCGCTTTGAAGCACTGCAGGTTGGGCGCCGCTCCAAAACAGACGTAATCATTGGTTACATTGCCGATATTGCCGATGACAGTTTAGTAGAAGAGGTCAAGGCGCGGATTGGCGTTATTGATCGGGATGCCCTTCCCATGGGTGGTAAAAACCTGGAGGAATACATTCTAGGTACAGTCTTCAACCCCCTTCCGGTTGCCCGTTACACCTGTCTCTTAT
>DGFC01000026.1:0-154 GCA_002391465.1 Firmicutes bacterium UBA3910 | reverse complement strand
CCCCTTCCGGTTGCCCGTTACACTGAGCGACCTGATGTGGCCACCGCCCATCTGTTGGAAGGACACATTATCATTTTAGTTGATACAACACCTTTTGCCTTAATGGTGCCAGTAACCGTTTGGCATTTTGTGCAGCACGCGGAGGAGTATTTTC
>DGFC01000126.1:19340-26148 GCA_002391465.1 Firmicutes bacterium UBA3910 | reverse complement strand
TCGGTAGACATGCCGGGCGCACGGCAAAACCCTGCAGGTGTTAACCTGCAGGGTTCGCTTTAAAGGGAATGTAGCCTCTAGCTTTCTCCACCGCCTCTTCCAGCGTAGCTGCCAAGCTGAATAAACCGGAAGAGCCCAGGACAAAGCGCTCCGCACCTGCCTCCACAAGCTGCTGGAAGGTGCGCTCATTCACTCCCCCATCCACTTCGATTTCGAAAGTATAACCGTACTTCTCTTTCCATTCCTTGAGGATGGGAACTTTCCGCACTGCAGCCCCAATAAAGCGCTGGCCAGCAAAGCCCGGATCCACCGTGAGCACATTCACCGAATCCAGCGCCTCCAAGACGTACTCTAGGATTTCGGGCCGTTCCACGGGGGTGAGCACCACTCCCACCCCTAAGCCCGCATCCTTAATCAGATTGGCCAAGCGGAAGAACTGGGCGTTCACCGTATCTAAATGGAAGCAGATCTCCTCCACCCCCAAGTCGATGAGCTGCGGTACAAAATCCTGGGGCCTTTCCACCGCCAAGTGGGCGTGGATGGGCTTTTTGATTACCTCCCGCAGGGAGGAGATCATATCCAGATTCAAGCTCAAGCTCTGGGCATAGTGGCCGTCCACCATATCCCAATGATAAGCATCGGCGAACTGGTTGAGCACTTCAAACTGCTCCGCAAGCCTGCCGTAATCGGCACACATCATGGAAACGGATATCTTCAACTATATTCCCTGCCTCATTTCTTAGTGTAATTAACAAGAGAATCCCAAACCGAGGACCTCCGTTTGGGATTCCACTGCATAAGCTCAATTGGTTGATTCCTCCACTCAGTCAAACTGGGTGAGAATCTTGTCAATCCGCTCCAGATCCGAGTCGCTGATGGTCCACTCAAAGGCGGCCAGGTTCTCCTGCACATGCTTCTCATTGAGGGAGCCGGCAATAATTGAAGTTACGCCAGGCTTTTGAATCAGCCATCTCAAGGCCAGCTGGGCCAGGGGCCTGCCGTAATCTCCAGCAACTTCCTGGAGCTCTGCCCGAATCTTTAAATTCCTCTCCAGAGCTTCACCCTGGAGCTGCCGGTTAAAGACCCGCACGTCCTTGTCGGAAAGAGCAGCACGGTCAAAGTGGTCAGTGAGCAGTCCTTGACAAAGCGGGCTGTAGGGGATGAAGCCCAGCTGTTCCCGCTCGCAGTAGGACAGAATCTCACTGTCCGAACGGTAGTTGAGATCCAAGCCGTGGTAGTCGTCGGAATTGCGGTCGATCATATTGTAGAGCACTTGGTTACTCACAATCTCGGTGTACTGTTTAGCCTGCTCGATCAGGGAGATATTGAAGTTGGTTACCCCAATATGCCTTACCTTGCCCGATTTTTTGAGCTCATCCAGGGTGGTAAAGGTTTCTTCTAAGGGAACATTGGGATCGGGCCAGTGCACTTGATAGAGATCAACATAGTCCACCCCAAGCCTGCGCAGGCTTTCATCGATTTCCCGCAGAATGTTCTCCCGGGTCAAGTTGCGATAGGTGCGTCCCTGGGCATCCCAGTTCAGGCCGCATTTCGTGGCGATAAAGATCTTATCCCGCCTGCCCTCAATGGCTTTGCCCAGCACTTTTTCCGCATGGCCGTAGCCGTAAACGGGGGCCACATCGAAAAAGTTGATGCCGTGGTCAATTGCGGTCTGAATCGCCCGGATGGACGCATCATCAGAGGCGTTATCCCACTGCTTGCCCGCTGCCCAGCAGCCGTAACCCAGAACCGATACCTCCAAACCAGTCTTACCAAGTTGGCGGTACAACATCAACCCTCACCTCTCAGCTTGGAATCTAATTTGTACTCAGCAAACGTGCGCATCCAATTGTTCTCAAAAGCCTCTAGAGCCCGTTCGGTCAGAGGATGATCTAGAACCATGGCGTAGGTTTCAGGCGGCATGGTAACCGCATGGGTACCCAACGCCACCAGATCCCGGAACTGCCGGGAATTCTTCACGCTGGCAGCCAGCACCTTGGCCTCCAGATCGAAGGCGGCGAACGCTTCCAAGAGCTCAGCCACTACTTCTGCCCCAGAGTGCTCAATATTATCTACCCAGTTTACATAGGGAGCCACATAGGTGGCGCCTGCCTTGGCCGCGAGCAGCCCTTGGGCCACGGTAACCACTCCGGTCACAGTGGTACGGATGCCCTCTTCGCTCAACCTCAGCACTGCCCCCAGGCCAGCCTGGGTCACTGGGATCTTGGGAATAATGCGCTTGGGATCAACCGCCAGCAGCCGCTTGGCCTCTGCCACGATTTCCTCTGTGCTGTGGGCCAGGGTCTGCACATGCACCAAGCCCCTGCAGGCTGCCAGAAGCTCTTCCACGAGCTTAAACAGCTCCTTCTTCTCTCTAGCCACAATGGTGGGGTTGGTGGTCACCCCGTCTAGGGGGAGCCAGCTCTGTACTTCCTTAATTTGGGCCACGTCAGCGATGTCAGCAAAAAACTCCATTACTTCACCCCTCTTTCGTCGAGGCAGCCCTTTCCCGTTCAAAATCCTCCCGGGAGTAGAACGCTTTCTGCGTCCCGGTATTCAGCGTGGAGAGAGCTGCATAGTGGTTGGCAGTCTCCACCGCTTGTTCAATATCGCCTGTGAGGGCGTAGTAGTAAGCGAAACTGCCGATAAACGCATCTCCGGCCCCGGTGGTATCCTTAGTGGCTACCTTTACTGCAGGGAACACCCGGCAGAGCCCCTCCTGAAGGAGCATGGCGCCCTTAGAACCAAGGGTTACCAGAACTGTCTTCATGCCCTCGTGGAGCAGTTTTTCCCCGGCCTGCTGCACCTCTTCCAGGGTGGAAGTGGGCATGCCGGTGATCATCTGCAGCTCCACCTCATTGGGTACGAAGACGGAGACCTGCTTCACTCGTTCAAAATCCAGGGCTTGGGCCGGAGCAGGGTTGAGGATTACTGGAATGTTGTTCTCTACTCCGAATTCAATGGCCCGATAGACTGTCTCCAAAGGTACTTCCAGCTGGAGCAGGATAAAATCGCTGCCCAGCACCTTATCCTGAGCCTTGTCCACATCCTCCGGCAGGAGGTGGTTGTTGGCTCCCTTGACAATCAGGATGCGGTTGCTGCCATCTTCATCGACGAAAATGGGAGCTACCCCATTGGTCACCCCAGGAACGGCCTCCACATAGGTGGTGTCGATGCCGAAGGCGGCGAAGTTCTCCTTCACTCCCCGGCCGAACATATCGTCACCCACCTTGGTGACCATCACAACTTCGGCCCCAAGCTTGGCGGCGGCAACCGCTTGGTTCGCGCCTTTGCCGCCGAAGCCAAGGTCAAAGCTTGGTGCTTCCAGAGTTTCACCCTCATTGGGCATGCGCTGGATATTGGTGACCAAGTCGATCATGTTGCTGCCGATGACGGCAATCTTGGGCACCTTAGTCATAGAAGATCCCCTTTACGCCTGAGACCAGCACCATATTGCAGTAGGGAGTGAGATCTCCAGTGCGCACAACACCTTTAGAGGTCTTAGCCACATCAACCAAATCCCAGTGGGGTACATACTCATACTCCACATCGGGCAGGAGCTCCTTAATGCGGGCGTGGGCTTCAGGGCTGGCTTCGGGCATTTCCGCAGCCAGGATCACTTTCTCCACTTGGAACTCCTCCAGAATTGCTTCCAGTACGTCGAAGAACTTGGGCTCGCCCCGCCGTACAGTGAGGTCCACCTTTTTTACCCCTTCCGGAATGGGAAAGCCCATATCGGTCAGGAGCATATGGTCAGTGTGGCCCATTCCAGCCAAGATTTCGGAAATGTAATGATTTACCATACCCTGCTTCTTCACAATACCCCTCCTTGCTCAACAATTCAAGTGCATTAGTCGTTCTTCCTAAATTGGTCAACAAATACAGCCAGAACAATCAAGATACCAATGGCAATTCTCATCCAGAATGGGTCGATACCCAGGAGGTTAAACCCGTTGCGCAGGGTGGCCATAATCAAAGCACCGATCATGGTCCCCAAAATGCTTCCTTCCGCACCGGCTAGGCTGGCACCGCCGATTACTACCGAAGCGATGGCGTCCATCTCGTCGCCCTGTCCGCTGGTGGGAATACCGGAGGCCAGACGGGAGGTCATGAGGATACCAGCTAGACTGGAGAGGGCAGCGCTGAGCACGTAAATGCCGTAGGTGTTCAGGCGCATATTGATACCGGACAGGCGGGCAACCTCTTTGCTGCTGCCGATGGCGTACACGTTCCGGCCGAACTGGGTGCGGTTGAGGATGAAAATGCCCACAATCGCTACCACTACAGAGACGATGAACAGACTGGGTACACCCAGGACAGTGCTCTGGGCGAATTGGGTAAAGGGCCGGGGAATATTGGTGATGGTCCGACCTTGACTCAGCATCAGGGCTACGCCCCGAGCGGCGCTCATCATACCCAAGGTGGCAATAAAGGGCGGCACCTTAGCATCATAGATGGCGACACCGGTAATCAAGCCCAGGAGGCAGCTGATCAGCAAAGTGACCAGGATGGCTAGGGAAATTGGCCAGCCGTTTACCATCAAGAGACTCACCAACACGCTGCTTACGCCCACTATGGAGCCTACGCTCAGGTCAATTCCGCCGGAAATAATGACAAAGGTCATACCTACCGAAAGAATGGCGGTCACAGCAGTCTGCCGCGCCAGGTTAAACATGTTGTGGTAGGTGAAGAAATAGGGCGACAGAATCGCCAGGATAACCCACAGCGCAATGATAACTAGGAAAAGGGTTGATAATGGAAATCTGTTTTGGATTTCTCTGATCTTTTTCCACGGACTTTGCTTGGTTCTAGGTTGCGTTACTCCCATTGAGATCCCTCCGTTTACAAATTCGAAGCCAACGCAAGCAATTTCTCTTGGGTAGCCTCTTCGCGACCCAACGTGCCGGTGATCTTACCTTCCGCGACCACCATGATCCGGTCACAAACTCCAAGCAGCTCAGGCAGGTACGAGGAAATAAAGATAATCCCTTTGCCCTGCTTCAGCAACTCAGCCATGATCTTGTAGATCTCAGTTTTGGCGCCCACGTCAATACCAACGGTGGGTTCGTCAAAGATCAGCACTTTAGCATCTACGTTCAGCCACTTGCTGATTACAACTTTCTGCTGATTGCCGCCGCTGAGGAACTTCACCCTCTGGCTGATACCGGGAGTTCTGATCCGCAGCTCGTTCACGTTCTTCCTGGCGATCTCCTGTTCTTCCCGCACACGGCGGATACCTAACTTGCTGGTGTCGCGTCCGCTGATCAGGTTGCAGTTGTCCGCCAGGGTTAAGGGCAGAGCCAGGCCCTGCTGCTGCCGGTCTTCCGGAATAAGGCCGATTCCGTGTTCAATCGCGGCATTGGGGCTGAGAACGCGTACCGGCCGGCCTTCGATCTCAATTTCGCCGGAATCGGGCACGTCTGCTCCGAAAATGCATCTCACCAGTTCAGTCCGGCCCGAGCCAACCAAACCAAAGATGCCTAGAATTTCGCCTTCGCGCAGGGAAAACGATGCATTTTTCACCACCGGGTAGCGGTTTAGATTCTTGACCCTGAGGATCTCCTTGCCGATCTTCACTTCCTCTTTGTAATATAGATCATCAATACTGCGACCTACCATCATGCGGATAATCTCCGCCTCAGTGAGCTCGCTGACTGGCTTGGTATCAATGTACTGCCCGTCCCGGAGAATCGTAGCCACGTCGCACACTTCAAAGATCTCGTCGAGGCGGTGAGAAATATAAATGATGGAGATACCTGACTTTTTCAGCCCCCGCATGATCTTGTGCAGTTGCACAGTTTCTTCTTCACTCAGCTGCGCGGTGGGCTCGTCGAGAATCAGCACTTTGGCTCTCCGCGCCAGGGCCTTGGCAATGGCCACCATTTCCTGCTGAACGGGTGTGAGATGCTTCACAAGCGCCCGGGGATCCACGTCTAGGGAGACTTCCTCCAGCACTTTTTCCGCATCTTCGTACATCTTCTTCCAATCAATTACGCCATTCTTTTTAGGCTGCTGTCCCAAAAAAATGTTCTCGGCCACGGATAGATGGCGAGCCAACATAATGTTCTGGTAAACGGCACTTAAACCCAGCTGTTCCGCCTTGATTGGACTATTGATGTGCACTTCCTGGCCATCCAAAAGGATCTTGCCGCTGTCCCTATCTTTCTGATAGACACCCATCAAAATTTTGATCAGCGTGGACTTGCCTGCACCGTTTTCGCCCAAGAGAGCGTGGATTTCACCCTTTTTCAGGCGGAAGGTTACGCTGTCAAGGGCCTTTACGCCCGGAAAGGTTTTGTTGATATTCTCCATCACTACTGCGTATTCATTGTCTCTTTTCATCAAGCCTTCCCTCCCCACGTTCGGGTTGACCAAACCTTTAATCTACCGCCCTTCTTGCGAAGGGCGGTAGCTCTAAAAGTGATTACTCGCCAAGGATGGCAGCTGCACGCTGTTCTGGGTACAGGAGATGCTGTACGGAGTCGTCGTTGAAGTTGTCGCGAGTTACAACTACAACACCGGTGTCGATGTAGCGTGGCAGTTCTTTGCCTTGGAGTGCGTCAACAGCGCGGAGTACGCCGTAGTAGCCCATGCCGAATGGGTCTTGCACTACCAGAGCATAGATGTGACCTTCTTGGAGAGCGTTAACTTCTTCTGGGTCGGAGTCGAAAGCAATCAGTACCAGATCGTCGCCGAGGTTGCGCTCAGCAATGGCCCGGGCAACGCCCACGCCAGTGTGGTTGTTATCTGCGAAGAAGCCCACCAGGTCAGGTGTGCTGGTGATAATGTCCTGTCTCTTATACACCTC
>DGFC01000126.1:0-19164 GCA_002391465.1 Firmicutes bacterium UBA3910 | reverse complement strand
TGTGCTGGTGATAATGTCTTCTGCTGCAGCCAGGGCGGTTGGAATGTCGTTGTCAACGTAGCGAACTGGGAGAATTTCCAGGCCAGGAGCGATTTCTGCCAGTCTGGTGGTGAAGCCGTTGTCACGGTTGGTCAGTACCTGTACACCAGCCATGGCGGAGATGAGGCCCACTTTACCCTCTAAGGGTTTGCCCATCTGTTTCAGGCGCTCGACGAACTGCTCAGCAGCCATGCCGCCACCAACAACGTTGTCGGTTGCCAGGAAGGTGTTGTAGCTCTCGGTGTGCACCAGGTTGTCAACGAGAACGATCTTGATGCCCATGTCGAATGCTCTTTCCAGGGCGGGAACGGTTGCGTCGGAGCTGGTGGATGCGATTACGATGGCATCGGGACGGCTGGTGATTACGTTCTCAAGGATAGCTACTTGACCTTGAATGTCAGCCTCAGAAACGGGACCATAAGTCCGGATCCGGATGTTGTCAAACTGCTTGTCAGCGGTGTTGGAACCAATGAGCATCTGCTGCCAGAAGTCGGAGTCGGTAGCTTTTACGATAACTGCGATGTCATATACGTCTTGAGCAAAAGCAGTGAGGCCAGCGCCTAAGGTTAGAGCAACAACCAAAGCAAGTGCGAAAAGCCTAGTTTTCATTACTTTTTCCTCCTTTTTCTGCCTAAATAATCACCCTAGTTGACACTTAGCTAATGTAAAATAACGTTCCTCCGGGCCCATCCCTCCTTTATCTTTCATGTTTATCTGAAGGGAATTGCGGCAGCGGATCCTGCTGCAGTTCGTACGTTCGCTCCATAACTATGGGCAATTCCCTTCTTGTTCTCCTTTTGCCTAACACTCTGTGATCGCTCTCAATTAGACGATCCAGGGAAGTTCAGCGGACAGCCCCTGCTTGTACAGTTACAGGCCAGACAGACTCCCGCTCAATAAGGGTCACGGGCAGGCGCACCTCTTTTACCTGGCCCTTCTCGCCCTTGATGCGCTCAATCATGAGCTCAGCAGCAGCCCGACCCATTTCATCTACAGGCTGAGCAATGCTGGTGATGGGGGGCGAGAGGAAATCCAGCCACTCCATGCGGTCAAAGGCAATAACTGAGAGATCGTGGGGGATCCTGATGCCCAGTTCCTTCGCGGCCATGAGCAGACTGCTTAAAAGGTCGTTATGGCCTGAAAAGACAGCTGTGGGCCCGTTCTCTTGCTTGAGCAAGGTTAAAGCCTGGACCAAGCCTTCCTCCGTTGAATAGCTCCCCTTCCGCACCAAGCTGGGATCGAGTTCCAGACCCGCCTCAGCCAGCGCCTCTTTATAGCCTTCAAAGCGCTCCTTATTGGTGCTCAGCCACTGGGGGCCGCCTAAAAAGCCGATCCGGCGGTGGCCTGCTTCAAGCAGCCGACGCACTGCCTGGGCCACACCTTCTTTATTGTTCACCCCGATGTAGTCTAGGCTCATTCCTTCCAGCAAGCGGTCTATAAGCACGATTGGGAGCTTCTTAGCAAGGGAAGCGATATGCTCTCCCACATTGCTGGAGGAGGGCGAGAGGATAATGCCATCCACCCGCCTGCGGGACATAAATTCCAGGGCCTTCTTTTCCCTTTCCAACCGCTCATCGGTGCTGCTTAGAATTAAGTTGTAGCCCTGGGATTCCAAAATATTGCTCACCGAATGGGCAATACCAGCAAAAAAGGGATTTCGGATATTGGTTACCACCAGCCCAATAGTATTGGTCCGGCCGGTAATCATGCTCCTGGCCAATTCATTAGGTCGGTAGTTCAGCTTTTGAGCAGCCTCTGTCACAGCCTGCAGAGCTTTGTCGCTCACATAGCCATAACCGCCTAAGGCCCGGGCCGCGGTAGCCCGCGAGACCCCCGCTGCTTTTGCCACATCTGTGATTGTTACTTGTCGCTCTCCCCTCATGCTCCACCGCTCCTAGACAATCATGGTTCGGCCTGTTTATTCCTTGCCCTTAAGTGCAGAATGAATAGACATTTCTTGGTACTGGTTCTGCCAATCGGCTGCAAACAGCTCCATGGCCCGATCAGTTAAATGGTGCTTAATTGCTTCTGGATACAGCTCTGGAGCCACCGAGACTCCATCGGTACCCAGGTCGATAATCTCTGCCAGCTGAATGGAAGTTTTAATACTGGCTGCAATGAGCTGCGTGGTGAAACCATAGGTATCCAGCATGTTTTGAATCTGTCCCACCAAGGCGATTCCAGAACCACCCGCCCGCTCCACCCGGCTTACGTAGGGAGCGATGACATAGGCGCCCAGCTTAGCAGCTGTTACCGCCTGGGTGATGTTGAATACTGCTGTGGTGCAAATCCGGATGCCCGTATCCTGGAGCTTTTTCATGGCAGCGAAGCCTTCAACTGTTGCTGGGATCTTCACAATCACCCGCTCCGGGTTAATCGCGTGAATCTCCTTAGCTTCCTTCACAATTCCATCCACATCTTCCGCAATCACCTGGGCATAAACCTCACCAGAGGAGATGTCCAGAAGCTCCTGGACTAGAGTGAAAAACTCCTTGCCTTCCTTGGCGGTGAGGGATGGGTTAATGGAAATCCCATCTGCCGGGAGCCATTCCAGCAGCTGCTTAATGATCTCCACATTGCCTGTATCGATAATAAACTTCATTGGACTCCTCCTATAGGTTTGCTAGTTCTTCAAACACTTCAAGCAACGACTCGTACGCTTTGACGAAGGTGGGATAGAGCTGCTGGTAGACCTTGACGTTCTCGGGATTGGGCGTGATTACTTCCTGCGTTGGGTTGAGTTTTTCCACTTCGTCAAAGTCTCTAAAGATACCCACACCAATGCCGCCGGCAATGGCAGCTCCCAAGGATGTTGCTTCATGGATAAACTGCGGGAGCAGCATGCGCTTGTCAAACACATCTGCCATAATCTGCCGCCAGATTGCCCCCTGGGCTCCGCCGCCAATGGCCCTAATCTCAGTTGTGGGCACATCACCGGCAAAGCAGTCTAGGATAATCTTCAGGTTCATGGCTACCCCTTCAAGTACCGAACGGATCATCTCACTGCGCCTGTGCTTCCTGGTGAGGCCCACAAAGCAGGCCCGGGCATCGGGGTTCCAGTGGGGACTGCGTTCGCCTAAAAGATAGGGCAGGAAGAGCAGTCCGCCGCTGCCCGGTTTGCTCCGTTTCGCCTGGAGGTCCATGAGCTGGTACTCGCTGAGCCCCAGTTCTTCCCCTGCCCGCACTTCTTGGCCGCAGAGAGTGTCCCGGAGCCACTGATAGGCGCCGCCTGCACTCTGCATCGTTCCCGCAATCTTAAACTTGGTGTGGTCAAAGGAGAGCCAGGTGGAAGTGCGCTGCAGCGGGTCATAAAACGGCTTATCGGAAAGGGAGGCGATCCAGGAAGAGGAGCCCACGTAGACGTAGGAGCTGCCCGCCCGGAAAATTCCCGCCCCCGCAGTGGCACAGGCGCCGTCGCCGCCGCCCACCACAACTGGTGTGCCCGGCTTCAGACCCAACTCTTCCGCCACCTTAGAGCCGATCTCCCCCGCCACATGGAAGGAGGAGTGAACCTCAGGGAGCTTCTCCTGGTCAATCTGGGCTGCAGCCAAGATTTCTTCCGACCACTGGTACTGATTGAGGTCATAAAGGTTGGTTCCCGTTGCATCGGAATAGTCAGTGACAAATTGGCCGGTGAGCCGGTTGATAATAAAATCCTTGGCCTGGAGGAATTTATAGGTTTCTTTATAGATGTGGGGCTGGTTGTCCTTAACCCACATCATCTTTTCCACAGAATAGGTGGGACTGATTCTATGACCGGTAATCCGGTAAAAGCGTTCAGAGCCGATCTGCTCTTCAATGCGGCGTGCCTGCTCCACGCTTCTCTGGTCCGCCCAAATAATGGAGCTCCGCAGCGGATTACCCTCTTTATCCACGGGCAGGCAGCCCATCATCTGGCCGCTAAAGCTGATTGCTTTAATCTCGCCTGGATCCACATTATTGTCTGTGACCAAAGCCTTGGTGGAAACGCAGACCGCGTTCCACCAATCATGGGGGTTCTGTTCCGCCCAGCCTACCTCTGGGAAGTCCGTTTTATAGGCAACAAACTTACTGCCCACTAAACGTCCTTCGTCGTTGTATAAAGTGGCCTTATTGCCTGTGGTGCCCAAATCATGTGCTAAAATGTATGCCGCCATCTCATCCTCCCCTTTGGCCTGTACTGTGCTGGTGCGTCAGTGTTACTCTTCCTTCAAACCATCCACTAAGCGGTGAGCGTTGCTGGCTCCCAGCCTGCTCGCACCTGCTTCCAGTAAAGCTAACGCCTGCTCCGTTGTGCGGATGCCGCCGGAGGCCTTCACCTTAATGCGGTCGCCCACCGTTTCATAGAGAAGTTTAATATCTTCCACAGTGGCGCCGGTGGGGGCAAAGCCGGTGGACGTCTTTACAAAGTCGGCGCCCGCGTTGGCCACCAGTTCAGCCGCTTTCCGCTTCTCGTCATCGGTGAGATAGTGGGTTTCAATAATCACCTTAAGTACCACATCGGGAATGGCTTCCCGAACTGCCCTGATCTCATCTTCCACCTCTTGGTACTTGCCGCTCTTAAACTTGCCTAAAGCCATTACCATGTCCACTTCAGTGCAGCCCAGCTTGACCGCTTCCACCGCTTCGTGAACCTTGGTTTCGGTGCTTTGGATGCCTAAGGGGAAACCTGAAGCCGCATCAAAGCCCACTCCACTTCCTTCTAAAAGCTCTAAAGCGAGCTTCATGTACTGTGATGGGAGGGCTACAGTTGCAAACCCGTATTCCCGGGCAATGCGGCACAATTCGCGGATTTCAGCTTCGGTTGCATCGGGACGCAGTAATGTAGAGTCGATCTTCTTGGCAAATTCCTTTTTGTTCATGTTACTTCTCCTCTCTCATAATCCCCAGGACAGTGCGCACATTCATTCACTCTTTACAAACTAAACAGAGCTCAACTGAGAACGATATCTACTCCAAAGTGATCAGGGTTTTAATGGCATCTCCCTGTACTGCCGCTTCAAACGCCTGCTGCACCTGCTCCAGCAGGAAGGTCTGGCTGATAAAGTCGCCGGGCTCAATTACTCCCTGCTTAATTAGGTCTAAAGCGATGGGATAAAAGCGGTTGGGTATGGCATGGGTAGCCCTGAGCTGCAGTTTATTCACATGGAAGTGGTTCAAATCCAGTGCCACCTGCTCTTTACCGCCGAACTCAAAGCCGATGTAGGTAATAATCCCGGCAAAAGTCATTAAGGGAATAACCCGGTTAATTGTGCTGGGCGGGGCAGTCACTAAAGCCCTGTCAAACTGGATGTTCTTTTCGGCAAAGTATTCAACCAAATCAACCTGATCCATCAGTACCACCTCAGCGCCGAGCTTTTCTGCCAGCTGCAGGCGGCCAGGTTTTCCGCTGCGGGCTAAGACGTAAACTGAACGGGCTCCCATGTGACGGGCAACCCTGGCAGCCATGAGGCCGATGGGACCAGGCCCCACCACAACCACGTCCTGCCCCAGGCCCACTTCAGCTGTTGCCAGCATTTCCAGCGCCACCGTTAAGGGTTCCGCCAGGGTAGCTTCCGCGTAGGAAAGGCCTTCAAACTTATAAACGCTTCGGGCAGGTACTGCCACATATTCCTGGAGCACGACCTTATCTTCCAACAGCAGGTTGATAATGTTGGTGCAGCCACCTGGATCGCCATTTTTACAGTTCCGGCACACTCCGCAGTTAGTGGCATTATCAATTACAACCCCATCACCAACTTGAACATGGGATACCTTGGCCCCCACCTCCACCACCTGGCCGGTAATTTCATGGCCTAAGGGATGGGCAAAGGGATCCCCAAAGGCGTTGGGGTCTCTAAAGATGTGCAGATCTGTTCCACAGAGCCCGCACGCCTTTACCTTAATCAGTACATCCTGCTCACCAATGGAGGGCTTTTCAACCTCCTCCAGGCCGACCTGGCCAATGCTCTTCAGGACCAATTTACGCATGCTGGCGTTCACCTCACCTTTACAACCTGATAGCGTTCTCACATTACCCTTAACTTTATTTTACACCATTTACTTCTTGTGTCAACATTGAACTATTAATCTTCGAATAAAAGCCTTTTTCTTCACCTTCTAGCTGGACTTTAAATTATTTTAATAATAATCGGAGAGGAAATATGATCTTTTAAACAGAAAGATTATGCAGAGATGCAGTTGCAATTAGGGAAGGAGCTGGACTATGGAGAGCAGGAAAGTGAAACTGCAGATTGCCCTGGACTTTTACACTTTAGAAGAAGCAGCAGCCTGCGCCCAGAAGCTCGTGGATGTCATCGACATTTTAGAGGTGGGCACCCCCCTCCTCTTGGGCGAAGGGATGCATGCAGTTAGGACCATGCGGGAGTTGGACCGGGAAATCACCCTGGTCGCCGACACTAAAATTATGGACGGAGGTTACGGCGCAGCAGAGCTAGCCTTTGCCGCGGGGGCAGACATTGTCACCGTGCTTGGTGCAGCCAATGATGTGACCATCTCCGATACCATCCGGGCAGCAGAGAAATACCAAGGTAAAATCATGGTGGATCTGATCAACGTGCCAAATCCGGCCCAGCGGGCGGAAGAAGTGGTAACGCTCGGCGCAGACTACCTCCTCTTCCACTTGCCCACGGATCTAGCTGCCCAGGGGCAGGGCTTTGAACTGAAGGGCGTGGATTTAAGCCGGTACCAAGCCGCGGTAGCCGGAGGACTGAACGCAGGCAATGTGGGGCAAGTGTTAACGTTAACGCCCAGCATCGTGATTGTGGGCTCGGCAGTTTATAAAGCGGAAGACCCCCGTGGGGAGGCGCTTAAACTTAAGGAACTACTGAACTAACGGGAGGGACCAAGATGATTAAGAAACGTTTGGAAACAGTGTTTACCGAATTAGCCCAGCTCCCCAAGTTTATTGATGAAGAAAACATGGAAGAGCTCCTCGGCGCGCTGACCAAGGCCAAGAAGATCGCGGTGTTGGGAGCGGGCCGCTCCGCCCTGGCCTTGAAAATGGTGGCCATGCGCCTCAGGCACCTGGGGCTGGATGCTTATGTGGCAGGTGAAACCATCTCCCCCGCTCTAGGTGAAGGAGATCTCCTGTTGGTTGCTTCCGGCAGCGGAAAAACGGAGAGCACCTGCGCGATTGCTAAAAGGGCCAGAGCTAACGGTGCCACCGTGTGGGCCCTCACCGGAACCGACTCTTCTCCCTTGGCGGAAATTGTCCACGGCCTTACCATTCTGCCCACCGCCACCAACGCGAGCAGCGTCCAGTTCGGAGGCTCACTCCCTGAAGCGTGCATTGTCCTTCTAGGGGATGCCCTGGTGCTGGAGCTCATGGAACGGCTGGGCCAGGGACATGGGGATATGATGAGGCGCCATACCAATTTGGAATAAGCTGAACGCAGAAAGAGACTGCACCCGCAAAAGGCGGAGCAGTCTCTTTTTCATGCCTTTATCTTCTAGTCTTGCCGTATAAGGGCCCGTAGTTCTGGCAGGCCCGGTAATCCGCGCCTTGAGGATCCATCGCTCCGAAGGAGCCCCACACCTTGGGCCGGAAAACCTGCTCGTAGGAAACGTTGTGCATCGCCACTGGGATCCGCAGCATGGAGGCCAGGGTGATCAAGTCGGCGCCGATATGACCGTAGCTGATGGCACCGTGGTTAGCGCCCCAGTAGTTCATGACGGAGTAGACATCCTTAAAGGGACCTTCCTTGCCGTCCACAATGGGAGCAAACCAGAGGGTGGGCCAGGTTGGATCCGTTCGGTTATTAATCTTCTCATGCACTTCAGCGGGAAGCTCCACAGTATAGCCTTCCGCAATCTGCAGAACAGGTCCCAGACCCTTGATCAAGTTGATCCTGCTCATGGTTACCGGCATGCCGCCCCGGGCTTTAAAGTTGGAGGAAAAGCCGCCGCCCCGGAAGTATTCCCGGTTCGCGGGCCGCCATTGGGTTGCCTCTAAGCAGCGCTTGGCATCTTCTTCTGTAATCTCCCAGAAGCGCTTCATAATGGGATTGCCGTTTTCATCCCGCTGCTCCCCGGTGCCGTCTAAGGCGCTCGCGCCAGAATTGAGGAGGTGGATAATGCCGTGTTCAGCGTGGCCGGTTAAGGTGTAGCCTGTGACCCGTTTCACCGCCTCGGGGCTCCAGAAGGTGCGCACATCGGAAAAGACCTGGGCCCTGCCGGTGAGGAGATGCCCCAGGAGCATGGAAGCCCCGTTTAAACTGTCATTTTCAGTTGCCACAATATAGGGCTGCCTGATCCCGTTCCAGTCAAAGGAAGAGTTGAGGATCGCTTCCATAAAGTCGCCGTTGGGGAAATGGTCCGTCCACTGGCGCTGGCCTTGGAATCCGGCAGCCAGGGCGTTGTGGCCCTCCGCCTCTTCCAGATAGCCCATTTCCTTCAGCGCCTCGCTGCCCACCATCAGATCCCGCACGATCATTGCGGTCTTCACGCAAAACTCCCAGTGCTGGTCCTTTTCTTCCCGGCTGGCCCTCACCGCATCTTTGTTGAGATCTTCTCCCTCTTGGCAGTAGCGCTTGGTCCAGGCCAGGGCCCGCTCAAATTCCTCGTGATCGTAGATCCCTTCCGCAATCCGCCTATACACTTCGGTCATGTCCACCGACTCACAGCGCATGCCGAGGTAATCTTCGAAGAAATTGTGATCCACCATGGAGCCGGCAATGCCCATGGACACGCTGCCGATGGAGAGATAGCTCTTACCCTTCATGGTGGCAACTGCTAAACCTGCCCGGACAAAGCGGAGAATCTTCTCAGCCACATCTTCTGGAATGGTTTCATCATCCACATCCTGCACATGCCGGCCGTAGATGGTGAACACCGGCATGCCCTTTTGGGCGTAGCCCGCTTCAGAGGCAGCTAAATACACCGCACCGGGCCGTTCAGTGCCGTTAAAGCCCCAAATGGCCTTGGGCATCAGGGGATCCATGTCAAAGGTCTCATAACCATAGGCCCAGCAGGGGGTGACGGTAATGGTTAGGCCCACCCCTTCTCGCTCAAAGAGCTCTGCGCATTTAGCCGCTTCTGCAACCCGACCGATGGTGGTTGGGGGAATAACGCACTCCACCGCCATGCCGTTGGCGTGCTGAACATGACCGCTAATGAGCTTGGCCACATTTTGGGCCATGCGCATCGTCTGTCCTTCCAAGGACTCCCGAATGCCCCGTCTTCTCCCGTCAATAATGGGGCGAATGCCCACCTTAGGCAGCCGGCCATGCAGTCTCTTTTCCGGTTGATTCAGCTTGAACTCTGACATTGCCATTCCTCCTTGCGTTTTTCTTCTAGCTCTTCAGCTTGCAGGGCTGACCAGGTCACTTCCTACTTCTCATCCATTAAGGGGTGCCTGCCCGGCATGCCCATCTGCTGGCGCAGGGTTAACAGCCGCTCCACCTCAGCAGGGGGCAGCTCTTTGGCGCCGCCTAAAAGATCAGTGATAAAGCAGAGCTGGGCATAGAACTCCAATCCTTCCATCTTAAAGTAAGCGGATACCAGGTCCGGTCCCCAGGATAGCGCTCCGTGGTTTTGGAGAAGTACCACATCATGGGTATCCAAGTAGGGCTCTATGGAATCGGGCACTTCCTTGGTGGAGGGCAGCCCGTACCTGGCAATGGGCACCTCCCCAAAGGACAGTGTGGATTCGGGCATAATCTGCTTAACTAAAGGAACATCCATAATGGCATAGGCGGTGGCATACATGGGATGGGCATGAACCACTGCCTTAACATCGGGACGCCGTTTATAGATTCGCAAATGCATCTTAACTTCGGAAGAAGGCCGATGAATCCCATCGGACTGGAGGAGATTCCCCTCTCCGTCCACTTTGCAGATCATCTCTGGAGTCATAAAGCCTTTGCTCACACCTGTGGGTGTGCATAAAATCTCATTTTCGCTGATCTTTACAGAGAAGTTCCCGTCATTGGCGGCAACCATTCCCCTCTGCCAGACCCGGCGGCCGATATCGCACATCTGCTCCCTGATTACATTCTCATTAACAGCCATAGTTCTTCTCCCCCTAATTTGGTCTGTACTCCTTAATCTGACAGGAACGCTCCACAAGCCTCCGCCCTTCCGCCACATCCTGAATGCGGCCTAAGGCCTGCAGCTGCATCAGGATATTGCCAGTGACAGACGCCTCCACCGGCCCAGCGAAAACCGGCTTGCCGGTGAGATCCGCGGTGAGCTGGCACAAAAACTCATCTTGGGTGCCGCCCCCCACCAGATTGATGCAGTCCACTTCCCGGTTTAAAGTCTTCTCTAACCCCTCGATCGCCCGCTTGTATTCTAAAACAATGCCGTTGTAAGCTGCCCTGGCCAGCTCGCCCCTGGTTTTAGGCTTCTGGCCAAGCCTTTCTTGACAGTATTTAAGCACCGCCTCTTCCATATCGAAGGGGGCAATAAAGGACTCGTGGTTGGGATCCACTGCACAAGCAATATGATCCGCTTCCCGGGCTGCCCGGCTGATCTCCGGGTAGCCGATACTGGGATCAGTCTGGGACCACTTCCTTTTCAGCCTTTGGATAATCCAGAGGCCCACAATGTTTTTGAGATAGCGAATGGTCCCCTCCACTCCCCCCTCATTGGTAAAGTTGTGCTCATAAGACTCGCAGTTGATGAGGGGTTCTGTAAGCTCCACACCTAAAAGGGACCAGGTGCCGCAGCTTAAATAGGCGCTGTTTCTACTCCTTAAGGGAGTGGCGCAGACAGCAGAGGCGGTATCGTGGCTGGCAACCGCCACCACCGGTACAGGTCCTAGGCCCACTTCCTCCTGCACCTCCCGGCTTACCTCGCCCCAAATCTGGCCCGGCATCACCAGGGGCTGGAGGAGCCTGGTGGGAATGTTCAGCTTTTCTAACAGCTCCACCGCCCACTCCTTCTGACGGGCATCAAGCATCTGGGAGGTTGAAGCCATCGTATACTCATTGTACTTTTGGCCAGTTAAGGCGTAAGCAAATAAATCGGGTGTAAAGAGGAGGGCATCTGCCTTTTCCAACAGATGAGGCCGGTACTTTACATCATAATAGAGCTGAAACAGGGTGTTTAGAGTCATAAACTGATTGCCAGTTATGTTGTAAATCTCTTGGAGGGTGAGGCCGGTATCTTCCTCGATTTCCTCCAGCATCCCCCTGCCCCGGTCATCCCGGTAATTCACTGGATTCGCCAGCAGATGGCCCTGCTCATCCAGGAAGCCGAAATCCACTCCCCAGGTGCAGATGCCCATGCTGTCAACCTGAGTTCCCTTGAGGGCCACCTTCTTGAGACCCGCCTTCATCTCATGGAAGAGGCGGAGAAAGTCCAAGTAATACCTGCCGTTAAACCAGACCGGCTCATTGGGGAAGCGGTGCACTTCTTCGATACTGAGCCGCTCGCCATCAAATTCCCCCAGCATCAGCCTGCCGCTGGATGCTCCAAAGTCAAAGGCTAGATGAACTGTTTTCATTTATTCGTCCTCCACCTCCCTCACCATTTGGCCCACTGCCCCACCAGGATGACTCTGGGCAAATCTTTCTTGGGTATAACCTGTTTGCCGTAAGTATAGATGACAGAGCACATCGGTTACCAGACAGGACGCCAAGGAACTCGTTGTGGCAATCATACCGAAAGGTTCACTCTCCTGAGGAGTTGTAAAGACAATCTGCTTATCCACTAAAGGAGTCATGCTGGATTGCTCCCGCCCGGTGAGGGCCACTACTTTACAGCCCTTCTCTCTAACCATGCGGAGGAAGGTGTTTATCTCCTCGCTTTCTCCTCCTTTAGAAAAGACTAAAATGGTATCTCCTTCCCGCACCGCTCCTGAAGCGCCGTGCTGCTGATCGGAAGGATGGACGTAAAAAGCCGGGGCTCCGCAGCAGGCCAAAAGGTGCGCAGCCCGCCTCGCCACTGCCCCTGAAGTTCCCATGCCGGCTACCAAGATGTTTCCGCGGGTTCCCGCCAGGAGACTGACGCATGCCTCAATTTCGCCCCCGAGCTGTTCCGCCAGAGCCTGCAGCGCGGCAGTCTCCATTGCAATTACTTCCCCAATTAAAGTGTTACTCACCAGATTCACCACCAAAAACTGTTTTTAGCGCTGGATAAAGTGCTTTATAATACTCATACTGCTCTTGATAGAGCTTTACGTTTCCCTCAATGGGATAGACGTACTCAGCCTGGAGCAGCTCATCGCTTCGTGCACGGCTTAAAGCATCTGACAGATCCCGGTACTCACCAGCTGCCACCCCAGCTGCCAAAGCGGCACCATAGGAAGAGTGCTCATCCCGCTGTACAACTTGGACGGGGAAACCGTAGATATCCGCCTGGATCTGCTGCCACACCCGACTTCTAGCCCCGCCGCCGGAGAGAATGATTCGCTCGATACCTACTCCTAATTCCTGCATAATGAGGAGCGAATCCTTCAGAGCGAAGGAAACCCCTTCCATCACAGCCCGAGCCATATGGGCTTTTGTGTGGGAGAGTGTAAGTCCTATAAAACAACCTCGAGCCCTAGGATCCATATGGGGGGTCCTTTCCCCTGACAAATAGGGCAGAAAAAATAACCCATCTGAACCGGGAGCAGCCCGAGCCGCCTCCAAAGAAAGCAGTTCATAGGCGGAGACGCCTAGATTTCGAGCCGCCTCCTTTTCCAATTGGCCAAGGGTATCCCTAAACCAGCGCAGGGAAAGTCCTGCCGCCAGCACAGCCCCCATGAGGATGCTCCGCTCAGGCGTAATGTAGCTTAGGGTATGCATACGTCGCCCTGGATCAATAATGGTCTCGGGGGTGATTGTGACCAACTGCCCTCCTGTGGCAATAGTGGAGGCCACTTCCCCAGGTTTTAGGCCCAGGCCTAAAGCTGCCATAGCCTGATCTCCCCCGCCCACAGCAACGGGGGTTCCCGCCAGCAGACCAGTGGCTTCTGCCGCTTCCGGGGTCAGTTCTCCTCCGATTTGGAGGGATTCTAAGACGGAAGGAAGGAGTTCTGGGGCTAATTCCAATCCCCCGAGAAGGTCCTCAGACCATTTTCTAGCCGCGACATCAAAGAGCAAGGTTCCGCTGGCATCCGTGGGATCAGTTGCTAGTTGGCCGGTGAGCCGGTAACGGATGTAGTCCTTGGGGAGCAGAACCTTGCGGATCCGACTGTAAGTCTCAGGCTCATGCTCTTTAACCCAAAGTAATGATAGACCTAAAAATCCTGTTGCCAAGGGCAATCCGGTGATCTGGTACAGCTCATTCTGATTGAGTTTCTGTGCAAGCTGTCTCCGCTGAGCTTCAGTCCTTTTGTCAGGCCAGATGATCGCTGGCCGTAGGCACATTCCATTCTCATCGACCAAAACCAGTCCATGCATCTGCCCGGAGAGTCCCACCGCCAGAACCTCACTGCCACTGATACCTACTTGGTTCAACACGCTGCGAACAGTTCGATAGGCCGCATTCACCCAGGCTTCCGGGTCTTGTTCTGCCCATCCCAGCTGAGGAGCGACGATGGGATACTCTTCCCCAGCCACGCCAACGAGACGACCCTCCGGGTCAACCACAGCAGCCCTAACGCTCGATGTTCCAAGATCTAGTCCTAACAGGTACCTCATTGTTACCCCTTTCAGATCAGCATTGCGTAGTTCGTTTCGCTAATCCGTCGTTCTTCGGAATTGTTAGAATGGATACGAAAAGGTGACACGACCCCAAGTGCGGTACGGAGTGATGCCACCTTTCGCGATCTTGCATATTACTGGTCCACCGACTGCTCCGCCCTCTTCCATCTGTGGAAGCCTAGAGGGAACTTCACATGCTGGCCGTAATGGTTCATGGCGATAACAACAATGACGATGAAGCCCCACATGGCCCGCACGAAGAATGGGTCCATCCTGAGCAGGTTCACGCCGGTAGAAACCACTTGAAGAATGAGGACCGATACCACCAGGCCGGACAGCCTTCCAGAGCCGCCCATGGGGTCGATGGCCCCCAAAATGCAGGCCAGAATTGATACCAGCAGATACGACTCGGCATAGTTTGCTTTCACCGAGTTCATCTGGCCCATCATAATGAATGAAGTAACTGCTGCAAAGACGGAGGAAAGCATATACGCCTTGATGATGACCTTCCTAGTGTCAATTGCAGAAAACTTGGAAGCGGTGTAGTTAGAACCAATCATATACACACTGTAGCCAAATGAAGTTTTGTTCAAAAGCACACCTAGCAGAATGGTCAGGACAACGAAGATAATGAACGGAATGGGAATGTCTCCCCAGGCATCATTACCGATGGCAATGAGAAAGTCTGGGAATCCTGTCAGGGTGTAGCCACGGGTGAGCACAATGTTGATTCCTTCCACCAAGGTCATGGTACCCAAAGTAGCCAGCATATCAGGGATGCGCAGATGACCAATGAGGAAACCGTTGAGGGCACCCACTGCCAAGGCAGCCAGTACTCCCCCTGCCATTGCCACTAAAGTAATGAACAGCGAGGCATCCCAAGAACTACCACCACTCAGCCAACTGAGGAGCATCGCGGTGACAATGCCGGTCAGGTTGGTGGTGGCGATGATGGCCAGGTTTATCCCGCCTGCCAGCATGGGCACCATTTGGCCCATGGATAAAAAGGCAAGGAAGGGCAGCTGATAAGCCATGGAAAAGAAGTTTCGCCTGGTTGGAAAACGGACTGGGTTCAGCACGGTCATCAAGACTACGACCGCTATGAGCAGAATGTATAGGGATAAATTGGGAACTCTTTTTTTCATGCCGTAACTTCCCCCTCAACCTGGACTCTAACGCGGGTCTTCTCCTGCCTAATCTGCTGGATCGCGCTGATGGTAATGCTGACTACAATGACGGCTCCAATAAGCACGTTGTACCAGTAAGTGGAGATGCCCAGCAAGGTGAGACCGTTGCTCACAATCGCGAGCAGGAGGATGCCCAGGAAAGTTCCGATAATGGTCCCCTTTCCGCCAAAGACACCCGCTCCTCCAAGGAAGACCGCGGCAATCACATTCATTTCCTGCCCTACGATAATGTTGGGAATGGCCGACTGCACAATGGCAGCATGCACAATGGCAGCTACTCCAGAGAGAAAGCCAATAACCCCAAACACGAACATCCTAGTTTTGAAAACATTGATACCTACGCGCTCGGCAGCAATCTCATTGCCCCCAATGGCATAGATATTCCGACCAATCTGAGTGCGGCGTAGGATAAACCAGCCCGCCACCAGGGTCAGGAGCCAGATAATTGCCAGCAGACTGAGCCCATAAGGAGTGCCGTGCTGCCCTACCCAGCTGCCGATGGCCAGCTGGCCAAACTCCCTAAACATGGGATGAATGACAAAGATTACTTCTCCCTTGGAAAACACATATAGGAGTCCAAAGTAAATGTTTGACGTCGCGATGGTGATAATGATGGTGGGCACCTTAAACTTGTGCACTAAGAAACCATTGAGCAGACCCATGAGCACACCCAAGGCGCAGGCGACGAGAAAAGCGAGGAAAATGTTTCCGCCGTAGTTAAGGGTAAGGATTACCACGATGTACTGCACTACCTGAGCAATTGCGGTAAATGACACATCAGGGCTGCCGCCAAGGATAAGCACAAAGAGGACTCCCACCGACATGATACCCATCACAGAAAAGCTCCGGAGCAAACCAAAAATATTCTCTGTCGTGAGGAAACGGGGATTGTTCAGGGTGATGAAGATGCTCAGAGCGATAATGAGCAGAGCCAGATAGAACTCCGTCTGTTTAGTCAACTTTTTCATCATCTCAGCTCACCACTGATCTGCTGCTGTTGTGTCCCGGTCATTTCCACCAAATTCTGCACCTCTTCCTCAGTGACATCCTGGGTCTCAAGGTGTTCCACCAACCGGCCGTTTCTCATAATGAGAATTCTGTTGCAGTTATTCACAACTTCAGGAATCTCGTCAGAAATCAGAATTACCCCCACACCCTGTTCCGCCATGTTTCGAACGACTTCATAAATGCTGCTCTTGGCAGCCACGTCCACACCGGCTGTTGGGTTATCCAAAATCAGGATCTTGGGCTTGGAGGCGAGCCACTTGCTCAGCACGACCTTCTGTTGGTTGCCTCCGGAAAGGGTCCGCACTTCCACATCTCGGTGTGCCACCTTAATTCCCAGCTCATCGATCCAATGGTCCACGGTCTGTCTCCACTCTCCATTATCCAAGAGCCCCAGCTTATTGCGAAGCTGATCGATGACAATAGGCACCACGTTTTCCCGCACTGACTTCTTCATAACTAAGCCCTGCGTTAAGCGGTCTTCAGGCACATAGCCTATCCCGGCCCGCACCGCGTCCTGGACGCTGTGGATCGTAACCGGTTTGCCGTCAATAACCACGCTCCCTCTATCCGCTGGAGCAATTCCGTAGAGGGCCAGGGCCAGCTCGGTGCGGCCTGAACCAAGGAGACCGGTAATGCCCAAAATCTCCCCGCGCCCTAAAGAAAAGGAGACATCCGCGAAGTTGTTCTTTTTAGTTAACCCCTTCACTTCCAGCAGCTTCCCGTTGGTGGTTTCGGGTCCCTTGTAGCGGGTGTAGGTAATCTTGCGGCCGCTCATGAGCTGAATTAGCTTGTCGTTGTCAACCTCTTCCCGAGGAAGAGTAGCGATCATTTCCCCATCCCGCAAAATACTGACCTTGTGGGCGATCTGGAGAACTTCATTTAGTTTGTGGCTGACGAACATAATGGAAATGCCCTTCGACTGCAGGTCAAAGACGACCTTAAACTGCTGGTCGATTTCCACCTTACTCAGGGCTGAAGTAGGCTCATCCAAGATTAAGAGACGGACATCTTTAGTTAACGCCCGACAGATGGCCACCATCTGTTGATTGGCCACAGACAAGTTGCCAACGAGCTCATGGAGATCCAAATTGATCTGAATCTTTTCAGTGGCAGCCTTAGCAATCTCATGAATCTCCTGCCAGTTTACCAGTCTGTCACCTTTTTCCACCAACTGGCTATAGGCAATGTTTTCCGCCACTGTCAGGTTGGGAAAGAGGGCAAAGTCCTGGTAAATGACGCGGATGCCCAGATTTAAGGAATCAATCTGGCGCAGTCTGGGGTAATGGCGGCCTTCGATTTGAATCTCGCCGCCGTCAGGCTGAACATCACCGGAGATGATCTTAATCAGCGTGGATTTACCGGAACCGTTTTCCCCAATTAAGCAGTGAATTTCAGCTTGATCGATGGAAAAGTCGACACCTTTGAGTGCCTTCACACCGCCATAGTTCTTTTGGATATTCACCATTTGCAGAAATTTACTCATACTATCACAACATCCCGTTCTTATTTGGATTTGCTGTGGTTCCACACCGAAGTGTGGAACCACATAACCCTACTACCTTAGAAATCGTAGTCGCCTGCGTTGTCCTTGGTAATGATGAGAGGTTTGTCGAAAAGTACGTTGATGCCTTCGATGGTGGCCTCGCCCACACCAGGTACGGTCATACCATCATAGATTTCGTTGGCTCTACCGTCCAGGGTCAGTTTAGCGAGGTAAATCATGACATAGGCTGCCTCGCCGGGATCCCAGAGAACGCTGTAGTCCATAGAGCCATCTTCCAGATACTGGCGGGCTTGGTTTGGAGAAGTTGTGCCCAGTACAACAGTGCTGTCTTTCAAGCCCAGATCGCGGACCGCCTGAGCAGCGCCGGGAGCGCCTTGGCTGCCAAACGCCAGGAATCCTTTTACGTCAGGGTTGGCAGTTAGAATCTCAGTTGCGGTTTGACGAGCAGCGTTTTGGTCTTCAGATACTGGGTAGCGGGTACCAACCAGCTCCAGCTCTGGATAGTGCTCGGCTGCATAGGCCAGAGCAGCGTCGGCCCAGATGTTGTGCGCAGGTACGGTTAGGGAGCCTACGAAGATAACGAACTTGCCTTTGCCGCCCATTGCCTCGGCCATGAGGCGCATTGCGGTCTCACCGAACTTGACGTTGTCGATCATCTCAACGTTAAAGTTTGCGTTACCTTGGTCTGGGGATTCATGGGTGAGTACCAGGATGCCGTCTCTTTGTGCCCGGGCAAATACAGGTTCCAAAGAGGTGGCGTTGTTGGGAACTACCAGCACAGCGTCTACACCCTGGTTAATGGCGTCTTGGATAATGCGAACCTGCTCAGCTTCGTCTGCGGAAGCGGGAGCTTGCATATAGGTGTAGATATCGAACGCTTCACCAGCATCGAGTAGACCTTTTTCAAACTGATTGAACCAAGGAGAACGGAGCTTTGGAATACCTACCATAGTGTAACCTGCGGCCCGCATCGCGGTGCTGAACAGCATAACTGCTACGAGAGCAAGTGCCAAAATGCTAAAACGCTTTCTCATTACAGATCCTCCTTTATTTTGTTGACCATTACATCCCCTGGGCTAGACGCTCAGTGCGCCGTCTGGAAAGAGCAGCCCCGGATTCTTAATCAGGTGCTCTATTACCAGATACCCGGTACCCAGCAGCACCGGATCCATATGGGACTGACAGAGCCGCACGGTGAGCTTCTGCCATACGCTTGGGATGATTCTGCTTTCGAGTGCTTCCACAACCATCTCAAACCAATATTCTCCTGCACAGGACATATCATCGCCAATGACAACTGTTTCTGGCCCTAAGCTGTAAATTAAACTGGATAGACCGGCGGCGAGAAACTCAGCATTTTCCCTGAGCAGCTGCTCAGCTGCCTTGTTGCCTTGGATAGCCAAGTTAGCCACATCCTCCACCGTTAGATCGTCCCCTAGACCTAATGTGTTGGCCTTGTTCAGCAGAGTCCGTGCGGAACAGTACATCTCTAAACAACCTCTATTGCCGCATTCACATCTGGGACCGTCATGGCAGATGGTGATATGCCCTATTTCTCCTGTGGTTTCCACCCCCCCTTGATAGATTTCTCCATTAAGCAGCAGACCGGCACCTATGCCCTGCCCAACTACTACGTAGATCATGTTGGCACTGGGGTCATAACTACCGCGCCGCTTTTCGGCTAGCACAGCAGCGTTAGCATCATGTTCCATTACTGTTAGCAGGCCAAACTCCTCTTCAATAGTCTCTCTGAGGGATACGTCCTGCCAGCCTGGAAAGTTGGAGATCAGCACAATCTTGCCGTCCCGGATGAGAGGCCCGGGGGCTGCAATGCCTATTCCCACCACCGCTGTCTGTTCTGCTTCCAGTTTCT
>DGFC01000175.1 GCA_002391465.1 Firmicutes bacterium UBA3910 | reverse complement strand
AGATGTGTATAAGAGACAGATCTAAAACTGAATGAAGCCCTGGTTAAGATCTGGCAGCTGATTGGCCGGGGGAACAAGTACGTGGATGAACGTGCACCTTGGAACCTGGCTAAGCAGGAGGATAAAAGTGAACTGCGCACTGTAATGTACAATCTCGTGGAGCTGCAGCGCATTGTGGCCCTTCTGGTGAAATCGTTCCTGCCTGAAACTGGCGCTAAGATTTGGAGTCAGCTCGGCCTAACCGATCTCGATGGGCAGACGCTGGCAGACACGGTCTGGGGTAAACTGAAGCCCGGTACAGTTACGAACAAGGGCGAACCCATCTTCCCCAGGATTGAACGGGAGAAAGAGTCACCCCAACCGGCAGTAGAGAAGAAGGCCAAGGCAGAGACTAAACCTAAGAAGGCGGAGGAAGAGAAAGTGGAAGGCGTACTGATCGGTATTGAGGACTTCGCCAAGTGCCAATTGGTTGTGGCTGAAGTCCTGCAGGCTGAAAAGATTAAGGGGGCGGATCGCCTCTTGAGACTACAGGTGGATGTGGGCGACGAGCAGCGGCAGATTGTGGCCGGCATCGCCCAGCATTATGAGTGTGATGAGCTCGTGGGCGAGCGGATTATTGTGGTCAAAAACCTCAAACCCGCTAAGCTCCGGGGAGAGTTGTCCCAGGGTATGCTGCTGGCAGCTACCTCGCCTGATGGGCGCCTTGAGATAGTGACTGTGTCCAAGGCTATTCCCGCCGGAAGCAGGGTGAGCTGAGATGACACGCCTTTCGATGATTGACAGCCACGCCCATTTAAACGATCCCCGTTTTCAGGACGACGTGGCAGACGTCGTTCAGCGGGCACAGCAGGTAGGCGTGGACACAATCATTAATGTGGGCTACGATCTAGCTTCTTCCCTGCGGGCAGTGGAACTGGCGGAGCAGTATGAAGGCCTTTGGGCAGTTGTGGGTCTCCATCCACACGATGCCCGTCTGTGGAATGATAAGATGCTGGGCGAATTTTCTAAGCTCGCCCAGCATCCTAAAGTTGTCGCTATCGGTGAGATGGGACTCGATTACCACTACGATAATTCTCCCCGGGAGAGGCAGCGGGAGGTCTTCCGGGAGCAACTTGCCTTGGCCCGGGAACTGGGCCTACCTGCGGTAATCCACAGCCGGGAGGCAACCCGGGATACGCTGGAGATTATGGAGGACTACCAGGATCTGACCTGCCTCCTGCACTGCTATTCTGGCAGCTGGGAAACGGCCCAGACATACAGTAAATGGGGTCATGTCTTTTCCTTTGGCGGGCCCATCACCTTTAAGAACGCCAACAAACTGCGGGCCGTGGTAGAGCAGATCAGTCTTGATCGGATTCTGGTGGAAACGGACTGTCCCTACCTGGCACCCGTGCCTAGGCGGGGCAAGCGCAACGAGCCCGCTTATCTGCCTTACATCGTGGAGAAACTGGCAGAATTACATGGCCTTTCGGTGGAGGAAATGGCGGAGATTACGACGGCAAATGCGAAGCGTTTCTTCCGTTTGGCCGAGGAGGTTGAATAATGACAGTTATAGCTTTGGTTGGTACCCAGTGGGGTGACGAGGGTAAGGGTAAGATCACGGACGTACTTGCGGCCCGGGCGGATGTGGTTGTCCGCTACCAGGGTGGGAATAACGCAGGACACACTGTTGTAGTCGGTGATGAGACTTATAAACTGCACCTGATTCCCTCGGGCATCCTCTATCCGGATAAGGCGTGCTTGATCGGGAACGGTGTTGTGGTTGACCCAGAAGTGTTGTGTGCCGAAATGGAGTCCCTGCACAGGGCTAATATTGATACCTCTAATCTATTCATCAGCGAAAGGGCCCATCTGATTATGCCGTACCACAAGGCCCTAGATGAGCTGGAAGAGGCAAGGCGAGCGGAGAAAATCGGTACAACCGGACGGGGTATTGGGCCCTGTTATGTTGATAAGTACATGCGTATCGGTGTGCGGGCAGTTGATATGAAGAGCCGGGCCAGTTTGGAGCGGGCTGTGGCCAGGGCCCTGCCTTTCAAGAATGAGATACTGCAGAAAGTGTACAACCATCCCGGGTTTGAGCTGGAGGAAGTGGTTGAGGAATACATGGCCTACGCTGAAGCAATTGTCCCCCGTTTGACGGATACATCTCTGCTGTTGCACCAAGCTCGGTTAGATGAGAAGGGGATTTTGCTGGAAGGAGCCCAGGGCACCTTGTTAGATGTGGATCACGGTACCTATCCCTTTGTTACCGCTTCCAATCCCACCGCCGGTGGAGCAGCCCCAGGGGCAGGTCTTGGGCCCAATCACATCAAACACGTACTCGGCGTAGTCAAAGCTTACACAACTAGAGTAGGTGAGGGTCCATTTCCCACCGAACTGCACGATGCCATAGGCGATCTGATCAGGGAGCGGGGGAAGGAGTTTGGCACCACCACAGGTAGACCCCGCCGCTGTGGCTGGTTCGATGCGGTAATGGTGCGTTATGCAGTGCGAGTAAATGGACTGACTGGGCTTGCCATGACACTCCTGGATGTGCTGGACGCTTTGGAGAGCATCAAGGTCTGTGTGGCCTACGAGTACAAGGGCGAGCGGCTCGAACATTTCCCCACCGATTTGGAAACCCTCAAGGAATGAGGGTCCATTTCCCACCGAACTGCACGATGCCATAGGCGATCTGATCAGGGAGCGGGGGAAGGAGTTTGGCACCACCACAGGTAGACCCCGCCGCTGTGGCTGGGTCGATGCGGTAATTGTGCGTTATGCAGGGCGAGTAAATGGACTGACTGGGCTTGCCATGACTCTCCTTGA
>DGFC01000112.1 GCA_002391465.1 Firmicutes bacterium UBA3910 | reverse complement strand
AGATGTGTTTGGTGGAGAAAGCAAACAGCTATCCGGATGAACTCTCGGGAGGTCAGCGTCAGAGGGTAGCCATCGCCCGGGCGTTAGCAATGGAACCGAAGGTACTCCTTTTCGATGAACCTACTTCTGCCCTCGATCCGGAGATGATCGGAGAAGTGTTAGAGGTAATAAAGGACCTGGCCCTGCAGGGTCGCACCATGATCGTGGTCACTCATGAAATGGGCTTTGCCAAAGAGGTCGCCGATCGGGTAATTTTCATGGATGAAGGGGTAATTGTGGAAGAGGACAGCCCGGATCGAATATTTTCCGACCCTAAGCAGGAGAGGACAAAGGCGTTTTTAAGTAAAATCCTCTAAAAACGCTTACAAACCGTGGCGCACCAGGCGCCGATCGGGACCTTTGAGTAGAAGGTGAAGATTGCTGCCTAAGATGCGCGAAGCTAGGCGCATACCCATCCGCGCCTCAAAGTCTTGGGTAGCAAAGTTGGTTGTGAAAACGGTGGGTTTATGGCTGGTCAGCCTACCGTCAACAATTATGAGCAGCCGTTCCGCTGTCCAGCCCGTTATCCGCTCGCTGCCCACATCATCAAGTAAAAGCAAATCTGCGGCTAAAAGGGGCTCCAGATCCACATTGGCGTAGCGCATTCTTTCCATTAAGGTTGGCACATGGCGAAAGAGGACAGAATACTTGGGATAGAGACTGTTTACTATGGAACAGGCCAAATGGGTTTTTCCCGTTCCAGACCTACCCAAAAGCAGAATGCCTTGACCACCTGTGATTTTCTCAAAGTTGCGCACAAACTGCTCACAGGCCTGGACGGCGCTTCTGTTAAGCTCATCAACCTGGAAGCTCTTAAAAGTCTTGCTGCGCAGTCCCACTGGCAGCGGATGGCGAGAACGTTCGATTAGTATGTTGTCCAGCACAGAGCGGGTATCCCGCCGAGCCGCCCTAACGCAGGCGCAGTCTGAAAGGAGCCATTCACCCTTTTTGAAACCCGCGGGTAAGGGAAAGGGATGGCGAATGTATCTCTCCCGACGCTCCTCCCCGCAATCGGGACAGACGCTTTTCCGGAAATAACTGCGCCCCAGCCCGTACTCACTCATCCAAGAACGAGAAGAGGCTCTTGTCCTGGCGGGGCTCTTCGTAAGTGAAATCTTCCCGCCTGATTTTTTCCTTAGCCTGTACTCCACCTGCCGTTCCCTCCTGCCGTTTCCCATCTTCATTTACCGCTTCCCAGTAAGCGAGAAATCTCTCCTCCGTGGTAATGCCGTGATTGAGCCAATCCTGCATGATGCGGTAGATGTAATTAAAGGAGATGTGCTTGTCCCTTCCCCGGGCGCGGCTGAGCCGCTGCTCCTGTCTGGCCCGGAGAATGGCACAGCCCATTACAAAGGGCGACATACCTTCATCGTATACTGCCATCAGTTTTTCCTTCTGGGCGCTGGAAAGGAGAGCCACTTTCCGCTGATACAGATCGAACACATCCTGCATACTAGGTTCTGACACGGAACCACCTCCACAAAACAATCCCACCTACTAACAAACCAACAAAGCAAGCCGACAGAATGATGATAGGGGAGTTCAAAGCACCCATTCCCACCGGCTGGAGCGTTAAAGAACTGAGCTGGTTTTTTTGATTGTACCTGCCCCAGCAGGGAGCTAAGAGGTCAAAAACGGGAGGTCCTTCACCCCCCACCTGCCACGGCCCACTACCCACATCACGCCAAAAATCGGGGGCTAAGCCATCGAAGGAGCCTACTAAGACATAATAACGCCAAGATTTATCAGGTTCTGGCATCAGGTCCCCATCTACCCAGACGCGAATAGTCGCCCCGTCATCCAACAGTTCGGGGTATATGCCGCTCAGGAAAATCTGTCCCCCCTGGGCTAAAAAGAGCTTGCTCTCGCCAAACGGAGCCACCGCCAGACGAATCTGCCAGCCTTGACCGGGAGCGGTTTTAAACTCATGGGAACCGATGGTGATCTTCTTCTGCCCAGCCCCTTCACCTGTGGAAATATACACTTCCAGGCGTTGGTGGAAAAAACCTTCCGGAGCTTGGAACGGATTGCTGATTTTTGCAAATCGGAAGTCGAAGTAGATGTTTCCTTCTTCCCGTCCCACGCTAAACCGCTGCAGATCGAAAAGCCCAGACTCGTAGACTGCATGCTCAGGGTACAAAAGTTTACCGCTGCCGTAATCATCGCCCCGGGGATCGGAGCGCTGAAAAATTACCTCCGCCTCAGCCAGTCCGCTCCCCACCAACACTATACACAGCAGAATCAAGAACCGTTTCAATGCGGATCCCCTCTGCATCCTTATGCAGCTGTTCTTAGAGATAGACCCTCTCCACCCGGCTTGTAAGTCTTGTTGTCACTTCGTAGTTAATGGTGCCTAACAAATAAGCCCATTCATCTACCGTAATTTCCTTCTCGCCATTCGAACCAATCAGGATCACTTCGTCACCGATTCTAACAGGCAGATCACCCACATCGATCATGGTATGATCCATTGTAACCTTACCCACGATGGGGCAGTATTGGCCGTTGATGATCACCCTGCCCTGGTTGCTCAGATCGCGGGTTAAACCATCGCCGTAGCCAATGGGAAGCACTGCTATGGATGTATCCTTCCAGGTAACGTAGGCGCTGTCGTAACTTACAGCACTGCCAGGTGGTATCCGTTTCACAAAGGCCACCTTGGTCTTGAGCTGGAGAGCAGGCTTAAGTTCAATGGGCCGCCTCCCGTCTGGATACATCCCGTATAAACCCAACCCAACCCGAACCAAATCTAACTGAGCAGGGGGAAAGAACATTGTAGCGGCTGTGTTAGCTGCATGGAAATAGGGGACATTGACCCCGGCAGCAGACAGTTCTGCCATAACCTTCTCAAAACGCTCCCACTGCCACTGGGTGTATTCCAAATCGGGCTTTTCCGCCTGGGCAAAATGGGTAAATACCCCTTCTATCCGAAGGCCGGGCAGGTGCAGCACAAGATCCACCAGTCTACCGAAGTCGTCGGGCAGAAGGCCAAGCCTGCCCATACCCGTATCCACTTTGATATGCACCCGGGCTTCTTTGTTTTGGGCCACGGCAGCTCGCGAAAGCCCCCGGGCAATATGGGGTTCATACACCGTTACCCCCAGATCATGGGCAACACAGACATCAAGCTCATCCTCGCTCACCGCACCCAAAACCAATATGGGAGCTGTGATACCTCCCCGCCTTAAGCGTACCGCTTCCTCGGGCAGGGCCACCGCCATCCAGTTTGCCCCGGCGTCGATCATGGTATAGGCGGTCTCCAAGGCACCGTGGCCGTAGGCGTTTGCCTTAACCACTGCCATTAAATCGCAGTTGGGCCCGATGTGCTTGCGAAACTGCTGAATGTTAAATGCTATGTTATCCAGACTGATCTCGGCCCACACAGGCCTACTAAGTCTGCTCATGCTTACACTCCGTCCTATCTCAAAATCCGCGGCAGGAAGTCCAAACAATCACTGGCAATTAGACTGCGCTGCCCCTCCGAACCTGCCAAGTCCCCCGCTGCTCCGTGGGCGTAAACACCGGCCGCAGCTGCTTCCAGCGGCTGGAGACCCTGGGCAAGCAGGGATCCGATCAAACCGGCCAGCACATCACCTGTCCCGGCTGTGGCCAGGCCATGACTTCCAGTACTATTGATATAAGTCGTCCTCTTATACACATCT
>DGFC01000129.1:9530-9711 GCA_002391465.1 Firmicutes bacterium UBA3910 | reverse complement strand
GCTTGTTACGGCTGTGAATTCGCAGAATTTGTGCCCTACCCGCCAGGTCGGTTCGACCCACAACCACTTTGCGGTCAAAGCGGCCCGGCCGCAACAGCGCCGGGTCTAACACGTCTGCCCGGTTGGTGGCTGCCATAACGATAATACCTGAGTTAACTTCAAAGCCGTCCATCTCAACCAA
>DGFC01000129.1:4683-9255 GCA_002391465.1 Firmicutes bacterium UBA3910 | reverse complement strand
TCCCGCTCATCGTGGCCGCCGCCCAAACCTGCACCGCGCTGACGACCCACCGCGTCCAATTCGTCTATGAAAACTAAGCAAGGGGCGTTTTTCTTGGCGTTATCGAAAAGGTCCCGGACCCTCGAAGCACCTACACCCACGAACATTTCAACAAACTCAGAACCGCTGATGGTGAAAAACGGTACGCCAGCTTCACCGGCAACCGCCCTAGCCAAGAGCGTCTTACCCGTGCCGGGAGGCCCCACTAAGAGAACTCCCTTGGGGATTTTCGCACCCAACTCACTGAACTTACGGGGATGCTTAAGAAACTCCACGATCTCCATCAGTTCTGTTTTGGCCTCTTCTACACCGGCCACATCATCAAAGGTTACTTTTCCTCTTTCTTCTGTGTACAAACGGGCTCGGCTCTTACCAAAGGACAGAGCACGATTGCTGCCCCCCTGCATCTGATTCATAATAAACAACCAGACCAGGGCCAGAAGCACTACAAACACCAAGTTGGGCAGGAGTGCTACCCACCATGGCGGTGTTGGAGGCAGATCTGCTTCCAACCTAACATTTTTCTCTTCTAAACGATCGGCAATATCGGACATCTTGCCCAAGGGGATGACGGCGGTGAAATTGGTGCCGTCCCTAAGTGTACCTTCTAGGTGTTGATCCCCCACTAAACGCGCAGATGCAACCATATTGTCATCTATATATCGCAAAAGCTCGGAATAGATCAGTTCCTGCACCGAGCTGCCGGGCGAATAAAGCTGGCTTACGATGGAAATTGCGATGATAGCGATCAAAAAATAGAGGCTGATACCGCGTAAGAATTTGCTGCCCAAATCCTTGCCCTCCTTTTCCATAAATCCAAAGCGTTCCCTGAATCAGGGCACTGTCAATACATCGTCAATACGTCAGTTTATTATATCACAGGGCAATCATCATGACAACGTGTAGGCCGGATTAGGCAGAAAACTGAGCCTCAGCACACGCTCCGTATCTTCGGTCAACGGCGCGGCAGCACCGCGGCGGACCCCGGGAATCCAAATGATCTCCCGCTGATCACACACACAAGGCAGAAAGTCCCGTCTCTCAACCGGAATGCGGGCCTCGATCAAAAGATCCTTAACCTTTTTGCTGTAATCAGCCCCAAAGGGCCGCAGGCGATCACCAGCCTGCCTTGGTCTAACCAACAAAGGCAGCTCCAGGGCCGCGAAATCGAAATCCTCGCTTCCCTCCCTTAAGGGAGGCAGTTGACTCGTGGTGTAAAACTCCGCTTTAATTAGATACGGGCCTGCCTGCACCTCTCCAGGTATCTCCATGGTCTGGGGTTCCCAGCTTATTCCCGCAGGCTCACCCACATAAATGCTATCCTGAGTAGCAGAAACGGATACGCCAGGCAGGGAAAGCTGGGAAACGCTCTGGTTGAGAAGATACTCCCGCCAAGTCTCGATGTGTTCAAAGTCTACACGCAGCAGGTGACCTTGGTAATGGAATAAAAGCGCCCTCAACACTCTCCGCTGTACTGACCGGGAAAGGCCTGAAAAAACGGTGCGAGGAAAGACAAGCTGACCCCAATCCCAGCTGCTGTACTCTGTCAGGATAGCCTCTGCCTGGCGCTGCAGCTCCAAATCGTCATCGCGGGCCAGTTCCGCCAGGCGTAACAGCTGTCTTGCAATCTCAGGATTGTATTCCCTCTCCAAAAGGGGAATCAGTTCGTTGCGGATCTTATTACGCAAATACACCGGTTCAAAGTTACTGGGGTCCTCCACAAAGGGTATCCCAAAAGCCTGACAGTAAGCGATCAAGGCGTCCTTTGGCACTGCCAATAGGGGTCTGATAAAAGGTCCCCGCTGGGGCGGAATTCCGCCCAGGCCGTGGAGGCCGCTTCCCCTGAGCAGCCGCATTAAAACCGTTTCAGCCTGATCATCCCCGTGGTGCCCCAGGGCTATACGGGTGTAGCCTTCCTTTAAGGCACACTCGCGCAGAAGACGGTAGCGGATTTGACGTGCTCCCTGCTGCTTTGATTCGCCGCTTTCCTCCAAGTAGCGGTTGATATCATAGGCAGTAACATGGGCGGGAACAGAAAACTGAGCAGCATAGTCCGCCACAAAGCGGGCTTCCGCTGCTGCTTCCGGCCGAAAACCGTGATCCAGATGAAAAACCCCAATTCTGGTTTTGTCCCAACGCAAAAAAAGGTGAAGCAGGGCCATGGAATCAGGTCCTCCACTCACCGCAACTAAAATCCGCTCATCCCGGCCCAGGTCAAACTGGGCGAGGCCCTCCTTAAATTGTGGCATTAAGTCATTGGCCACTTGTCCCCGTCCTCCTGTAGACGTCCATTTCCCATTGGGTCGGTATTAACCTAGCCACCACCACCATCATATCATCCCGAATCCTGCCCTGGTTTATTTCCAGGCTGTTCTGCAGAATCTCGGCAGCCATTGCGGCAGGATCGCCGTTAGCCTGCAGCCGCCGCAGATTCCAGCACATCCATTCTTCCTTACGGACAATGGTGCGCTGGGCATCCAGGACACCGTCGGTGGCCATGATCAATACTTCTCCTTCTTTGAGGATTCTCCTATCTGCTTCCACCTCAACTTGGGAAAGGACACCCACAGGTAGGGCGTGGTTGTAGATGATTTCAACTTCCCTACCCCGTTTGATAAAACTAGGGGCTGACCCGATTTTCACAAACTCCATCTGTCCCGTGAACAAATCCACAACAACCAAATCTATCGTAACAAACATCTCCTCTTTGTTCCGCATTAAGAGGAGCCTGTTCACCAAAGCGACTGCCGCAGACAGATCGTAGCCAGCCTTAATCATTCTCTCCAGCAGGCGCACCGCCACACTGCTTTCGGTATGGGCCCGCCAACCTACGCCCATACCGTCACTGAGGAGAATGGCCACTTTGCTGTTGGTAATCTCAAAGGAGACCTGGCTGTCACCTGAAATCTCAGCTTGGGCAACCTTGGCTCGGCCGATCTGGAGCTGGTAACGGGGATAGGGGATGATGCGAAAACCACAGGTGCCTTCCCTGCGGCAGTTGTAATTAACAACGCCGTAGTGATGATCGCCCAACTCCTCAGTGCAGAATCTAGCTACCTGTTCGCACACGCAACCTCCACCGCAAGTTTCGTGCATGGCACCGAACACTTCTAAACCGTCTGCACCCCTGACCACTGAAATGTGGGCCGGGTCATGCCCAAAGAACTCCTTGAGCAGTCTGGCCTCTAAATCCCGGGTAAACTCAAAACTTCCCACAAAGGACTCTTTCATGCCTTCCAATAGTTCAATAATCCCCTGCATCTGATTGAGCAGAATGGGTTCGTCCACACCCAGGAGCGTTGTTTCCAGCTCCTCAAAGACGGTCAGATACTGCTCGATCTTTTGATCAAGCATCTGCTTCAGATGCTCATCGTGCCCCCTTTTCTGCCTTTCAAAGGCCTCAGTACCCGGCACTAGGTGGGCGAGATGCTTCACGTGTCTTTCGGGAATACGCCAAGCGGTCCAAACACCCGCCATTAATGTGAGTAAGAACTGGAGCGTATCAAGGTCCGCCGGAGCCGGCATGGTAAAGATGAGGGCTAGAAAGGGCGCGAGATAATAACCCCACCGGTGGCGTGCAAATACACCGGTGAGGAGACTGGCGATCACCACATAAAGCACCAAATGGGTCGGCTCACCCAAGAGGAGCATCAAAAGGGCCAGGCTGGGTCCGAGCAGACTGTTAATGCGGAGGCCATCCAGGCGGCCCCCCAGCACAATTACGACGCTGAACAAGAACGGACGCAGGGCAAACCCGCCCACCTGTGGGCTAAAGGATACAAAGAGGGCGAAACCCAGCAAAAGGGCGCGGAGTTCCTCCGCTGCCAAACCCTTTTCCAGGCAGTGCTGGAGCGTGAAGCGGAAATACCGGTAAAAGGGCACCGCCAAAACACATTCGGTCAAACCCACCACAAACACAATGGGCATTCTCTGCAGCCCATAGTGAATGGGTGTTTTGATCAGTAGACAGAGGGCGATCAACCAGTATTCCCAGCTCTTTTCGTCTTTACCAGGTACCAACCACAGCAAGACAAAAGCCGCGCAGTAGGGTAAGGCCAGGGGGATGCCAAACACGCTGATCAGCCCGGCGGCCACAGCAATGGGCACCGAAAACCCCCAGCCCGCCATATCCACCGCCCGCAGGGCGGCAATATAGGCAAAGCTGAGCGGCCATAATTCGCCAAAGAGGGCTGCTCTTCCGAAGAGAAACCCAGCTCCTGCCCAGACCAGGATGGGTGAGATTACATAGGCGCAAAAGGCAGCAATTCTACTTTCAGGTTCTGCTCTCCCCGGCGCCTGAGGCAGTATTTTTGCCACATGATCAACTCCAACTCCATTACTACAATTGTGTCAATCGTAACAAAGAACCCCCCTGGGTTCCGTCGAAGTATGGAGGTGATCTGAACTTTTTTCCGAGAAAATAATAAAAAACCCTACAAAAAATGTAGGGTTTCGTAGTTTTTTGATGGTAGCGGCGGCTGGATTTGAACCAGCGACTCTACGGGTATGAACCGTATGCTCTGACCAACTGAG
>DGFC01000129.1:0-4546 GCA_002391465.1 Firmicutes bacterium UBA3910 | reverse complement strand
GTATGAACCGCATGCTCTGACCAACTGAGCTACGCCGCCAAGACAAGATTTATTATACATATCTCCCTAGGGAAAGTCAAGGGGGCTAAAGCAAATGATTTAGCATTAAGAACCTGGCCAGGACAATGGAGACGATTACAATCAGCTTGAGAAGGATACCGAGAGAGGTTCCCACTAGGTCCGTTCCTAAACGCTGCCCGGACCCTCCCGCATTGGCTGCGAACAGGGCCAAGGCCAGGCCAGTTAGGAGGGCACCACTCAAAAAGCCTACCGTGCCTGCTGCACCCAAGCAGTAAAACACCACTATGGGAGAGGCAAGGGCGAAAAGGGCAGGCAGCAGCGCTGCTTTCAATGCCCGTTCAGCACTTGCATCAACAAAGGAGCTTAGGCTGTACCCTTCCTGGTCTGCCCCTTCATCCTGTACTAAAACAACCATCAGGCCTGCAGTACGGTTCACTGCCAGCATAAGCAGGGAACTGAAGGCAAAGGGAAGCATGCCTCCAAGAACAAGCCCGCCTGCTCCTTGCGCACTGAGGAGGTTCAAATCGGCTCCAAGTTCCAACCCCAACTCGGAGGTTATGGCCAGTATCTGCCCCCGGAACGCCGCCAGCAGGCTCACTGCAGCTAATGCTGCTGCCGCAAGGCCGAAGTTTCTGCCTACAGGACGGGCTGTAGTGCCTCCGGCATCTGCACTGAGGGTGGAACCCAGCGTACTGAGCATTCCCACCACAGCCAAAGCCATACCGTAGAGTCCATAGTTCAGATCGGCTGCACCCCCTGCCGTCTGGAAGCTGGCAAAGGCCACAGCAGCAACCGCCAGCATGACAGGGCCAACCGATCCGAGCCCAACAGCCAAACCCTGCCCCAGGACAGCTGTGTCGCCTAATGCGGCGGTGGCAGCAGTCTCCCTAGCGGCGGGAGATTGGGGCGAGGTGAAAAACTCGCTGGCCCAGCGGATTACAACCCCACCCGCCAAACCACACAGGATGGGGAAATAGAGTCCCACATGGGCCCAGCCCAAGGCAGAAATAAGCACGGGCAGGCTGGCTACAGCCATTACGATAGAGGAGATCACCTTGCCGCGGCGCATTTCCCCTCCCCGCACAAAAAGGAGGCCAAAGAGGGAAGCAAATACGCCCACTCCGCTGAGGGCAAGGGGAACAACTATCCCACCCACACCCAGCCCCGCTGCCACAGCTAGGCTGCAGGCTGCAGCAGTGGCCGCGGTATAAGAACTGTAGAGATCAAGTCCAAGGCTGGGAATGCCAGAAATCCCCTCACCCACGAGGTCGCCAACCACTGCTGGGTGCGGCAGACCTTCTTTGACAGGATTTAAGGCGATTTTACTAACCAGTTGGCCAGTCTGGGCGTACACGCCCCCGCCTACCCTAGTAAAGAAGGTCAAGGCGATGGCTCCGAGACTGGAGTGGAGTAAGATCTCCGCGATTTGTCCGATGCGTTCCGTCTCGGACAAGGCGCTGTAGAAGTTATTCAGGAAAAGATACCAGAGGCTTAAGTGCATAAGGGCCACCCCCACCACTATAAACCCGATTGCAGTCCACCCTGCCAAAGTCACTCGTCCGTTATCCAGCGAACCGACTCTCTTCATCTGGGCGGTTGCAGTGAGAGCGACAAAACCAGCAAAGGCTGAGAAGGCTGCCCCTGAAAGAAATGACCAGGGTACGAAGACGTTTATGTAATCAAAGAAGACAAAGCTGTATAAGACAACAAACACACCAAGTACAAGGAATAGGGCTGCTTTGTTATAACGACGCAGGAAAGCGTTCATACCAATCCGCACCGCTTCTGAAACTTCGATCCTTTCCTCGCTCCCATCTGGGCTGCTCATGAGAATACGCCAGTAGAAAATGACGGCAACTAAAGCGGCTGCTGCTCCTGCCAGTGTCAGACAGCGCAGGTATTGGGCCATTTACCCCAGCCTCCTTCCGATTCTAAGAACTTCCATACAACCTTCTACGAAAGCCGCGTCCTCTCCTTTTCCTTGTGCAAATATGGTGCTGTTGTCCATTTCCTGTAAACAAGATATAATGATTTTGCCATACCGAGAAATGGAGAGGATAATATGGGTAGGTCTTTACCATTCGTAATCAGTGTACTGCTTTGCCTCGTTTTGGTGATCCCCGCTTTGGCGCAGGACATGGGTCCCACTGTACGGGGCCGCGTGTTAGAAGTGGTGAACCAACCTGTGTTGGACGAAGAGGAGGGGCTGTGGGTGACACAGCTTGTTACAGTAGAGCTCACTTCCGGTTCTGACAAAGGGGAAACGGTCACACTACTCAACACCCTCACGGGCCATCCCTATTTCGATCTGCGGGTAAGAAAGGGCGATCGGGTCATCTTGGAAGTGGACAAGGAGTCCGATGCAATTCCCCGTTATTACCTGGTTGAGTATTCCCGCGGTACGCCCCTTTGGATCCTGACAGTTCTTTTTGGCCTGTCCATCATAGTGATCGGAGGAAAACAGGGCATTAAAGCTGTAATTTCCCTCCTGGTGATGGGATTTGTCATCGTTTTCATGATCCTTCCCCTTATCCTAAAGGGGCTCAATCCCGTTCTGGTGACAGTGGGCCTCTCTTCCCTACTAACCGCCCTGTTCATTATCCTGCTCAGCGGTTTCAGCCGGAAAACACTCGCCGCGGCAACGGGAACGGTGGGCGGCTTGATTGTGGCGGGTCTTTTGGCCTACCTAGTGGGGAAAGCCGCCTATTTAACCGGCCTTTCGGCAGAGGAAGCCCAGACCCTCCATTTTTTGAACGCAAACATCGATTTCCAAGGTGTTCTTTTCTCTGGTATTATTATCGGCGCGTTGGGTGCCATTTTGGATGTGGGCATCAGCATTGCTTCATCCATGTATCAAATTGCCGAGGCAGACCCTGATACGGACTTCACTACCCTTTTCAACCGGGGACTTGCTGTAGGCCGCGATTTGATTGCTACCATGTCCAACACGCTGATTTTGGCCTATATGGGTTCTGCCCTGCCGCTGCTCTTACTGGTTGCGGCAACGAACACTGACTGGGGTCAGATGCTAAATATGGAAATGGTGGCAACCGAAATAGTCCGCTCCCTGGCGGGCAGCATCGGCTTAACGCTGGCCATACCCATTACCGCCTTTACCTCTGCCTTTCTCTTCGTCAAGCCGCAGCACAAAGGCAAAGACCTGAGCAACTAATTGGAACAGCTCAGGAGGTATCTCCACACCCACGGGCAGCGCTAGAAGCTCGTCCACCAGCTCTTTCTGCTCGTACAACGGTACTCCGTACTCCGCCCCCAGCTCGATAATCTTCTCGGCCAGAAGCCCCTGGCCCGAAGCGATGAGCTGGGGTGCCTTGTTTTTTCCCCTCTCATAGCGTAAAGCGGCTGCCTTCTTCATCTGCCCACCCCCCAATTTCAACCCGGCCTAAACGCCAGCCCAATTCCGACAATTGCCGCTCCAATTCCTCTGCACCAGCCTGCCACAGGGAAAGGTCTTCTTCTGCGATCTGAAGACTCAGGTTGACGTTTTTCCCTGTCACATAAAGCTCGGCACCAACAGTCCCCAACGTCTCCGTGGGAATCTCCAGTTCAATACGGAAAGGGCCTGTCGTTTCAACCTGTTCGCTCTGTCTGTCCCGTTCGTCCCTTGTGATCCGAAGCCAGCAGGCTTTTAGATCTTCCCCCACAAGGTATGGTAGGGCAAAAACAACGCCCGACTGTTCTGCCAAAGTCTCCAGCAGTCTTTCCTGCACAAAAAGTGTGCTTAAGGATTTAATTATGTCCCGGGGCAAGTCCTTTTCCAGCCAAGCAGCTCGGTTGGGAGTAGAACCTTCGGTCAAATCCTCCAGTACCTCAAGAACGCGGCTCCGGGCCAACGCTTCCCCTTCCTCTGGCTCCAAGTTCACCGAGTGGAGCAAGGGCCTACCGGGCTCCGCATTTTCCCCCAGTTCTTTGATCGCCTCAACCAACTTACTGTTTAAGGGAAAGCGGGCCCGCAGCAGAATAAGCGCTTCTGCCAACTCACCCCGCTCAATCCAAGGCAGAAGTGCCCTGACCAAATCCCCTGTTACGGGGTACCCTTCAGAAAGAAGGGCTTCAGCTGCGGTTAGGGTGCCGTCTGTCGCCTCCATGCCCAGCTGGCCGAGGTGTTCTGCTAAGGAGCTGAAGGAGGGAGCTTCGTCCTTCACCGCATCCAGGCCGGTTACCGGTCCCAAAATGGTGAAGGCGAGGGTACCTTCTCCTCGCCTTTCGATCTCAATTTCCGCGCCAGGAATCAGGCTTCCCTTCTGCACGTGCAGAAAACCTAAGGGAAGCCGCAGCTCCTGACCTGCCATTTCCAGTATTAAAGAGCTGGGTGAAACCCTCTTAATCAACGCTGTCAATCTGCCCTGTTCGGCCAAGAGCTTCATCAGCTGCGCACTACCTGTATCGTTGGGCTGCAGCTGAAACGCCCTACCGGCAAATTCAACCCGCACTGCTGCCCCCTCCGTTATACACCGTCTCGCAAGAGACGGAAGACCTGCCTAAGGCCTGTCTCTTATACACATCT
>DGFC01000095.1 GCA_002391465.1 Firmicutes bacterium UBA3910 | reverse complement strand
AGATGTGTATAAGAGACAGGAGTATGAATGGCATTGCCGATGCATAGAGAAGCATAGGGACACTTCGCGCAGTGCGCATCACAATCCTCTAGCCCTTGGCCCTCCGCCAAATACCCTAGGCGTACTAACTGAACAATACCGTCTGCTATCAGCCCCACCGGCCGTTGCAGCTTAGCCGCGAGTTGAGTCTTGGAAATGTAATTCGAGGCGCTGATTTCTACAAGCAGCTCCTTCAACATGATACCGCCTCCTCACCTCTAGCCCACGCCCAGCAGCCTGCCGACTTGGAACACCAAGACAGCACCTAGCCAGCCAATACCAAAGGAATAGATGGCAGAAAACAGAGCCCACTTCGCCGAGCCCGTCTCCTTGCGAATGGTGGCTAGTGTAGCTACACAGGGTGTATACAACAGGGTCATGATCATAAACGATAATGCGGTTAGGGGGGTGAAGGCGCCTTGCAGGGCGGAAATCAGCTCCACTCCCTCTTCCACGCCCGCGTACACCATACCCAAGGTCGCCACCACCGCCTCTTTAGCAGCAATGCCAGAGAAAAGACCAACCGAGGCCTGCCAGTTGCCAAAACCCGCTGGCGCGAAGATGGGAGCAATGAGCGTCCCAATCCTACCCAAGACACTCTCGGAACCGTAGGGCTCCACTCCACCTGGCAGCACGGCCAGCACCCACAGCAAGCTGATCACCAGGAAAATCACGGTTCCAGCCCGAACCAGAAAACCCGCTACGTTGTCCCACATGTTCCGTACGACATTGCGGATCGTTGGTATGCGGTATGGCGGAAGCTCCATCAGGAAATGGGACACTTCCCCTTTGAACAGAGTGTTTCCCAAAATCTTGCCCATGAGCAGGGCCACGAGAATCCCCAGGACATAGAGGGAAAACATGACAACGGCACCGTGAGCTGGGAAGAAGGCAGCAATGAAGGCTAGATAAATCGGGATTTTCGCCCCGCAGGACATGAACGGGTTGATCAGGATGGCAATCATGCGATCCCTTCTGTTCTCCAGGGTTCGGGTGGCCATCACGCCTGGAACATTACAACCAAAGCCCACAATCAAGGGGACAAACGTTTTACCCTGCAGCCCCACGGACCGCATGGTGTTGTCCATGACATAGGCGGCCCTGGCCATGTAACCGCTGTCTTCCAAGAGGCCCATGAGCGTGTACAGAATCACGATGAGGGGGATGAATTCCAAAACAGCCCCCACACCGCCCACAAGCCCTTCTGCCGTGTAAGCGCGCAGCCACTCAGGTGCGTTCATGCGCAGCAGGAGTCCATCCAGAGCCCCGCCCACGAGGCCCACACCCTCTGCCACCCACTCACCGAAGACGTCCTGACCTAAGGCAAAAGTAAGCTGGAAAACGGTAAACATAATCAGAGCAAATAAGGGCAGTCCCCAATATTTATGGGTCAGCACGCGATCCAGGTGATCGGTCAAGGTCAGGACCTGCTCTTTCGGCCTATTCACCGCTCCATTGGTGACGCTGTGAACAAACCTGTAGCGCCCGTCCACGATCTCAAGGGCCAGATCGCTGCCGTGGGCAGCCAGCTCGCTGTAAACACGTTCAAACTCCTGCAGTTCATGGCTTGTCAAACTTGCCTGCACCATACTGCGGACATGTGCATCGCCTTCCAGAAGCTTGACAGCTACCCAGCGCTCAGGGTAGGCCAGCTTCTTGCCTGCCAACACCTCTTGGAGTCTGGTCACTTGAACATCGACGGACTCACCATAACTCAAAGGCTGCTTTCTACCCTGCGGCGATGCCTGCATAAGCTCAACGGCCTTAGCTACCAAGTCATCCAGGCCCTTCCGCTTGGAAGCAACAGTAGGTACCACCGGAGCTCCCAAACGCTTGGCTAGAGTCTCGGTGTCGAAGGACATGGACAAACTGCTTGCCTCATCAACCATGTTGAGAGCCACCACCACCTTGGCTCCCATCTCCAAAAGCTGCGTAGTAAGGTACAAATTGCGTTCAATGTTGGTAGCATCAACTACATTGATAACCACATCCGGCTCACCGCTTAAGATGAAGTCCCTAGCGACCATCTCATCTTCAGAAAAGGCTCCCAAACTATAGATACCGGGCAAGTCCACAACGGTATAAACGTCTCCACCGAAGCGAAACTGCCCTTCTTTGCGTTCCACCGTCACACCTGGCCAATTACCCACATGATGATTGGCCCCTGTGAGGGCATTGAATAGAGTGGTCTTTCCACTGTTGGGATTTCCCACTAAGGCGATAATCTTCGACATCTGATGTTTCACCCCGCAACGTCAACTACTGCTTCGGATCAATGAGCATCTTTTGCGCCAAACCGCGGCCCAAGGCCACCTTGTGACCATTTAGCCCAACGATGACTGGGCCTCTGTCGTTCTTTACGACCACAACATCCGCCCCAGTGTTGAATCCCATTTCGTAAAGCCTTCTTGTGGCCGAATGCCCGGCAACAACCCGTGCAACTTTTCCCTGAGTACCCGTCTTTAAACTAGTTAACGGCAAACAGGCCATGTCCTTTCCTCCCCGTGCGCACCGTGACAGTGAAAATCATTCTCACCCTTATGATATAGTTCGCCCGCCCCCCTGTCAATAGCACAAAGCTGGGGTTTGTGCTTTTTGTCTCAGCTTGATCGGCTCTTTTCTCTTACGAAACTCGTTGATGTGTTTCCGAGGGCGGCAGGAATAGAGGTGTGTTAACAGAATATGTACATTGTGAAAAACCCTCCAAGGCATGCTCACCAGTTTTGGAGGTGCACGCATTGAGAATTACACAACATCCGGTTTTAGACCAGAAACCAGGCAGAGACGTCTCCTTTACCTTTGACGGTCAGCCCCTTGTGGGCAGAGAAGGGGAAATGGTGTCCTCGGCCCT
>DGFC01000023.1 GCA_002391465.1 Firmicutes bacterium UBA3910 | reverse complement strand
TTCAAGGGTGCGGAAAGTCGGGCTGATCATGGGAGGATCGCATGGTATCTAGATAGTAGTGCTAACGCGACACAGCAGGGCGGTGCATGCAGACCGCGCTATGACGGCGGTTCAGCGAGAAAAGTGCCAAGAAAGGGGGAAAGCCATGAACGTGAAGAAGGAAAGCGAGACCAGACCGGAGGCTCTCTCCGAGCGCGAATTGGCAGCAGTGAGCGGTGGTGAAGAGGCCATTGGTAGAGGGGTTAATCCCAAGGAGTGCTTCACCTGCGGCCAGCCCCTCACGTTCACTCCTACGGGCTATTACTGCAGCAAATGCGGGTACTCACTGACCATCGAAATCCGTGGGTAAAATCTGGGCCAGCTGGATCGCTCCAGTGGACCTAGTTGATCACCACACACACTGCTCAGTCTGTTGAGGAGGACGAGACTGTATCCAAAATAAGAAGAGAACCCTGACATCGTCGGGGTTCTCTTCCGTAGTAACCTGCTACTCTAGGCCCTTAAGCCGTGGATAGAGTTTTGCGAAACGCTCGTAGCATCGGTTGTACATCTCTACGTTCTCAGGTGCAGGTGCATAGGTTTCTACATTATCATCTCCGGCCAGGTCTCTTGCCAAGGCAAGGCCGGCGATGGCCACGGAGGACAGAAATTCTGTGTTGGTGAACACATGAACTTCTTTGCCCAATACATCTGCCAGGATCTGGCACCAGTGTTCTTCTTTGGCCCCACCTCCAATCAAGGTTATCTTCTTACTTCTAGGAGCGACTCGCTCTAGTCCCTGGCGAATGGAAAAGGCCACGCCTTCCAAGACAGCCGAGGCTAGGTCGGTTTTCGTTGTTTCTGGGGTGATGCCGTAGTAACAGCCCTTAATGGAGCCGTCCATAACCGGGAACCTTTCCCCCACCAAATAGGGTAGAAAAAGCACTCCACCGCTGCCTGTTCTGCGCTCAGTCAGCAAATCGGCATAGTCGGCATATTGGGCATCAGCGAGGGTGGTCACCGCCCACTTATGAGCGTTGCCTGCATTGAGGAACGGGACCACATTGATGTATAGATCCTTATCTGCAGACACAAGGTTGAAGACTCCTGGTTGGTGGATCACACTATCACTGATTGTTGCTACCCAACCGGACGTTCCCAGGTTGATGTTCACCTCGCCCCGGGCCTTGATTCCACTAGCTAGCGTGGTGGCACCTGCATCACCTATCCCGTTGAACACTCTCGTTCCTACATGGTAGCCGGTTTCATGGGCCGCCTGCGGTACCACTTCTCCTACCACTGTTCCGGGAGAAGCCAGTTCAGGCAGGATACTCTCATCTAGTCCTAAAGCGCTCAACCACTCTGACTTGAACTGTTTGGTGGCAATGTCCATAATGCCGGACGTAGCCGCAGAGGTATAATCAGTGTAGAACTCTCCGGTCAAACGCAGCACGCAATAATCCTTGGAACTGATCAGGACTTTGTAAGCCTGCCGCAAACGTTGATGCTCATGTCTCTGTAACCAGCGTAACTTGGCCAGTGGAATCGTTGCGTCGAAGTTGTTACCAGTGCCTGCCTGTACCACTTCGGCCCCTAGGAGTGCTAGAATCTCCCCGGCTTCCTGAACGGCCCTGCCGTCCGAATAAAGGATGGCGTTGCCCACAGATTCGCCGCGCCTGTCAACCAAGATCACGTCCTGCATCTGCCCACTCATGATGATGCCCACGATGTTTTCTGGTTCGCAGTGCAGACTTGTGATCGTCCTGGAGATCCTACAGAAGAGCTCATACCACTCCTTCGGGTCCTGCTCTTTGTGGTCACCGTCATAGATGGTGGTTACTGTCTCGCTTTGAGCATAAAGAACCTCTCCCTGTTCTGAAACAAGGACACCTTTTACTGCTGTAGTTCCAATGTCAAAAGCGACTACGCACTTCATTGTTCTCCCCCTTTGAGTTGGCGCAGATAGCGGATCAGCTCCGCAGGGGACTCGTTCAGTTTCTTGATCAGGGCTGTTCCCAGGATGGTGCCGTGAAAACCTTGCCGCAAAAGCTCTTCTATTCTCACTCTGCTATCGATGCCAAAGCCAGCATAGATCTTCCCCGTGAAGCTCTCCAAGACTGCTTCCAGCATCGTGTTGTAGTCCTGCTGCTCACGGGAAAAGCTTCCGGTTGGCCCGTTGTACAGCTGCCCGTAGATGAGAGGCGCATCAGCGGCAACTCGCTTCATCTCTTCCACGCTCATGGAAGGTCGGATAAAGTGGACCACATCCACTTCGTGTTCGCTGAGCTCTTCAGCCAATTGGATGTGTTCCTCATGCGAGCAATCCGGGATCACGATGGCATCCATAACCCGTGCACGGGCGAACTCTAGATAGACGCCGCTAGTGATGAAATCATCCTTGTAGGCCATCAACCAGATGGGCAGCGCAACAGACTGCCTAATCTGCCGCCAGTAAGCGACGTCTCTGGCCAAGGTGCGATTCACCGCGCGGTGCGCGGCCTGGATGATCTCCCCGTCAGCGAAGGGATTCTCCGAGGGATAACCTATCTCCAAAGCGTCCAGCCCTGTTGCTTCCACTTCTCTCAGCAAGTGCAGAAATTCCGTTGGCTCTGGATAGCCCGCTAGCAGATAGCCGATGACTGCTTCGTCCCGCTGCACCAAGTGTTTGTTCCGAGTGGAGACAACGCTGTTCAAGATCAATCCCTCCCCACCTTCTGAGCCACCACTGCGGCGATAATGATCGCGCCTGTGAGCAGATCTCGCATATAAGTCGGCACCTGCATGATGGTTAAGCCGTTCGCCAAGACTCCAAGAATTGCCGCACCCACAAAAGTGCCCCAGATATTGGGGACCCCTTCCTTAAAAACCGTCCTGCCTAGAAAAACGGCAGCGTAGGACTGGAGGAACAGTCCATCTCCACCAGTGGGATGAGCCGAACCCAATCTTGAGCTCATGAGTATACCGGTGAACGCCGCAAGTGCCGAGCAAAGCGAAAAGGCCAAGATCTTGTACTTCTTCACGTTCAGGCCTGATACTTCCGCCGCAACCTCATTGCCACCAATGGCGTATAGTTTGCGTCCAAAGGAAGTGTGTTTCATGATAAACCAAAAGAGGATTACGAGCACAAACATGATGATGGTTAGCAGGGGAATGCCCAGGACGTTGGCAGAGCCTACATAGCGGAAAGAACGGGGAATGTCGCGGAAAATGGTGGCTCCCCCTGTAAACCAAAAAGTGAATCCCCCGATGATGGTGCTCATGGCCAGGGTAACTACAAAGGAGAGTACCCTGAATCTAGTGACAATCCACCCGTTGACGAAGCCGATTGTGAAAGCCACAACAGGGGGAAGCAAGAAGCAGAGGATCATGGGAAATCCAGCAACAGCCATTTTTGCCGCTAAGACTCCCCCCAAGCTCGCCATGGCACCCACGGACAGATCGAACTCCTCGATGCTCATGACCAGGGTTGCACCTATGGCAATGATCACCAAGAGAGAGATCTGCCTAGTGATGTTGATCAAGTTGGCCCAGGTGGCAAAGGCATCGGGCCGAAGTATGGCAAAGACGATGGTTACGGCAATACCTGCCAGTATCGTTCCATAAGATCTGGTAATATGGCGGTAATCTACTCTCTTAATCATCTGGAACTCTCCTTTTCACGTGTTCCCGCGTAGCAATAGGAAAGGACCTGCTCAGAGGTGAGGTCTTCGTTCTTCACCACATGCGTTGTGCGCCCCTCGGTGAGAATCACGAAAGTATCCACCACATCAAGCATCTCCTGTAGGTCAGAGGAGACAAAGACAACTGTCTTGCCTTCTTCGGCTTTGGCGCGCAGCAGGTTGTGGATCTCCTCCCTAGTGCGGATGTCCACTCCTTGAGTAGGCTCGTCGCAAAGAAAGACCTTGGGTTCCGCCAGGAGTGCCTTGGCGAAGACCACCTTCTGTTGGTTGCCTCCGGACAGTTCCTTGACCACTTGGTTCACGCCCTTGGTCTTGATATCCAAGGCCCGGATCTGCCCTTCAGTATCCCTGATTTCTCGTTTCCCGTCCATAACTCCGACTCTGGCATAGCGGTCCAGGGTGCTGAGAACCACGTTTTTCCTGACAGTTAGGCTTTCGATGAGAGCTTGACCCCTCCTGTCTTCGCTGATCAGCACCATGCCCCTCTTCAGAGACTCTCGCGGCGTTCGCTTCTCATAAGCTTCACCGCTCAAAACGACTTCACCCCGAGCACTCTTCCGCAATCCATAAATGGTCTCCAGCAACTCCGTTCGGCCACTGCCGCCCAGGCCGAAAATCCCCAGGATCTCTCCCTCTCGAACAACGAAGGAAGCATCCTTCACCTTTTGGTCGACACTGGCTAGGCGGTTAACTCTCAATACTTCAGCACCCACCCGGCGCTCAGTTAAGCGTTTTCTGCTCTGCCAGTTATCAGTCATCAGAGCCACCAATCCATCCAGGTCAACTTCGGAAGTCTGGACGGTGGACACCAGCTCGCCGTTTTTGAGCACGGTTATCCTGTCGGTCAATCTGAAGATTTCCTCCATGCGATGGCTTACGTACAGTACAGAAGTTCCTTTTTGCTTGAGCTTCAGAATCAAGTCGAACAGAATGTCGGTCTCTTTGTCGGTAAGGGAAGCAGTAGGTTCATCAAGGATAAAGAGCTTGCAGTCGGTCATCATCCCGCGGATGATCTCCACAAGAGTCTTCTGTGGAGGTGTTAGGTACATTGCGGGGACGTTAAGCGGTAACTCGATGGACAGTTCTTGCATGATCCGCTCCACTGCGCTGCGCATCTGCTTCCAGTCGATGGCAACGGCGCCCCTGGTTTCGTACTCCAGGCCCAAATACACATTCTCTACCGCATTGAACTGGGGAATCAGGTGACGATCTTGGTGGATGACGTTAATGCCCAGCCTGCGGCTAGCCACTGGATTGAGGTCACTGACTTCCTTACCTTCCCACAACACCTGTCCTTCATCGCGGGTATACACCCCGGTTAGGATTTTGATAAGCGTAGATTTGCCCGCTCCGTTCTCTCCCACTAGGCCATGAATCTCGCCGGGCAAGATCTGCAGATTTACTTGCTTTAGGGCGTATTGCTGGCCAAATCTTTTACTCAAACCTCTAGTTTCCAAGAGCAACGCTATCTCCCCCTGCAAGCTGAAATGGGCACCCCCCGATCAAGAAACCAGCCTTCTTGCAAGTGTGGGAAAGAACTCCGCGGAGGGAGCCCTTTCCCACAGGCGAAGGGTGGTGCACAACTCTCAGTTCTTAGAAATCACCAACAATCAACGTTGCCGGCGCGTACCTCTCACCGGGTTCTACCTGTTCACCCGCGAAGTATCTGGCCATTTCTTCAACCACGATTTCCGCCATGCCCTCGAAATTCTGGGCTACAGTTGCCTTGATGGGGGAGCCGGCCTTAATCATCTCCACCGCTTGGCTGTTGCCGTCCACGCCTGCCACGATAACCTCCTCGCGGCCTGCTACTTGTAGAGCCTGGGCTACACCAATCGCCGGCTCATCCCATGCGCACCAAACCGCATCAATGGAACCGACTTGCGGATTGGCCAAGAGCAAGTTCTCCATGATTTGCCTAGCGCTCTCGATCGGGCCAGGGACTTCAACGTGCTGCTCAGTGATGAGCTTGATTTCGGGATACTGGGGCAGCAGGTCATCCAGGGCTTGGGAACGCTTGACTACTCCTGGGTGCGGCCTGTGCGTGAGAGCGATGATCTTACCCTTGTAGCCTATAGCTTCAAAGATGAAGTTGGTGAGCTGCACGCCCATGGCATAGTTGTCACTGGTTGCATTCACGACCATGCCTTCAATGAAGCCCGAGTCACATCCGAATACGGGGATGCCGGCGGCTGCTGCTTCTTCGATCTGGGTTTTCACGAGTTCGGGGTCGGTACTCACCAGCACGATGGCATCGGTACGGACAGATACCAGGTCTTCCATACGGCTGGCCAGATCAGCGAAATCGCCTTTGGTGTCAACAATGGTTACCCTCCAACCATGGGCCTCCATACCCTCTTTCATAGCAAGCGCCATCTGGTTGGTAGTAACAGAGGCCAGATATGGGGTGATGATCGAAACCTGCTTGGGCGCCGCAACAGCCAAAGTGCTCAGCGTCAAGACAGAAATCAGGACAACAGTTAAGATCAGAGTAAAGGACTTCCTCACTTACGCTCTCCTCCTATCAATTTCTAAAATTTTCCTGGCAGCATCTGCATTAGTAATCAAGACGTCAATGTGTTTTCCGGAGAGGACTGCTTTGATGGCGTCGGCTCTATCTGCTCCCACAGCAACAGCTACTTTTTTGGAACTCCTGATAGTTTCCAGCGTTTGTCCGATCATTCGTTTGGTGACATCATTCTCCACAATTGCACCGCTCTGGGCTACATACGAACCACAGATGGATGCTACGGCTCCTGCTTGCCGCAGAGCCTCTACCTCGGCTACCGTTAACGAACCGGCCACAACAGATGCTGATTTCTCATTCACCTGGCCGATCCCCAATATGGTTACATCACACCTGCCTCCTTTCTCCAAAACCATGGCGATTCCGGGTTCGTTCAGTAAGACTTCCTTAGCAGCTTCATTCTTAACCAAAACCGGGGCATGTAGCATATAGTAATGACCGCCTGTCTTGTCCGCCAGGGCTTTAGCGATGATATTAGCGTGCCAATCAGCGCCGTCAGAACCCATGCCACCGATCAGTGGAACAAACTCCAACTCCCTTTTGGCTGTCCTTCGTACTTGTTTGATCAGCTGCGCAATAGTCCGACCGCTCATGATCCCGACAGATCCTTTGGCGGGCAGGTAGACATCCAGCTGATCCGCGGCCTGCTTGGCGAACTCAACTAAGGCCTCTTCTTCATCAAGTTCTCCCGTATCAAAGACCAACGCGTCAGCCAAATTGTACTTCTCAATGAGAGCCAGCTCCAGGGCCGTTTCATTGCCAAATGGATTGTTGATGGTAATGGTAATGAGACCGCTGGTTCTTGCTTCTTTGAGGATGCGGCTGATCTGCGGACGCGAGATGCCTAACTTAGCGCAGATCTCCTTCTGGCTCAACCCAGCGTAGTAATATAGCTCACAGACCTTCACTGCTAACCTGCGGTTGTTGAGAATACTCAAGGCCCAGTTCCTCTCTGAACAGAATTTCATTGCTTGAAATTATGTCATCGCGATCATACCATGTAAAGTGCGGAGTGTAAACAAAAATGCAGGAATATTATACTGAAATTAATTTCAGAAGGGCATGGACCGTTACAGCATAGGGCCAAAAAGAAGGACTGGCACCCATTGCATAACGGCATGCCAGTCTCAAAACAAAAACTGACACCTGTTGCTGAACAGTGTGTCAGTTCTGTGATGGTTTCGATTTCTTCCTGGTTAGAAAGGTGAAAGTTTTAGGGCAGTGCCACCTTCGGTTGGACAACTTCCTTGCGGAACTTTTCCTCGTCGAAGAGGAAGTGTTCCAAGAAGATCTCTCCCCCTTCGGGGCTGAGGAGCCTGCGCAAATTGCGGAGGAGAAAGGCCCAAAGGGCAAACCAGGGTTTCATATCGCGAATATCTTCCATAACCAAGAAGGTAGGCTCGCGTTTGGCCCAGGTCCGGAAGCGCTCCCATTTCTCCTTGGACGAGAGAGTGCTGTCGGTCAGGCTGTACAGCAGCCAGCCCAGATCCA
>DGFC01000186.1 GCA_002391465.1 Firmicutes bacterium UBA3910 | reverse complement strand
TGAATCCCGACTGTTTTAGTTGCTGGATTTCAATGAACATTTTCCACCTCACCAATGCTACTTCACCTCTCTGTTAACAATTTACCAGTTAACGAGAGGTACAGGTTGGAAATTCTCCATTTTTATCAGCCGGAATTTCTCCCTTTTATTATGCCACTCACAGAAGGATAAGGAAATGCTACAGCGAATAAAAAAGTATAACAGACGGACGTAAAGTAGAAACGTTATCTACTGCAAGTTAACTAATTCTTGTGGCTCCTTCTTGAAGTGTAGATTTTAGCGTATTAGCAATTAGATAGTACAGAATATTGCGGGCAAAGCGCGCTACATAGGAGGTCAGTCATGATTATTCAACAAGATGATCGTCTGGTATTTACCTATGATGGTGAGAAGCTTGTGATAGAGCCTTGGGGTCCCAACGCTTTTCGGGTACGGGCTACCAAGTTGGCTGAACTGCCCGCGGAGGATTGGGCACTGCTACCAAGGTCGGGGGGGACATCTGAAATCTCGATTTCAGAAGACAGTGCCAGCATTGTCAACGGCAAGATTAGGGCGGAAATAGATAAGTTAGGCGCCATCACTTTTTCTAACCAAAAGGGAGAAGTGCTGCTCAAAGAATTTGTTAGAAGTCGAAAGGGCCTGTACGAGCCTAGTTTGCAGGGGAAAGTCCTTATCTCGGCACTTGAGGTTGAGGCCCGTGAGTTCAAGCCTATTCTCGGTGGAGATTACTCTTTAACAATGCGGTTTGAGTCTGACCCCGAGGAGAAAATCTACGGGATGGGGCAGTACCAGCAGCCTTTCCTAAATCTTAAGGGTTGTGAGCTGGAACTAGCCCATCGGAATTCACAGGCTAGTGTACCCTTCATGCTTTCCAGCTTGGGGTATGGGTTCTTGTGGAACAATCCGGCGGTTGGGCGCGTTACCTTTGGCAAGAATGTGACGACTTGGCATGCTGTATCCACCAAGGTTTTAGACTATTGGATCTGTGCAGGCGATACTCCAAGCGAAATTGTAGAGAGCTATGCCAAAGCTACAGGGACCGTTCCCATGATGCCGGATTATGGACTTGGCTTCTGGCAATCAAAGCTGCGCTACCAGACACAGGATGAGCTGCTAGAGGTGGCTCGAGAATATAAGCGCAGAGGTCTACCATTGTCAGTCATAGTGGTTGATTTCTTCCATTGGCCAATGCAGGGTGAGTGGAAATTTGACCCGGAGTACTGGCCGGATCCTGAAGGGATGGTAAAGGAACTAAAGGAGATGGGGGTCGAGCCTATGGTATCTATTTGGCCCACCGTCGACCATCGGAGCGAGAACTTTGGGGAAATGGAAGAGAAAGGCTATTTACTTCGCACAGATCGCGGTCACCGCATAGCAATGGATTTCCACGGCAACACCATCCATTTTGACCCCACCAATCCAGAGGCCAGAGAATATGTTTGGAATAAAGTAAAGCAGAATTACTACGACTACGGCATTAGGATATTCTGGCTTGATGTGGCGGAACCTGAGTATACATATTATGATTTTGACCTCTATCGTTATCACTTGGGGCCTGGTGTACAGGTCGGCAACATATACCCTGCTGTGTACGCCAAGACTTTTTATGACGGAATGCGGGCCGAGGGCCAGGAGCAAGTAGTGAACTTGGTGCGGTGTGCATGGGCTGGGAGTCAGCGGTATGGCGCTCTTGTATGGTCCGGCGATATCCATTCATCCTTCGAGAGTCTGCGCCATCAACTCGCCGCAGGGTTAAATATGGGTATTGCCGGGATCTCTTGGTGGACTACCGACATTGGTGGCTTCCATGGCGGTAATCCCGACGATCCGGAGTTTCAGGAGTTGTTCATACGCTGGTTCCAGTGGGGAACTTTCTGTCCAGTAATGCGGCTCCATGGAGACCGCGAACCTCATTCTGAGCCTTTAGGAACTTCAGGTGGCGGTGTATGCAATTCAGGAGCTGCCAACGAAGTGTGGAGCTATGGAGATGAGGCCTATGGCATATGTGTGAAGTATCTTGAGATGAGAGAGCGAATTAGGCCTTATGTTAAAGAGTTGATGAAAGAAGCTCACGAAAAGGGTACGCCCCTCATGCGGCCCCTCTTCTACGACTTTCCTCAAGATCAAGGGGCATGGGACGTGGAAGATGAGTATATGTTCGGTCCCGATCTCTTGGTCGCACCGGTGCTGTATGCTGGTGTGGAAAAGAGGAAAGTCTACCTTCCCAGCGGAGCTAGCTGGCAGGATGCGTGGACTGGAAAGGAATACCAGGGCGGACAGACAGTCGAAGTGGAAACACCCATCGATCGAATTCCGCTGTTCCTAAGGGACGGCGCACAGCTTCCAATTCGTGGATGATGCAGCATACTTGAATCCCAGTCTTTCACCACAAATTCGGGTGCTGGTTAAGGACACCGAGACCGCCTTCTGATTGTGAATGAATCGGGGACAAGTAGCTTCACACCTGCCCTAGGCTCTCCTTACCAGAATGTCAAGACACAGTCTGGAAGGGAGTCTGGCAGCTTTCGTTCTAAAGCCGGAGCAGCTGTGAAGTGATTAGGGCAGAGGGGGTGAAAGCGTCAGCTAAGAAAGCTGGTAATTTTGGCGCTGCATGTTGATTACCTAATGGAGCTTCACTTTGTAGCCGCCAAACACGAATCAGACACAAGAAGGAAGCAAAGAGAACAAGACACAGAGACATTGGTCGGTCGATGAAAGAAGAAGGGACGTTAGAACTGATAACGCAGGGAGTTTAAGGAGGTTGTTTCCATGAAGAGAGACATTTTAACCTTGGGTGTTGTGCTGCTGGTAGCATTATGTGCTAACCTAGCAGCAGCCGCTCCGGTGGAAGTGACACTGTGGCATTATTTTGAGCACGAGGCCGATGCCTTGGAGAAGGTCGTTGCAGATTATAACGCTATGCAGGATGAGATTTACATCGTTCCTACCTTTGTATCCAGAGATGAGCTCATGAACCAGTACACCATTGGAGCCATTTCTGGTCAGCTGCCAGATATCGGCATGGTGGATTCTCCGGATATGGCCTCTTACATTGCGTTAGGTGTTTTTGAAGACATAACTGATTATCTAAAGGATTGGGATGATCTGCAGTACTTCTACGAAGGTCCATTGAGCAGCTGTATGGATGCTGAGGGCAGGATTTATGGACTCCCCAACAATTCCAACTGTCTCGCTCTGCTGTGCAACATGGACATGCTCAGGGCCGCCGGCTACAATGAGCCCCCAAAGACATGGGATGAGCTTCTAGAGGTAGCCGCAGCCACCACTGATGCCAGCAAAGGTATTTACGGCTTTGCCATGAGCGCGATCAGCAACGAGGAAGGCACATTCCAGTTCATTCCCTGGCTGTACGCCTCTGGCGCAAAGGTTAGCAGCATAGATTCTCCGGAAGCCGTTGAAGCGCTTTCTTTCTTGACCACCCTTGTGGACAAGGGCTATATGAGCAAGGAAGTTATCAACTGGGGTCAGGGCGATGCCTACAACGCCTTCATCGGCGGTAGAGCCGCAATGCTTGAGTCCGGTACATGGCAGATTGCGACTTTGGATAGGGATAAGGTTCATGAATCCTTCGAGTACCAATATGCACTGCTACCCATGGGTAAGCAGTACGCGTCGGTAATCGGCGGGGAAAACTTTGGTATCACCACTGCCTGCAAGGCCAAGGATGCCTGTGTTGAGTTCCTGAAGTTCATGCAGTCCGCCAAGAACAATGCACAGTGGTGTGAAATTGCAGGTAAGCTCCCCGTGAGGCGAGATGCCATCGATCACGCTCCTTTCCTAAGTGAAGATGAGCGCTATGTTGTTTTCACCGAAGGAATGAACTATGCAGTCGCTAGAGGTCCTCATCCCGAGTGGCCAATCATCTCTGAGGCACTGTATTCTGCACTGCAGGCCGCTCTGATTGGTGCCAAGACTCCTCAACAGGCTATCAAAGACGCAGCTGCAGTAATCAATCCTATTTTGGAGGTCACACCCATCGGAGAGTAGGTTAGAAGTCAGATATATCGATGTAGAATCCCGATATAGCAGGTAAGAATACTGAAGGTGTACTATAAGGTTCACCATATAGTACATCTTCAGTATTACCCACAAAACAGGGAAGGGGTGGCGTGTTTGCAAGCTCCACAAGGCAAACGCCGTCTGAATATATCAATGACCACCAAGACCAAGTTAGAGGGTCTCCTGTTTGTCCTTCCGGGTTTTTTGTACACAGTAGCAGTTCTGGGATATCCTCTCGTGTACAATTTCCTACTTAGCCTTAGGAACGTGGACGTTCGCACCTTCGTTCGGGGAACCTCTACATTTGTAGGGTTGGCTAACTTCAAGGCATTGTTTAGCAATCCTACCTTTCTATTGGTACTAAAGAATACCTTTGTGTTTACCTTTGGTTCGCTGGTCTTTCAGTTTACCATTGGTTTTGCCCTTGCACTGTTGTTCGCAAAGAGATTTAAGTTGGCTGGCCCTGTGCGCGGTCTGCTGCTGATCGCCTATATGATGCCTATGTCGGTGACAGCTATGCTGGGCAAGAATATCTTCGGTGTAAGTGGATTAATTAACGATTTGCTGCTGAAAGTTGGATTGATACAGCAGCCTGTAGAATGGCTGGTCAATACCAGTACTGCCATGATAGGTGTTGTGGCCATGAACTGCTGGGTTGGAATACCCTTTAACATGTTGATTCTCACGTCGGGCTTGACCACGATTCCTGACAGCCTTTACGATAGCGCTGCTGTTGATGGTGCCACTGGTTGGCAGAGATTTCGCTACATTACGCTGCCGCTGTTGCGTCCGGCGATCCTGGCGGTACTAATGTTAGGTTTTATCTATACTTTTAAGGCCTTTGATCTTATGTTTGTTATGACAGCAGGCGGTCCGCTTAATTCCACCGACGTATTAGGGACTTACGCCTACCAATTGTCCTTTACCAAATATCAATTCTCTTTAGGTGCTGCTACTGGGATGGTACTGTTTTGCTGTCTGCTGGTGGTTGGTCTTTTCTACCTGAGGCTGATTGCCGCCGAGGAGGATTAAGATGCCTATGAGGGTTGAACGGATACTAAGTTCTAGGGAAGCGAGAGCGAACGCTATATACAATATCGTTGCTATCACTATTGCAGTTATCTTTCTTTTTCCCATCTACTGGCTCGTTATGATGTCATTCAAATCCGATGCGGAGATTTTCAGCCCCGTATTGACTTACTTCCCTCGTGATTTCACTATCGAACCCTGGCTCCTAAACATTAGGGATAAGGAATTCTTCATGTCCCTTCGCAATAGCTGTATTATCGCCACCATGTCTATGTGCCTGTCCATGCTTATTGGCATTCCGGCTGCTTACGGGATGGGGAGGTACAAAGTACCTGGACGGAGGATCATGTTGCTGGCCTTCTTGGTTTCACAAATGCTGCCACCATCGCTGATGCTCACTCCCATGTATCTAATATTCAACAAGATGGGGCTATTGGGTACTTTTTGGGCACCGGTAGTAGCCATATCCTCAGGCTCAATTCCGTTTATCGTAATTATTCTTCGGTCGTATTTCAACAGCATTCCGCGGTCATTAGATGATGCCGCACGAATTGACGGCTGTAATGCTATCCAATCCTTTTTCATGATTATGCTGCCTGCCATTAAGACCGGCATCATTACTGTGGCAGTCATCTCGTTCTTAGGGGGATGGAATGACCTAGCTTACTCTATGACCTTTAACGTTATGCCGGAAATGCGCCCCCTTACGGCCAATATTTATAAGTTCCAGAGTAAGTATGGTACCAGGTGGAACGCGATCATGGCCTATGGGGCGATCCTTGTTACCCCTGTAGTGCTGGCCTTTGTGTTTTTGCAAAAGTATATAGTAGGTGGTCTCACTGCTGGCGCAGTGAAGGAATAACAGCAGCCAAGTAATAGCCTATGCACTACATCAAACCAGAGGAGGGTGCTCAGTGATAAAACAAGTGGGGAACAAACTACTTAGGCGAGAAGACAAAGAACTACTATGCATCGAACCCTGGGGGAAAAATGCTCTCCGGGTCCGGGCTACACAGCTTGACAGTTTCAAGGATGACGAAATTTACTCTGCACTCTTGGAGCCGGCAGAAAGCCAAGCCGAAATCAAGATCGACGGCCAACGGGCAGAGATTACCAACGGTAAGATCAGATGCGAGATTATGAGCACCGGCAAGCTTCGCTTTTATAATCAGAAGAATGAACTTCTTTTGGAGGAGTATGACCGCAACCGTATGCGGGGTAATGTTGAAGAGGAGTTTAACAGTGCCCTTGAGATTGACCCCCGCACCTTTGAGCCCCATCGGGGCACCGACAATTTCCGGCTCACTGTGCGGTTTGAAGCTTGTGATGATGAAAAGATTTATGGAATGGGTCAGTACCAGCATCCGTATCTCAACCTAAAGGGATGTATAGTGGAGCTGGCTCAGAGAAATTCCCAGGCCAGTGTCCCCTTTGCGGTGTCCAATAAAGGCTACGGAATGCTTTGGAACAACCCTGCTGTTGGAAAGGTCACCTTTGGCAAGAATCTCACTGAATGGATCGCTTATTCCACCAAGCAGATGGACTACTGGATTACTGCCGGAGATACCCCTGCAGAAATCGTTGAAGCTTATGCTGATGCAACCGGCAAGGTGCCCATGATGCCCGATTGGGCAACGGGTTTTTGGCAGTGCAAGCTCAGGTATCAGACCCAGTATGAAATCATGGAGGTTGCTAAGGAATACAAGCGACGGGGCCTTCCCATTTCAGTTATCGTCGTGGACTTTTTCCACTGGCCCAATCAGGGTGATTGGAAGTTTGATCGCCGTTATTGGCCGGACCCCGCTAAGATGGTCAGGGAACTGAAAGAGATGGGCATTGAAGTGATGGTATCTATTTGGCCTACAGTGGAGCAGGACAGCGAGAACTATGAGGAAATGCGTAGGCTCGGGTACCTTGTGAGATCCGAAGCAGGAAAACGCCTCGGGCAGCTGGGCAATGCCTGTTTTGTTGATATGACTAACCCCGATGCCCGTGCTTATGTTTGGAACAAGATTAAAGAGAACTACTACGACTGCGGAATTAGAATCTTCTGGCTTGATGAGGCGGAGCCCGAGTTCACTGATTACGAATACGACCATTATCGGTATCACCTGGGTTCTGTGCTGGAGGTAGGCAATCTTTATCCTAAGCTGTATGCCCGGATGGCCTATGAAGGGATGACGGCTGAAGGACAAGAGAATGTCATCAACCTTCTGCGCTGCGCTTGGGCCGGCTCTCAGAGGTATGGGGCCTTGGTGTGGTCTGGAGACATTGATTCCAGTTTTCGCTCCCTCCGCAACCAGCTGGTGGCAGGACTTAATATGGGTCTTGCTGGAATTCCGTGGTGGACCACAGATATCGGCGGCTTCCACGGCGGCAACATTCACTGTGACAAGTTCAAGGAAGTGCTGGTCCGCTGGTTCCAGTTCGGCGCCTTCTGTCCGGTATTTCGACTCCACGGTTTCAGAGAGCCGGTTAAGGAGCCTATCGGAAAAACTGGAGGCGGGATGATGCCCAGCGGCGCCGATAACGAAGTCTGGACCTACGGAGAAGAAGTGTACGAAATCTGCAAGAAATACATGGAAATCAGGGAAAAGATCCGACCCTATATTAAGACCCTTATGCAGGAGGCCCACGAGAAAGGCACTCCGGTCATGCGGCCCCTATTTTATGAGTTCCCCGAGGATGAAAAGGCCTGGGAGATTGAGGATCAATACATGTTCGGCAGCGATATGCTGGTCTGTCCCATTCTGTATGAAGGTATGCGGGAGCGGGAAGTATATCTGCCGGTCGGCAATTGGCGAAACATCAATGACAACAAAATATATGAAGGCGGCAGAGTAGTTACATGTCCGGCGCCCATGGATGCAATCCCGGTCTTTGTCAGAGAAGGGACCTTGGAAATGCTTTAGTGTAGGTACCCCGGGCAGCAGCTAGCTGTCCATGGTATAGTGTTGAGGGCAGGGAACTACATATTAGCTCCTTGCCCTTGCTGTAATAAGAAGTGTGAATACCATTTGGAGGATGGCGTCCATGAAGTTTACCGACGGCAATTGGCTGGTGAGAAAGGGTTTTAAGCTCCACAGTCCGGCTGAGGTACACAGTGTGGAGAAAGAATCGGATTCGCTGTCAGTTTTTGCTCCCTGCCGGCAGATTCGCCACCGGGGAGACACCTTGGAAGGCCCGCTTTTGTCCATCAAGCTGACGACTCCCATGGCCGACGTAATACGAGTTGAGATTTCCCATTTTCAAGGCGTAAAACATCGGGGACCTGAGTTTAGTGTGAAGGTAGATGGTGACGCAGCTTTTACTGTCACTGACGACGATGCTGCCGTCAACTTCACAGCTGGGGCCCTCACCGCTAGGGTGAATAAAAAGGACTGGAGTCTAGATTTTATCGGTGGAGGGCAGCGAATTACCGGCAGCGGTTGGCGGGCTATGGCCTATATAGAAAAGGATGACGGTAATACTTATGTCCGGGAGCAGCTGGATTTGGGAGTTGGAGAGTGCGTATACGGACTGGGCGAGAGGTTTACTGCCTTTGTGAAAAACGGGCAGGTAATAGATATCTGGAACCGGGATGGCGGAACTAGCAGCGAGCAGGCGTATAAGAATGTGCCTTTCTATCTAACCAATCGGGGCTACGGTGTGTTTGTCAATCATCCGGAGTGTGTATCCTTTGAAGTTGCAACTGAACGAGTTTCCGGAGTCCAGTTCAGCGTTCCCGGGCAGTATCTTAACTACTACATAATCTACGGCCCGACGCCCAAGGAAGTGCTGGAAAAATACACAGCCTTGACCGGCCGGCCCGCCTTACCCCCGGCCTGGTCCTTTGGTTTATGGCTTACCACATCCTTTACCACGAGCTACGATGAAGAGACCGTCAATGAGTTCGTCGAAGGCATGGCCCAGCGGGATATACCTTTGCATGTCTTTCACTTTGACTGCTTTTGGATGAAGGAGTTCCATTGGTGTGATTTTCAATGGGACCGAGATGCGTTTCCCGATCCAGAGGGTATGCTTAAGAGGCTAAAGGAGCGGGGCCTACGCATCTGCGTATGGATTAACCCCTATATTGCCCAACAGTCGGTCCTCTTTGCCGAGGGTGTTGAGAAAGGGTATTTCTTGAAGAGACCCAACGGCGATGTTTGGCAGTGGGACCTGTGGCAGCCGGGAATGGCCGTTGTTGACTTCACCAATCCAGCTGCCTGTGAATGGTATAAAGGCCATCTAAAGCGGCTCATCAATATGGGGGTTGACTGCTTCAAGTCGGATTTTGGTGAGCGGATTCCCACCGATGTCGTTTACTTCGATGGCTCTGATCCGGTGAAAATGCACAATTACTATGCTCTCTTGTACAATAAAGCAGTGTTTGAGGCCCTTGAGGAGGACCTTGGAAAGGGCAATGCAGTCCTGTTTGCCCGCTCGGCAACTGCCGGGGGCCAGCAGTTCCCAGTTCACTGGGGAGGAGATTGTTCTGCTACTTATCCATCCATGGCGGAAAGCCTGCGGGGTGGACTTTCCCTTTGTCTTTCGGGGTTTGGTTTCTGGAGCCATGATATAGGCGGTTTTGAGGATACCGCTACCCCCGACCTCTATAAGCGGTGGGCTGCCTTCGGTCTCTTGTCATCCCACAGCCGCCTCCACGGTAGCAAGTCTTATCGGGTTCCTTGGCTGTTTGATGAAGAGGCAGTCGATGTACTGCGATATTTCACCAAGCTCAAATGCTGCCTAATGCCTTATATCTTTGCAGCTGCCTGTGAAGCCGCAAAGCAGGGTATTCCGGTGATGCGGGCCATGATGCTGGAATTTCCCGATGATCCAGGGTGCGATTACCTTGACCTTCAGTACATGCTGGGTGAGTCGCTCCTTGTTGCTCCAGTTTTCCATCCAGAGGGAGAGGTATCATACTATCTGCCACGGGGCAGGTGGACTAGTTTCCTCACTAATGAAATAGTTGAGGGCGGCCGGTGGGTTAAGGAGACCCATGATTACCTGAGCCTTCCCCTGATGGTTCGAGAAAACTCCATCATCGCGGTGGGCTCTGACGAAAACCGGCCGGATTATGACTACACTCAAGG
>DGFC01000018.1 GCA_002391465.1 Firmicutes bacterium UBA3910 | reverse complement strand
CGGCGGATCTCTTCCCGTAATGTTTCCCACTCCTGCAGTACCTGAAATGCCTGACGCATAAAGGCGGCTTGTGCCTCCGCCTCCCGTTTTGCCTTTTCCCGCTGCTCCTTCTCCCCTGCCGTTTCTATTTCAGGTGTAGGAGGGGCAGCTTCCGCTTCCCTATCAACTTCCCCAGCACTTTCAACAGGTTCTTCCGCCCCCTTTAACCTGTATCTCGGGATAGTTGTTCCCCCCACTACCTCCCAGAGGTATTCGTATTGCCCCGCATCTACCGCCTGGAAGTCTTTCCAGCTGTCAAAACCCGCCTGGAAAAGCTGATCCTGCTCACGCCAAATAATGTTCCAGCCATCCTCTAAGCTGAAGCCGAATCCGCTGGTGTGGGACTGGCCGCTGCCCAGCTGGAGCGGTTCTGACCACACTTCTGTCTTAACCTTTACCAGAAGTTTGAGCAGCTCCCCTTCCTCCTGCCAGAACAAATAAAGTTTGTCTGAGGAGATCAGTTGGGGATAGCTGCATCTGCTGTGGGAAAAGGGAATGGCTCCGCTCCAAACGCCCAACCTAGGTTCAAAGGCGCGGTAATAAAGATGTTGATCACGGTTACTGCAGTAAACGGCATGGAGATAACCGTCTCTGTGCCAAGCTCCACTGAGGCTGCTCCGCAGGGGAGAGACGTTGGGAGATACGGATAGCGGCGATTTATGCTGATCGGCAAGATTGAGATGTTTTAACAGGGCACTTCGGCCCGCAGACTGTTTGAGCAGGTAAAGTAGGTGGCAGCTTCCCTCCCCGTCCACAATAAGGCGGGCGGCCCCCCCATACAGCTGCCCCAGTTCAAGCCTGTCGCGCTGAAAGGCCCTTTCCCCCCGGAAGTACCAGGCGTAGTCTTTGTCCTCCAAAAAAGCCACAATGTGCACTTCCCCACCGCTTACCGTCACCACCAGATCGGTAATGTCCCCGTGGAGAAGTTCCCTTTCCCCTCCGCACGTGTGATAGAACAGGGAATGGCCTGCCAGTTCTACCCCCCGGAATTCTGGATGTTGGATATGAATGAACACAATGATCACCCCCGCTATTATTTATGCGGGAGCCTGTTCATTCAGACATTTTATCTAGGTAAGAAGCACCACGGGACACGATCTGCATAGTATGGTCTAGAGAAAGGAGGATTGGTTATGAAAACCCCTGAGCAACAGCGTCGTCCCGATTCCCTCTGCGGCAGTTCCGATCAGGTCAACCCGTTCCGGCCCGAGATAATCTACGTTAACAAAGTCTACAACGAATGCTCCATAGTGGACTGCATCACCCTCCGGGTTCCCATTCCCCCCGTTTTCCCGCCTGCTGTTAACGTAGTAGACTGTGCCATCACCGATTTGGTGGCAACAGGCTTCGTTGTGGGAACAGATGAAGTGGACATTGACGTGACCTTTACCCTGAACATCGAATACGATTCCAACGGCAACACCCAGTTTATTCAACAAGCTGGGCAGTTTAGGCGTCGGGGCCTGCGCCTAGTTGGGGCCCTGCCGGGTATGGAAGTGGTACTCCTGCCCCTAGTGCGCTGCATTGGCTGCCGTGTCGTTGACAGCGGCGAGGTAATTGAGTGCGATGTGGGTATCTACATCATAGTTAAAGCGGTTGCTTTAGTGCAGTTAGAAGTAATGGGAAGATTCTCGTCCGAACCGCCCTTGTGCGAACAAGTCTCGCCCCTGGGCTGCGCTGAGTGGTTTGAACTGGCCGAATCGGGTGCCTTCTGGCCTCCCTTCCCTCCACAACCGAGTCCGCCCGATATAGGCTGAGCCCATAAGCAAATCCAGCAGAAACTGCTGGATTTGGCTTTTTTATGTATGGTGTACAGCGTCAAGAGGGAAAAGATGGGAGGGAGAGAAAAGGAAAACGCAGAGCTTTGTCTAAAATAACGGTGAAGGAGGGAGTTCCCATGAAACTGATTATTACAGTAATCGAAGATACGGATGCGGCTTTCCTGATGGAAGCATTGGTAGAAAATGGTTTTCAAGCTACCAAACTGGCCAGCACAGGCGGGTTTCTCCTGCGGGGCAACACAACGCTGCTGATCGGTGTCGACGATGAGCGGGTGGAAGAAGTAATGCAGATCATCCGCACCACTTGTGCACCGCGCAAGAAGATTGTACCCCACATAACTCCCGAACTACCCACCGCCATTGGCGTGCCTATCGAGATCGAATCGGGCGGGGCAATTGTCTTTGTGGTGGACGTGGATCAATTCCGCAGGCTATAACAGATACCAAGCGATTAAAGCCAGCCCATTTGACACTGCATGGGCTATAATCGGTACTAGCAAATTCTCGGTCCGAATGAAAATCACACCCAGCACAATGCCGGCAGCCAAAACCGGGGCGAACTGTATGAGATAAAAATGAACTACGGCGAAGATCAAAGCGGTGATGATTAGGGCTGAAGCGGTGCTTTGGCGCTCCCGCAGCTTGTCCAGGATTAGGCCCCGGAAAAACAATTCTTCACTGAGGGGCGCCCCCACCACTAGGGTCAGTACCGAAGTAAACATGGATAAGAAACCGTTCTCGCTAAGAAAGGGCTCAAGGGCAGCCCTTTCTTCGTTTGCAAGGTCGACTATTGTGTCAGCATCGACTATACGCATGAGCAGCCACACCGTTAGGGCTGCTAAGGCGGTGTTAAGGGCATAGAGACCTATGCCGTAGATTACTCCCCGCTTGATAAGTTTTGGCCCGGGATAGGCCAAAAGCTCGGGGCGCACGCAGAACAGCCCAATGGTGATTAAAATCGCCTGATGCACAACCTGGAGAACCAGGGGTGATGGGGCGAAGATTACGTTCAGGATGATTAAAAGCAACCAGCTGCCCAGACTGAGGAAAACACCGAATGGCCTTCTATCCTGTCCTGTCATGCCACCTCTCCTACTTGCAAAAGGGGCGCCGACCGCCCCTTTTTATGATCTACCTAAATGTTCGTATCCCCAAGGCCTCTGCCTGCCCTTCTGCCTGCAGCGGGTGATTTTGGGCAGGATCTCCCACCAGTATTTGTAGGCTAGGCCTTCCACCACATCGCGCCGAAACCTATTGCCGTAAATTGTCATCCCCTCCTCTTTTCTTATCTCTACGCAGAAGGGGAATTTATGCTATACTCTTCCGTTCCTATATTCCGTAATTGGGAGCCTCTTTGGTCACCTGCACATTGTGGGGATGGCTTTCCCGTGTACCGGCAGGTGTAATCCGGACAAAGCGGCTCTTGGCGTACAGTTCCTCTAGATTAGGCGCTCCGCAGTAACCCATGCCCGCCCGCAGGCCGCCAACCAACTGGAAGACGGCATCGGCTAGACTGCCTTTGTAGGGTACGCGTCCTTCCACCCCTTCCGGCACCAGTTTGTTAGCATCGCTCTGGAAGTAGCGGTCCTTGCTCCCTGCCCGCATGGCTGCGAGGGAACCCATACCGCGGTACACCTTGTAACTCCGTCCCTGATAAATCTCTATCTCGCCCGGACTCTCTTCCGTTCCTGCCAGCATGCTGCCCAGCATCACGCAATCTCCGCCAGCGGCGAGAGCTTTGACAATATCGCCAGAATAGCGGATACCGCCATCGGCGATGACAGGAACTCCGTGGGGTCTGGCCACCCTGGCACAGTCAAAGACTGCGGTCAATTGGGGCACACCCACACCGGCAATTACCCGGGTGGTGCAGATTGAGCCAGGGCCAATGCCCACCTTGATTCCGTCTGCGCCCGCTTCGATCAAATCTTTTGTCGCCTCGGCCGTCGCTACGTTACCCGCGACTATATCTACCTTATCACCGAACTCTGCCTTGATCTCCCGCAGCGCTTCAATAACTCCCCGGGAATGGCCATGGGCCGTATCGATTACCAGTGCATCAACACCGGCATCAACCAAGACGCCGCTCCGTTCAATCCGATCTGGGCCAACGCCAACTGCGGCAGCCACCAGCAAACGTCCCTTTTCATCCTTAGCCGCACGTGGATATTGGCGGGCTTTTTCTATGTCTTTAATAGTGATTAGGCCCTTGAGAACGTAGTTCTCATCAACCAGGGGCAGTTTTTCTATGCGGTGTTGGTGTAAGATAGCTTTAGCTTCTTCCAACGTTGTGTTTACCGGCCCGGTTACTAGGTTTTCCTTGGTCATCACGTTACCGATGGGCTGGTCCACGTTTTCCTCAAACACCAAATCTCGGTTGGTCACGATGCCCACCAGTTTCCGATTCTTGTCCACAACGGGTACCCCGGAGATGCGGTAGCGGGCCATAAGGGCCAGGGCGTCACTCACCCGATGGTGAGGATTCAGGTAGAAGGGATTGACAATTACTCCGCTTTCCGAACGTTTAACCCGGTCCACTTCACTGGCCTGTTCGTAGATGGACAGGTTCTTGTGGATGACGCCTATTCCTCCCTCCCGGGCCATGGCCACTGCCATGCGGTACTCTGTCACAGTATCCATACCCGCACTTGCGATGGGTATGTTGAGGCGGATGTTGCGGGAAAAACGGGTGGAGACCTCCACATCGGAAGGAAGTACTTCCGACGCAGCAGGAACCAACAACACGTCATCAAATGTCAATCCTTCACGCCCAAATTTATCACTGAAATCCAATGCCGGGGACCCCCTTTATTCATCTGGCTGTTACGCGTTGATTTTGTCGATATTTTATCATACTTGCCCTAAATAGCAACCCAAAAAAGGGAATTGAAGCAGGAAACGGTGGGCAATATGAGAATTAGCAGTAGGGAACTTATTTTATCGCACTTCTGTAGGAGGGATTGTTTTTCATGGAAATTCGCAGAATAGCAGTGCTGGGTGCCGGCCGCTTAGGCCGGGGGATCGCCGAATGTGCTGCCAGTAAAGGATATGACGTTGTCCTTTTTTCCCAAGGTGCCGGAGGTCAGGACGCACTCCGCCGCATTGAGAAAAGCCTAGACCGGAAGTTGGCCAAATGGGCCATTACCGAATCAGAAAAGAGACTAATTCTAGGCCGGATCAGCTATACTCTGGATCTGAAAGAACTGGCCAATGTGGATTTATTGATTGAGGCAACCATTGACCACTTCTACACAAAGAAAGAGCTGCTGCGGACAGCAGATCATCTCTGCCGGCCTGAGGTTGTCTTCATCTCCACCACCTCCACCCTGCTCGTTTCTGAGCTGGCCAGGAGCATTACCCGCAATGATCAACTGGTGGGTCTCCACTTCATCCCGCCCGTTCCCGATGTTCCCGTGGCGGAACTGGTCGTTCCCGAGTCTGCTTCTCCAGAAGCGGTGGAAGTGGCGAAGAATTTCGCCCAACGCCTGGACAAAAAGGTACTCCACATCCACGAGAGTGCCGGTTTGGTTAACCCCCGGGCATTGATCACCTTGGTCAACGAAGCTGCTTACATGATCGACGAAGGCGTCTGCGATGCTGCAGCGGCTGAATTGATTATTAAAGAAAGCTGGGGTATGAGTCAGGGTCCCCTGGAGATGGCCGATCGCTTAGGCTTAGATTTGATCCTCAGCTGGATGGAGCAGCTGCAGGAAAAACTCGGCGACCGTTACGCTCCCTGTCCCTTGATTCGGCGTTATGTGCGGCAAAAACGTCTTGGTGTAAAGACCAGGTTAGGCTTCTTTGCCTACACTGAAGACGACGCAGTGGTTTCGCTGGAAGAGGGAGAAAAGGAGGAATTTGAAGAATGATCATCTTTGTCTTGAACTGCGGTTCATCATCTGTGAAATATAAGCTGTACGATATGCGTGACGAAAGTGTCATGGCCGAAGGTAAGGTAGAGCGCGTCGGCCAGGACAATGCAGTGATCACCCATCAATCCACGGGCAAAGAAGAAGTAAGCAAAACTATGCCCATTTTAGAACATACAACGGCAATCCGGGAGTGTCTCAACCTTTTGACGGATCCTGAGCACGGCAGTATTAAGAGTGTGGATGAAATCGATGCGGTGGGACACAGGGTCGTCCACGGCGGCGAATCCTTCTCCGACTCCGTTTTGATCAACGAACGTACGAAAGAGATCTTAGAATCGTTGTCAGACTTGGCACCGCTCCATAACCCAGCCAACTTAATGGGAATCCGGGCTGCTGAGAAGATTATGCCCAAAACTCCTCAGGTAGCTGTATTTGACACCGCCTTCCATTCAACCATACCGCCCCATGCGTTTTTGTATGCCATTCCGTACACCGTCTACCAGCGCCACAAAGTACGCCGCTACGGTTTCCACGGCACAAGTCATAAATACGTATCCCAGCGCACCGCTGAGCTCATGGGTAAGAATATAGAAGATCTCAAGATCATCACCTGCCACCTGGGCAATGGAGCAAGTATTGCCGCGGTTCAAGGTGGTAAATCGGTAGATACTTCCATGGGCTTCACACCCCTAGAAGGTTTGATGATGGGTACTCGAAGCGGTGACATCGATCCCGGTGCAATCTTTTACATCATGAAGAAGGAAGAACTTAATCTGCATGAGATCGACTCCATGCTGAACAAGCATTCCGGGCTGTACGGCATTGCCGGCGTGAGCGATATGAGGGACATTGAAAAGGGTATCGCGGAAGACGACCGCCTCTGCAAGGTGGCCTTTGATATCTTCATCAACCGCATCCTCAAGTACGTAGGTGCCTACACCGCCTCCATGAATGGTGTAGACGCCATTGTCTTTACAGCCGGTATCGGCGAGAACACTCCTTCCGTACGGGATGCGGTCTGCCGCAACCTGGAATACTTGGGCGTTAAGATCGATCCTGAGCTGAACAACCGCCGGGGTGAAGACCTGGAAATCTCCACACCAGACTCCAAGGTAAAGGTGTTCGTGGTGGGAACGGACGAAGAGGTTGTAATCGCCAGAGATACGGTTGCCCTTCTTTAATACTTGCGAACTGAAGTAAAAAGGTACTGCCCGGTTTGGGCAGTACCTTTTAGTTTGTGAACCTATGCTGTCCGATTGTTGTTGTCGCCGGTCGGCTGTGCATAAACCGATCAGTAGACTGGCGGGGATTAAAAAAGAAGAGTGCACCGCCCGTTGGATCGTGGCCGTTTAGGGCCTCCAACGCTGCCCTGCGAGCAGATTCGTTAGGAGTGTTGTAAAACGCTCCGTTTCTAATTGGCTGGAAGGCGTTTCTCTGGAAGAGCACACCCCGCAGCGTGTTGGGAAACTGGGGACTCAACATGCGGTTAATAATCACCGCACCCACAGCGACTTGGCCCAAATAGGGCTCACCCCTAGCCTCGGCGTAAATCATCTGGGCCAGCCATTCCACTTCCATGTTGGAAAGGCGTACGCCAGTGGGATACAGTTTTTTGAAATCATGGGGCACAACCAAACGCTGCCCAACCGCTAGTACATCCGACTCAAGGTCGTTCAGCTCCCGCAGCTCCTCCACGGAAATCCCGTAACTTCCCGCGATCCAATATAGGCTGTCCCCTTTTTGCACTTGATAAGTTCCCAGGGAGCGATACTTGGGCTTGTCCCCAGGGAGTTGGACATCTTCTTCTGCTTCGCCTTCTTCCTCCAGTTCCTCCACTGGAACAGCTTCTGTCGAGACAGTAATCTCTTCCGATTCGGTCTCAACAGGCACTGCTTCCGCCATTTCAGCCTCTGCTATCTCTTCCGGCTGAAAGATGAACCCAGACTGGGTCACAAGGAGAACTGCAAGGGCCAGGCAGGCGAAGACAGCTAATCTTGTATTGTTTTTTGCATTAGCTGGTTCAAAAACCATTACCAGACCTCTCTTTATACTATGATTTATACTGCTATGTGCATATGCTGCATTATACTAATAAAGGTACGTTCTGTCAATTTAGCGAAAAAACGCACACCCCATTTATTGCAAATAAGGGTCGAACATAATATACTAAAGTCGTAGACAAAGGAAGGGAGGGGCCTTTCTGTGCGGTCTTGGCGCGACATGTTCACACCAAAACGGATCATTATACTTGCAGCAGTTGTCATCTTGCTGCTCCTTTTCTCCAAACAGCTGGCCACCGCCCTACTCCCATTTCTGGTCGGTCTGACTTTTGCCATCCTGCTCGAGCCCCTGATCTCCTTTTTAGAAAGAAGGATACGCCTTCCCCGGGGGATAGCGGTTTTGACAGTTCTGGTGGCAGTTGGGCTCATAGCCTGGTACTTATTATTCCTGGTAGTAGGCAAAATGATCTCTGAACTAATGGACCTAGCTTTATTATTGCCCCAATACCGGGAAACTATTACCAATTTAACCGATGATTTACTGGCCCAATTCGAGCACTTCAACGAAGCCCTGCCCCCCATTGTCAGCCTCAATATTCAACGCAGTGTACAGG
>DGFC01000148.1 GCA_002391465.1 Firmicutes bacterium UBA3910 | reverse complement strand
GGATGTGTATAAGAGACAGCCGCAGGGGCGGTAAGGTTTGGATCAGTGCCTTCCACTTCCATGGGCGGTGCCGGCAGGCGTAAGGAAGGGAACTTATTCTCAAAGACAACTATTTCATAGTCCTCAGCCGGTACTTCCGTGGGAAATGCTCCGGGCAAGGTTGGGCAGAGGGGGCAAAATTCCGCAGGTGGCTTATAGGTTCGATCTTGGCGGTGGCTGGCCACAATCACCCACTGCTTGAGCTGTGGGTTCCAGCGTAATTCTGACATGGAATCACTCCTCTTTCTGGTCTGTGTCCGTTTCTTCGCCTTGAGGGAAAGTGTAAAAGATGATGTAGCGCCCGTCCTCCTTCTTCTGCACCCGCTTTTCCATGACTTCACCTCCATGAAAGCGCTTACTTAACAAAACTCAGCTCCGTCAGCACGTATTCACTTTACTTCTACAATTCTGCAACAACCTTCTAAACCCTGCAACGAAAGTTTCCCTATAAGAACGGTTTTTGCCTCCTGTTCGGCGACTGGACCGGTAATTCTCGTGTTGAGCAAAACGCAAAATAGTTATTTTTATGTTGACTGATTTTGTGTTCCGTGATATAAGTATTAATGAAAGCGTTTACAAGAGCATTGTACTCGTTTCTTTGACAAAGTGAGGTTAGTAACATGCAAAGGGGTGCCACTCTTAAGGATGTTGCGAAGTTAGCTGGAGTATCAGTGGCAACAGTGTCCCGGGTGATTAATGGACATGCCAACGTCTCTGCTGAAACGAGGGCTAGCGTAGAAAGGGCCATCCTGAAGTTGAACTATAGTCCAAACACCATTGCCCGCAGCCTAGTTACGGGTAGAACAGGGGTCATTTCCCTAATCATTGTCCAGGAAGATCCCATTGTTCCCACAACCTGGTTTTACGAACTGCCCATTGTGCAGAGCATCTATGACTACCTTAAGGGCCAGGACTGGGAACTCCAGATTGCCATGTGTTCTTACCGCGAATTCCAAGAACCGGCCTTTCTCCCCCGGCACTTTAATAAACGGACGGTAGACGGCGTCCTCATCCTATCCGCGTGGATGGTGGAGCGCCATATCGTCTCGGAACTTAAAGAGAGAAACATTCCCCACGTGATCATCGGCGCCCATGATCCTGATTATGAATCCCTCTGCATTGAGTATGACAATGAAGGAGCGATCCGAAGCCTGGTTGAGCATTTGTGGAACTCGGGTCACCAGATTTTTGGCCTAATCGGGGGAGCGCCTAATCAGCTCCATATGCACGGCCGTATCCAGGGCTTTGCTTCCGCCTTAGAAGAATTTGGCCTGCCCACTTGGAATCGCCTCACTAAATACGGCGACTGGAGCATTGAGAGCGGTTACGAACTGATGCAGGAGTTTTTGGCCCGCGAGCCCAACCCCACTGCGGTGGTCTGCGGAAACGATTATATCGCGGTCGGGGCGATGCGAGCCATAACCGAACAAGGCCTGCGTATCCCAGAAGACATTGCAGTAGTTGGCTTTGATGATACGGTAGTTTCGCAAATCATTTCTCCAACATTGACCACAGTCCGGCTGCCCTTGGCGCAAGCAGGCAGACTGGCAGCGGAGAGGCTTGTGCGGGAACTGGACAAGCCCAGCCCTGACAACCGAAGGGTGGTGCTGCCGTGTGAAATAGTGATTCGGGACTCTTCCAAGTCAAGCTAGAGTAAGTACAGCATCAAAGGAGGCCGAAACTGTGGATGCACGCAAGATTGCCGCTATTGCCCAGGAACTTTATCCCGAATTTCTCCTTGATTTAGAGGCACTGGTGAACATGGATAGTGGAAGCGAAGATGTGGAGGGGCTGCAGACGGTTGTGGATTACCTGGTGCCCCGCTTGGGGGCCCTAGGGCTCACTCCTGAAGTAGAATGGCATGACCAGTACGGACCCTTCTTAACAGCCCGCACACGCGGCAGTGGTGAGGCCACCATTCTCTTCCTCTCCCACCTTGACACTGTCTGGCCCCGGGGAACCGCCGCTAAAAGGCCCTTTGAGCTCAAAGAACCATTTGCCTACGGCCCTGGGGTAAATGACTGCCGTTCTGGTATTCTCTGCGCGCTGTACGCGGTGAAGGTGCTGCAAAAACTCGGTTTCCAGAATTATGGCCAGCTGATTCTGGTGTTTAACCCTGACGAGGAGCTTGGGGCACCATGGTCTGGAAGACTCATCACTGAACTGGCCCGCACAGCCGATGTGGCTTTAGTTATGGAAGGCCCCACCTTTCCAGATGAGTTTATTATCAGCCGCGCCGGAACTATGAACTATACCATGGAGGTAACTGGCAGACCCATCCATTCTGGGGTTGCCCCGGAAGATGGCCGCAATGCCATTTTGGAGCTGCTGCACAAGCTGCTCAAGATCCAAACGCTGGAGCAGCATGACGGAATAAAAGTGAATCTAGCCACAATCTCTGGAGGAGAAAAACAGGGAATAGTAGCTGGTCACGCCTCAGCCGATGATCAAGTCCAGATTAGTGTGTAAATTCCTCAGTTATCAATAAGCTTATCTGATATACGCAATATTGCTTTGATCATTAATTTGTTTTTGCTCTTCTTGCCACTGAAAGTATTCACTCATATCC
>DGFC01000049.1:12942-23510 GCA_002391465.1 Firmicutes bacterium UBA3910 | reverse complement strand
AACGTATCTTCACAGATAGTTTTTAACTCATCAAATGACGTCGCCTGCGCGAGCTCTTGCGAGATATCGTTCTTATATGTAGTTGCCAACGCACTGAGGCGCGAGTAGAAGATCTGCAGATACGCCTCCCTATCAAACCTTTCTGCGATGTAACGAAGCACGGGAGTTTTCTCGTTTTCCACAAACGCGTTAATATCTGGGATGGTATACGCATTAAGTTCTTGCAGGCGCGCGTAAAAAGTTTGCTCCATATTAGACGCCTGCTTGGATAAGAGCTCCATTAGGCTGTGTTCCACTTTGAGTAAGTGGCGAATCATTATCGCCTCTCTGTTATGTGTCATCGTATCGATAACCGAACCGATAACCGCAGAGAACTCTTTCCCGTACTTGGACTTCGGCTCTCGCAGAGCCATCAAAGGGCTCAAAGCCAGAATTTCAGGGTTTGAGATTCCGGTCTGCGCTCGGATCTTGTCCCGAATAATGTCGACTATCTCCTGTAGATCCTCCTCATCTTCTGCCATGTCAGCTTTAGTAACGGCGAAAAGAATGGCTCCACTGACCCCTTCCAAATGCTCCCGTACAAAATGGAAATCATAGCTTGTACCAGCCTGATCTGCGGGGTAGAGAAACATGGCTGCATCGGCTATCCGGTCTATCACATCCACCGTAATCTGACTGTGTATCTCCTCAGCATTTAGACCCGGTGTGTCAATGATCGTCAGACCTCCACGGAGGTAGTTCGACGGATACTCTAGCCGCACTGACTCGATCAATCCGTCCAATACATTCACTTGCTTGGCCCGTGGAGCGGCAGTGAACTGGGCGATGAGTGGGCCGATCGGCCGATCGCCTGCTTCTGTTCCTGTGATGTAATCACAAAACCCCTCCTGCTTGTGGCGAGCTCACTCAAAGGCCGCACAACCAATCGGCCCACTTCTGGAGAGAAACCGATCCAATAGTAGCCAGGTTCCGATATTTTTACGGTTGAAGTTTCAGGGGGTTGCGGAACCTTTCGGATTTTTTTCGTGTATGGGCGGTAGAGTCCCAGCGAACCCAGCAGTCTGGTCAGCAGTCGTCCCCACCCTTTCCTCTGATACCTATACGGATAACGGCTCCGGAGGTAATCCCAGTTACATTGGATCCGTACGTTGTAAATGCCTGGCTCAAAGAATACTGCTCTCCCATACTCCCCCGAAAGGAAAAGATCGTTGAGAACCACCCTCTTTTTCGACCTCACGTTCGCTATCTGGACAAAGGGTCGGTTCTCTCCTTCCATAAATAGCACATCATCCCCTGTTGCTGTCTGATTGGCAATACTGCTGTAAAGAAACTGCACCTCCCTGTCCGCTTCCCAAACGTCCACATTGCCGGAACATACGGTTCTTCCTTGTGTCTTTATGTCGTAACTGAAAGAACCCGGTGTTTTTATTGTTAAAGTAACACCGTAGATACCGGGTCCAACTTGCGTGAGGATAACGTGCCCGTTCAGGAACTCACCCTCTAACGTCAGCTCCCCGATTACTTCCGTAACAACCTCCTGACTGGACGGCAACCCCCGAATCAAAAGGGATAGGGTGGGTCTGTCACCATAGGAGATGAAAGTAGGACAGATAGTAGTAGGGTGCAGGCGGCTCGTTAAGAGGTCTTCACCAAGGATAGCATTGATCAGCGTGGATTTGCCGGTTGAGAACCCACCTACCAGCGCCAAATGGACCTGGTCCGTTGCCAACTTCCGGTCAATCAACGCGAGCGAATCCTGCACTCGCTGGGACACATCGTGCGGAAGATCTAAATAAGTGCATTCCCTAACAACTCGCCTAAGGTAGGTCCGATTGTCCTCAATTACCTTCCGCGGCTGCACTCTCATTCACCCCCTTCTCAAGCAGGAGTGCCAACTTCTGTTTGGTAAGTGTCAGTTCTGCGAGGGACGCTTTATACATGTCAATTGCGCCATATTTGTCCCTTTCCAGTTCAGTCCGGGCGCTCTTCAACTGGCGCTCCAGATTTGACAGCATAGCTCGGATCCCGTCATTGACAACCATAGCAAGCTGCTCCATGTGCTCCATAGCGTTCTTCTTAATCTGGCGTTCAGCCTTGTCCGGCATTTCCCCAACCGCTTCTCTCAGCTGTTGCGCGATCTCTACCCGGAGTTCCTCCAGCGCACGGGGGCTCATTGTTCGCCACAGAGTGTACGCGACCGCCCCAGACGCCATTAGCCCGGTTATGGGGTTCAAAAGTCCGAGAGCCCAGAGAACCGCATTGGCCGCCGTTACTCCTCCCAACTGGAGAATGGCACCCTTAAGACCGAACACGCCTCCGGTAAACACTCCGCCCACATCACCCAGCAAAAGAGAACCTCCCGCAGCCAAGAGACGTTCAAAGCCGCTACCCGCTGTTGCGAGGCTGCTTGAGGCAGATCTGAATTCCGGTGCCAATTTCAGTTTAAGCTCGTCAATTTCCTCTAAGACACCCTGTACATGGCTTTCTACTAGACGTTGAATCTGCTCCCCCTCCGTCCGGAGGATCTCCCTAGCTTCGCTTTCCTGCCAATCACGGATTTCACGCTGGATCCAGTCCTCAAGATAGGCAGCAACTGCCTCCCGGTACTCAGTTTGAGCAAAGACACTGCCTTCCAGCTCAAGTTCTCGGGCCAGGGTCGGTAGATTACCTGCGATTGAACGGCAGCGTCTGGAAAAGCTATTGTAGAGCCGCTCGCCAATATGGGCACCCGCCTGCCCTATTCGCATTACGATGTACTCTTTTTTCTCGGAAATGCTCACTCGGCTCTTCTCAAACTGCTTTTCCAACTTCTGCAGATCCTCGAGTTTGGACCGTTCCAGTAGATTCAGTCTAATCTCTGTCAACTCCCCAAGCTCGTCGATATATGTGTCTAACATCCCCTGTGCGGACTGCAATTTAACATATCCCCGATCTCTCACCAGGAATGTCTCCAGAGCCTTTTCCAAACTTGGAAAACGACTGTTGGCAAGGGAGATCTCATCGCCATGTAACCTGCCGTTGAGGGCGTCCCGGGCAGAAATAATGAAGGTGCGATCAGGGTTACCGATTTTTTCCCGCACCCGTTCCCAGATATCCAGTTCATCGTCCTCTGTAAGGTGGTCTGCGTAATTAACTGCATAGAAGATATGATCGTAGCCCCGACCAATCAATTCTTCCCGGACAAATTTCAGCTCTTGCAACGAAAAGAGCTGTAGGCACGACAACACCATAATGGCCGCATCGCACTCATTCAAGAACCTAACGGTAAGCTTTTGACGGGTTTCATCTTCCTCTAAACCAGGCGAATCCACAATCTCTACGCCATTCTTACAAAGGTCCAACGGATAGTAGAGTTCAACCCTTTCAACCGGGGTTTCGATCCGACTCGAATAGGAACCGTGCTTGTGGTCCTTTCTCCGAATCAGAAGGTACTCCCTCAGATTCTCAGGGGAGACCTCCTCGGGTTCATCCCTATCCTTAAAATAGACCAATGCCCTGGGCTGCTCTCCGTATTTGATCACAGTGATCACTGCAGTAGTGGGAGTCATCTTCGCGGGCAGCACTTTGTCACCCAAAAGTGCATTAATCAGAGTGGACTTTCCGCGCGAGAATCCGCCTACCACGATAACCCGAAACATCTACTCGGTAACTAAATGCCTCAAACGCGTAAGCTTGTCCTGGTACTCCTCACTCACTCCCAAAACCTGAGAAATGTCGTTCACATCCGAGACGAGCTCCTGGAGTCGATCTCTAAGAACATTGAACTCTTCATAGGTGGTAGCTGTCCCAGTTTCGATTCTGCCCATTTCCTTCACCTCACATTTTTTCGTTCGCCACTTGGCGACCGCAAGCTATGCAATAAAAGGAGCCTTCCTCGAACGGTTCTCCGCAGGTACATTGTCCAACAAACGCTTGTGATGCCTTGCGTTTCTTATTGAGAATAGCATCATAGACACCCCGATCGATCCACTGCAGCAGATCACTGAAACGGACTATAACCCAAGGGTGAGTGTTCCACATCTGCCCCACAAACCGATAGAACCGATTTACCGAATCGGATGTCACCATCGGCTGAAAATCATCCGCCTGACGATGGATCTCCTCAAGGTTGAGCCGATCAAACCAATCTCTAGGTACACCGGCGAAGCGACAGAAAACTGCTTTTGCTGCATTCAGGTCCTGACAGGCAAGCAGACCGGCCCTGTCTGCACTAAACTCTGATTTCCTAATCCAATCGTACAAAGCAACTTCAAACCCGGTCCCAACCAACGCTCCTAACCCCAGTGTTGCACTACCCATTAGAGTTATTAAGCGAGGAAGGTAAATCCCAATTTGGTGATAGAGTATATGCTGACAGTGGATATGACCCAATTCATGGCCCAGTACAAACCTAAGTTCTTCTTGTGTTAAATGGCTCAACAGCTCTGTGGTTAAGGTAACGTGGGGATACTCAACACCGGCAGCAAAGGCGTTCAGAGAAAATTGCTGTTGTACAAAGAGGTCCACATGCCAGGAAATACCCAACACAGACTTGGTTTCCTGAAACAGCTCGTACAACTCTGGAAACTGCCGGGGTGTGACACGGACTTTACTAGCCATACTCTCAAGAATGAGGAGCCGATCATACCCAACCTCATTGAACTTCCTGACTACAGGTGTTAGCCCGGGAACCCTCTCTAACGCCGTTCGGGCTTCCCGGTCCATGGGATGTACATACTCAGCAGGATCTAGGCCAGACAAGATAACTCTATCGTCCATGCCCTCAGTCCGTTTTCACAGGCATACGCTCTCCGCAATACTCGCAGAGCAGCCTTGTTTTACTGTTTGCCGTTCCACAGCTCTCGCATATGTTGTATTTGGCGGGGTCAGGCTTCTCCTCAACCACGATCTCTTGCTCAGTTTGAACTTTCACATCCCTTGGCTTAACTGTCACAGTCCGGACACGTCTGGTTCCCGTGCTGGGCAGACCATTCTCCCTCAGATACTCTTCTGTAAATGTTCCCACCACAGCTCCCACGGCCGATCCAATGGGACCGCCCAAGAAGCTGCCAAATGCCGCACCGAGCGCAGCTCCGATCACATTCATCTTTTGACCTCCTAGCAGGGTCTATTCTACGATTTTCTATCATTTTCTAAATATTTCGCCCAAACAAGCCCATTTCCTGCCACAAGCGAGTGATTCACATCACAAAGTAAATAAAAAAACCGCCCGCTTCAAGGGAAACGGACGGGAAGATTAATTTCTTTAGGCTGCTGCCCGCAGTGATTGGAGCAGGGCGTTTAGGGTGCTGGCGGCATCCCCTTCGATCAACGTGCAGTTTGGTGCATCGTACAAGGTATTGGGCACTCCCGCGTAGCCCGGTGAGCGGTCTAGGTTGAAGACCAAGACATGGCGAGCTCTCTCCACGTGCAGGATGGGCATGCCGTAAATGGGTGTCCCCGGATGGGTTATGGCTGCCGGGTTAACAACGTCGTTCGCCCCCACAACTACCACCACATCTACCTGCTCAAACTGGTCATTGATCTGATCCATCTCATACATCAACTCGTAAGGCACATCCACCTCTGCCAAAAGCACGTTCATATGCCCCGGCATGCGTCCTGCCACCGGATGGATGGCAATCTGCACCTCCTTTCCCGCACTCTGTAGAATATCAATCAAACGCTTCACCTGCATCTGGGCTTGGGCTAAGGCCATGCCGTAACCGGGTACAATAACCACACGCTGAGCCGCTTCCAGCAGCTCGGCCGGCTGCAGTCCAGCCTCTCCACCTGCTGCAGGTTCACCCTCGAGAGCGTTAAGGATCTTCTCCAAACTGTCCTTAGCATCACCGACGAGCAGATGGACATGCCCCATACCGTACAGGCTGTTATCCACACCGGCGTAGCCCGGCTTGGTATCGTAGTTGCACACCAAGACCTGTTTGGCCTGATCGGCCCGGATGATGGGCATACCGTAAATAGGTGTCCCCTCCAGCTCGATGGCGGCTAGATTAACCACATCGTTAGCACCGACAATAATGGCCAGATCAGCTGTCTGAAGAAAATCATTGATCTGTTCCAAATCGTAGAGATGCTCATACCAAACATCAGCCTCGGCCAGCAGTACGTTCATATGCCCGGGCATCCGGCCAGCAACCGGATGGATGCCGAATTTCACTTCTTTACCCTGGGCCTGGAGCTTGTCGGACAGCTCCTTCACCAGCTGCTGCGCCTGGGCGAGAGCCATACCGTAGCCGGGAATTATGGCCACTGTCTCAGCCGCCTGCAAGCTCTCCTCCCACTGATGCTGTTTCTCCTCACTGATCAGAGCCATTGGCGCAGTTGTCTTCACCGCCGCAGTGGTCTTGCCAAGGAGAATCTGCCAGAGGCTGCGGTTCATGGCCCGGCACATAATCTGAGTTAAGATCAACCCAGAAGCACCAACTACCGCTCCCACCACAACCAGCAGAGTATGGTGGAGGGACATGCCTGCAATCGCACCGGCCACACCTGAAAGGGAGTTGAGCAGGGAAATGGTAATGGGCATATCCGCTCCCCCGACCCGGATGGTAAACAGGATACCGAAGCCAAGGGATACAACTGCCATAAGCAGCCCATGCAGAACAGGAGAACCTATTCCCACACTTAGCAGAGCTAGGCTGACCAGCATCAGCCCAGTGGTCAGCCACAGGGATAGATTATGGTGGTGGATATGAAACGGTCTCTGGCTTAACTTACCGTGGAGTTTGCCCGCTGCAACCAAACTTCCGCTTAGGGTTATGCCACCCACAATAATGGCAAGTCCCGTTGTGAACCAGGTAAACACATTCATTTCCCCACCCTGGCCAATGACCACTAAGGCAACCAAGGCCGAGGCGCCGCCGCCCAGACCGTTAAGGAGGGCGACCATCTGGGGCATCTGAATCATGAGCACCTTCAAGGCGAGCCAGACGCCAATGGCAGAACCAAGAATCAGGCCAGCCCACAGGAGGGGCAGGGTTAAAATCCCCTCTCCCAACAAGGTCAGGAGCACAGCACCTAACATAGCTCCCGCCCCAAGGAGGTTACCTGCCACCGCCGTTTTAGGCGAGCTCATGAGCCGAATGCCGTAGACAAACCCTGCGATACAGATCAGCTGAAGGATGAGCATTTAGGAGCCCTCCCTTCTGCGGCTGAACATCTTGAGCATACGGTGCGTAACCAGAAAACCGGCCACAACATTGATAGTAGCCAGCACAATGGCTAAAAAACCCAGAATTGCACTGCCCGTTGTGACGGCAGCAGCGGTTGAAACTAACGCCCCTAGAACGGTAATGCCGGATAGGGCGTTCATTCCGGACATTAACGGGGTATGGAGCAGGCTGGGCACATCACTGATCAGTTTGTAACCGAGTAATCCCGCCCCTGCAAACGCCAGGACTAGAATCAACTCTCTCATTGGCCTTCACCCCTTAGGCGCATTGACTCCAGCGTACCCTTGTGGACGATTTCGCCTCCCCGGGTAACCAGAGTCTCCCTCGTTATTTCATCCTCCAGATCAAGCACCAGTTTTCCAGCCTGGACTAAGTGATTGACCAGATTCAAGACGTTTTTGGAGAAGAGATCGGTGGAACTGGCTGGCATGGTGCCGGGAATGTTCTTGGTACCATCAATCGTCACTCCGTATTTCTCCACTACCCTACCGGCTTCACTCAAGGCGCAGTTACCCCCCTGGTCAATGGAGATGTCTACTATCTGGGAACCGGGCCTCATCGCCTTAACCATCTCCTCCGTCAGCAAAACGGGCGCTTCTCTGCCGGGCACCAGAGCTGAGAGGATGACTATATCCGCCTGGCTGATGGCCGGCAGCAGAACCTCCCTTTCTTTGTCAAGCCATTCTTCACTTAGGGCTTGGGCGTAGCCCCCTTCACCTATGGCCAGCTCGGCCGGGATACCCAGGTCAACTAACCGGGCGCCAAGACTTTTGGCCTGCTCTTGGGCGTCTGGCCGAATATCAGCGGCAAAAACCACTGCACCAAGCCTTTTGGCCGTTGCCAAAGCCTGCAGCCCCGCTACACCCGCTCCAATCACCAGCACCTGGGCAGGCTGAATCATACCCACTGCCGTACCTAGAAGAGGAAGAAACTTGGGCAGGCGGTTAGCTGCCATCAGTACCGCTTTGTAGCCGGCCACCGTACTCATGGATGTTAAGGCATCCATAGTTTGGGCTCTGGAAATGCGGGGAATGGAATCGAGTGTAAGGGAGGTTACCCCCCTTTCCGCCAGCTTGCGGACCAGATCGTGATTGCTGGGCGAGGCAGGATGGAGGAAAGTGATCAACGTCTGTCCCTCCCGCAGCAGATCCGCTTCATGCACCTCGTACTCCGCGTTGTACTGCGGTTCTTTCACCTTAAGAATCAGATCGGCCTGAGCGAAAATCTCCCTCACATCACCCATGAGCTTGGCCCCGGCCTCGGCGTAAGCCTCATCACTGAAAAACGCCCCGGCACCAGCCCCAGTTTCCACTAAGACAGTGGCTCCCTGCTGCACTAAAACAGAGACGGTTGCGGGCGTTGCCGAGACGCGCCTTTCTCCCGGTAATATTTCCTTCGGGATTCCGATCACTAAACCGCTGTATTTCATGCTGTGCCTCCGTTCGTGTAATCTAGTATATTTACCTTTCGCAGAAAAGTACGAAATTCCTTGTGACTATAACAACTTTTTAACACTTTGTGAACGAATGCACAAAGAAAAAAGAACCTTACTGCCCTTTTTCGCAATAGGGCGGTAAGATTCTTTGGAATTCGGGATTCTGTTAAACTAAGCGTTTGATCAATTCACTGGGATGGCCGGGAAAATAATCTAGTAACGGAATCTCCAGCAGCGTGTAAGCACCGGGCTGTTGTTTCACACTAGCCCTAGCCGCCGAGACCATTACTTGGGCAGTCAGGGCGGGATTATTGATCCGCATTTCCCACTTGAGCAGCTGATTGGCCGCCTGGCCCGATGTGCCTTTGCGCTCAATTATTACACCGTGACCCACATCCTTCAACGCCTCCACCGAGCCCACTGGGTAGACGTGGGTTTCATCGCGGCTGAAGTAAGGATCCGCCTTGATCTGAGCAGCAATCTCGTCCTGCTCCGCACCCTCCGCCAACTCCACATACACCATGCGGCGATGCACACCGGAGCCAGTGGGGATAGTCATGGACAGGGCATCCCTCACGCCTGGAATGGCTTTTGCAGCCACAGAATGGCCCAGACTCATCCCGGGACCGAAGTTGGTGAAGGTCAAACCCTTGGGTGCCATCAGTTCCATGAGCGCCCGCACCATGGAATCTGTGCCCGGATCCCAACCGGCTGAGATAACTGCCACTGCTCCAGAGCTCCTGGCTGCCTCAGCCAGTTTATCACGATGATTAAGCAGTTCCTCCCCGTGAATGTCGAAGGAGTCCACTGTGTTGATCCCCTGCTTAAGACACTCTACCGCATACTCACCCACCATGCGAGTGGGCAGACTGAGCACTGCCACATCTACGCTGTCCAATTCTGTTAGGCTCTGCACCACTGGTACGCCTACCAGTTCACTGGGGACCTCCTTTTGGGCAGAACGGACAACGCCTGCTAACTCTAGATCAGAAGCGGCCTTAATGGCCTCCACAGCCGCCCGGCCCACATTACCGTAGCCCACAACTGCAACTTTGATTTTCTTCTCCATCTCTTCACCCGATTTCAACGGAACAGACTGTGCTGTCCCTTGGTTTCATATGCTGATCTTAATCTACTGCTCCAGCAGCCGCTGCCTCCAATGCAGCAGGTTCCTGTTCGTTAGTAACCAGCTGGAAGCGGGGCAAAAACTGCTGAATGAACTTAACGGTAGCAGCCTGATCCCGCGGCATTATTTGCCCCGGAGCGCTATCGAACATAGTCAACACCTGCTCCAACAGCCCATCGTTTAGGGCAGTTGGCTTAGCCACGAAAATGCGTTCATGGGTTGTGGCAGTGACGCCCTCTTCCGCCGTGAGCAGTTCTTCAAACAGTTTCTCACCGGGGCGCATACCCACGATTTTAATGTCAATATCCCGGTAGGGCTCGTAGCCGGAAAGACAGATGAGCGTTCTGGCCAGATCCAAAATCCTGACGGGCTCACCCATATCTAACACAAACACTTCGCCGCCACCGGCTAAAGCGCCAGCCTGGATGATAAGCTGAACCGCTTCGGGAATGGTCATGAAATAGCGGATCATGTCCTTATGGGTTACAGTAACAGGGCCGCCAGCTAGGATCTGCTTGCGGAAAAGGGGAATCACGCTGCCCCTGCTGCCCAGAACGTTACCGAAACGAACCGCTGCGTAGTTGGTGGAACTGATGGTATCAAGGTGCTGGATTATCATTTCCGCAATACGTTTCGAAGCTCCCATCACACTTGTGGGGTTCACTGCCTTATCGGTGGAAACTAACACGAACCTGTCCGCCCCGTAGCGATGGGCGGCCCAGGCCACCGAGTATGTACCGTAAACGTTAGTCTTGATTGCCTCTTCCGGATTCGCTTCCATCAAGGGCACGTGCTTGTGGGCAGCGGCATGGAAGACCACGTTGGGCTGGTA
>DGFC01000049.1:11952-12646 GCA_002391465.1 Firmicutes bacterium UBA3910 | reverse complement strand
CTCTGCTAGCTCCAGCTCAATATCGTACACGCTGTTTTCACAGTTGTCCATAATTAAAAGGAGCCTGGGCTTGAAATCAACCACCTGTCGGCAGAGCTCTGAACCAATTGAGCCACCGCCGCCCGTAACCAAGACAACCCTGTCAGTCAGATAGGCGCTGATGCCTTCCAGGTCTGCCTTGACGGGATCCCGGCCTAAAAGGTCCTGCAGCTCAATCTCCCGGATATTCTGCACTGTCACATTACCATCGATCAGGTCATACACACCGGGCAGGATTTTTATCTTCTTACCGGTAGGTTGGCTCAACTCCACAATCCGGCGGATTGTCTTCCGGTCAACCGACGGCATGGAGATTACTATCTCATCCACCTGGTGCGTTTCCACAAGGGTCGAGATCTGTTCTGTACCGCCTAAAACAGGATAGCCAAAGACATGTTTGTTCTGCTTAACCGGATCATCGTCCACAAAGCCCACTACCCGAAAATCGTTGGCGTAGTGGTTGCGAAACTCCCGGGCAACCAAGACCCCGCCATCGCCTGCACCAACAATTAAGACCCGCTTGGCAGGCTCGCCGTTGGGCAGACTGGTCGGGCGAGAATAGAAAACGCGCCAGGCAAAGCGAGTGCCGCCAAAAAAGAAAATCTGCAGACACCACACTAGGGCAAGCAGGCCCCTGGGTGGCAGTAAGTCAAAG
>DGFC01000049.1:0-11775 GCA_002391465.1 Firmicutes bacterium UBA3910 | reverse complement strand
CAAAGGCTAGGCGGAGAATGAGTGCGTTTGCTATACAACCCACGGTCGCAGAACTAACGATAGCAAAAACCTCGTCGATGGATGCGTAGCGCCAAGCCCGTCTGTAAAGACCAAAAAAATAATTGCTCAAAAGCCAGACAGCGGTGATGGGAATCATGATGGCCCAGTACCGGGCCCAGTCGGAAATCAGGAACGCCTCAAAATACATGAAAAGGGAAATGATAACTGCGGCGTTCGCAAGCAGCGCATCGAAAAAAAGAACAAGGCCTTGTTTTCCTAATCGGTACATGACGATACCTCCATCGTTCATTCACTTCATGTAGATAATTCTAGATAATTTCAAAAATCCCTGTCGTTGGTGTGGTCAAACCTTGCAGCTATCCGTGCGGGGATCGTGCCAGATCACCAAACCAAACTCGGTGTTTTCCCTTTCGCGCTGGTAGTGACTCTCCCCTTCTTTCAAGCATTGGGGGCACACGTGCCAGGGAATAAGCACTGCCGCACTGGGAGTGGGATACACGTTGGAAACGGTGTAAATCACTCGCCAGCCTGCACAGCTGGGGCAGAGGCGAATGTACTCTTGCTGCTGCTCGTAAATGTTGTCCGTATCGTAGTGGATATGCCTCCTGCGCTCAAAGAAATCTTGCCTACCGAAGATTTCCTCCAGATCAGCCTCGCTGCGTCTTTCCCATAAAGACAACACCTCTGCACAGATCTGGGCTACCTGGGCTGTCAGGGAAGCACTTTGGCTCACTGTCTGCCGCTGCCAAGTGGGCTCTTGCACTTTAGAGTAATCAAGACCTGCCAGGGCCAACAGCAGCCCCAAGTTCACATAGGGCAGGGCGCTTTCGATGGAATAGCCCCCCTCCAGCACCACAATGTCCGGTGCCAACAGCTCTGTTAAGCGGGCGTAACCCTGGGCACTGAAGTTCATGTTGGTTAAGGGATCGGAATAGTGGTTGTCCTGACCCGCGGCGTTAACGATGTAATCGGGCTGCCAATCCTGCAAAATGGGCAGCACCACTCTCTCCATGGCCATGAGCATCCCCTCATCGCCTGTGCCAGGGGGTAGGGGAATATTCACTGTTTGACCATAGGCTGCGGGGCCGCCCCGTTCTGACAGGAAGCCGGTACCAGGATAAAGGGTTCTGCCGTCTTGGTGCAGGGAAATATGGAGCACCCCGGGGTCGTTGTAGAAAATATCCTGGGTGCCGTCGCCGTGGTGGGCGTCCGTATCCACTATGGCCACCTTTAAATCGGGTCCCAAGCGGTGGCGGAGATGATCCACCATGATCGCTTCATTGTTTATGGTGCAGAAACCTCTACTCCCGTGGACAACTCGGTTAGCATGGTGGCCCGGCGGTCTAAGCAGGGCAAAGGAACGGCCAACTAAGCCATCAACAACCAAATCCGCCGCCAAAATGGTTCCGCCAGCCGCAATGCGGTGGGACTCGGTTACGTGTTTTGCCAGACTGGGTACGAAAATATGTGTGCGGAGAATCTCTTCATCTTCCGCTAAGCGCGGCCTAAACTCCTTAATGGCCGGATGGTCAAAGAGGCCTTCCTCTTGAATCTGATCCCGTGTGTAAAGTAGGCGTTCCTGCCGTTCCGGATGGGTAGGTGAAATTGCCCAGTCAAAGGCAGGGAAAAAGACCAGCCCCACGCTGGGTTTGTTCTCAGCCATTGCCTCCACCCCTTATCCTCCGTACTCCCGGCCGCAGCTGGGTGCGGATCATATGGATCCTCCCTACAGTGCGAAAACCCCTAACCAGGGGGAAACTTTCCTCTTCCACTATGTAAACTTCCTGCTCGGAGGAATAACCTGCCTGGACTGCGAGTTCTCTCAGTTTTTCCTCAGCCATTTGCCTTGCCTGATGGAGATCAAACGATATGGGACTTGCGAGTTTCTCCCTGACACCCAGCTCCGGAATTGTGACAATGCCCAGTTCGGTGTCGGCGTGGAGGGTCAAGCTAAGGGTTGTCCGAGCAGCGGCTGCACCTACCGCATTGGCACCTGCCGCGAAGGGCACAATCTCCCACTCCAATCCAAGTATCCCTCCCAACCTCGGAATGAACACTTCGGCAGGCGCACCAAGGCCCACCACCGCTTCCGGCCGTACCTTAGGCGGCATTAAGATCTCTGACACAGTGTACAGCGGCACGTTCTCCAGCCCTGAATAGAGATCTTCAATCGCTTCAGCAAGCTGGGCTGTAAAAGCGTCTATCACCTTTTGGGCAAGTTCCTGCCAGGTGAGGCCCAGCCCCTCTGCCCAGATGTGCCAGGCGTTTACCGCCCGCTCCTTCTCCCCGATTTCCGCCATACCTAGAGCCACTGCCGCATCGGTTGGCGTCAGCTTTTCACCGCCCAAGCACACGGGGGTACCAGCTCGCTGCGGGCCAATGTGGAACGTTCCCCTTTCCCGATCGTAGTTGAGTTCGCTGTCACCGCCCAGACCCACTGAGCGGGTGAGTAGGGCGGGCACTAATGTTTTGTTACCGGCGATGGTTGCCCCATCCCTGGCAAAGAGCACTTTCCCCTCCACAACGGCAGCCAAGTCCGTTGTGGTGCCGCCGATATCAACAATAACGTAATTGGGTTTGGCGCAGCTGGTTAAGGCCTGTACACCCATAATGCTGGCAGCGGGCCCCGAGAGTATGGTTTCAACGGGCCGCTCCTCTGAGTCGGCCAAAGTCATGGTGCCCCCATCCGCCTTGAGAATCACAATCTCCTCCAGCGGCACAGGCAGCTGCTCCCGCAGCCTCCGCCACATGACAGTAAATTCCAGCTGCTGTTTGGCCACGCTGGAATTTAAGTAGGCGGTTACGATACGTCTAGGGAAATTGGCCCGGCCTGCCAAACGGTGGCCACAGCTGATAACACCCGAAAACCACTGGGACAGTGCTGTTGCAACCTGCTGCTCGTGGCTGGGGTTGCGGTGAGAAAATTTGCCTACCACGGCGAGAGCTCTACAGTCTTTGGGAATTCTCGCCTTGAGTTCCTCAATCTCGCCGGCATCCAGCGGGCTTACCTCCCGCCCCCGGTGATCGATGTAACCGTCCAGCTCAATGAGGGGAAAGGGAAACTGGTAACTGGCCAAATTAACCCCGGGTCCGGGAATGGCCACCACCACGGTGGGTACGCCCTTCCCCTCCACAATCAAGTTGGTGGAAAGGGTGGTGGATAAATGGAGCCGGAGCGGCTCTTGACCTTGGCAGTGCCTTAGCACCTCCTCCAAGGCGGTACTGGTGCTGGCAAAGAGGTCAGCGTGCCTAGTTGGCGTTTTGGCCATAGCCACAACCTCATCGCCTTTGATTAAGGCCGCATCCGTATTGGTTCCCCCCACATCGATGCCGATGATGTACAAAGCCTATCTCCTCTCATACACGTTGGATGTTACACCCTCTAGTTGCGAAACAACAGAGTAGGTGTCTCCCTCCGCAGTAAACAGGGTTTCCCGTTTGATCAGGCCCATGTTTTGGGCGTAGTATTCGTACGTAACGGACTCTTCCCCCGGGACAGGTTCAGCTAAGGGAGTGCTCTTTACCACAACAACCCCATGGAAAGTGCCCATGGGCACCGTCAGAACTTCATCCACCCCAGCGATTTCCCGTCTGTACAGGGCGTCTTCCCAGCTGTTCCCAATCTCAAGCGGTGTCTGCAGGAGGATCAGATTCTCCAGCCGACCCGGTCCCGCCTCCTGCTGGGGAAAGTCGTCCAGCAAGCTGTCACGGCTGTAAAACTCCTCCCTGGACCAGAGCACTTTAAGCTGGGAATCGCTCACCTCATACACCCTGGCCAGGTTAGTGCCGCTCAGGTCCTCCACCTGAAGCAGACCACCGCTGGCATAGGTGATGCGGCGGGTGAAGGCGGCAAACTCCATCCCTTCCCCAGCGTAATGATAGGTTAAGCCCAAAAATGCGGGAAAATAGGAGCTCACATCCTTTACCATCACTTCTACCTGCTGTTCAGGGGCACCGGAGACGTCCACCGGTTCCCTCACCCTATCCGGCCCTGAGCGCGTCAGAATCCGTACCGCGCCTAAGGCTAGCAGAACAATCAGGAGGACCAACAGAGGAGTCTTCCACCGCCCGTTACTATTCATACCTAATCCCTCACTTTATTCTCCTTTTCTTCCACTGTCCGGAGTTGTACCGCAGCAGGACCAAGAGGGAGCGGAGCAGCTGGTCAGCGGAAATGGCCAACCAAGCACCGTCCAGACCCAAATTGAAGAAGTTGATAGCCGCATAGGCAAAGCCGGGCCGCACAAGAAGCACGGTGAGGAAGATGATTACTGCTGTTGCCCTCGTATCTCCAGCACCCCGCAGGGCACCGGTTAGGATAAACTGGGACGACTGGAAGGGTACAATAAACGCGATCAGCCTCAAGATGCGGGCACCCTGGTCAATGATGTGGGGATCGTCTGTGTACAAGCCCACAATCTGCCTGCCCAAGAAGAAAAACGTTACAGATAACACAATAGATGTGAGCATCCCCAAGCGCCGGGTATGGTTGGCGTAGCTCTCCGCCATATCCCCCCTGCGCTTACCCAAACTTTGGCCCACCAGCGAAGTGGCCGAAACGGCAAAGGCCTGTCCTGTCATGAAAGTCATGGCCTGGATGTTCATGGCCACCTGATGGGTAGCGTAGGCCAGCGTGCCGAGGCTGGCCACCGTTTTCACGAAGATAATATTCCCGGTCCGCATAATCAACTGCTCGAACATGGCGGGAATACCGATGTCTAAAATGTTGCGCAGGTGATTCTTTTTCGGTTTGAATCCCTTGCGCGGCTGCAGGTGGAGATAGTGATTGCCCCGCAGCACAACGATGAGAGCTATCGCAAACGCCACAAACTGTCCGATGATGGTAGCCAGCGATGCACCGGCAACCTCCATGCGGGGAAAGCCAAAGTGGCCGTGAATGAGTACGTAGTTCATCACAACGTTTACAAAGTTGGCGATTAAGTTATAAATCATTGCGATCCTGGTGTGGCCCACACCCCGCAGCGTAGCGGTGAGGGTGGACGTTAGGGCCATGGGTACAAAGCCTAGGAACTGGATCTTAAGATACGTCGTTCCCCCTATTAACGTCTGTTCCTCGGCGGCTCCCATAAACCGCACCAAATCTTCCGAGAAGATGTAGCCTACAACCGAAGCAATAGAAGATAAAATGAAAGATAATAGCAACGCCTGCCGCAGAATCTCATTCGCTTTCTCCGGTTCACCTGCACCCCTATAGCGGGCCACCAAGGCGGTAGCACCTACGTTCATGGCAATAAACATGGTCATTAACAAAAATTTGGGCTGGGTGGTCAGGCCAACGGAAGCAATTGCCCAAGGCCCAAGGCCGCCCACCATCATCAGGTCCACCATGGACGTGAGCTGTGTAAGTGTCAGCTCCACTAGGGAGGGCCAGGCAATGCGCACCACGTCGGAATAGAGCATGCGGGAGGTAATGCCCTTGGGTAGCCGCTTGCTCACCCGTTCAACGGTGGTACTCTCATCACCGAACTCCACAGAATCGAGGGCAATCCGATTTACCCCGCGAACCTGTTCCTCCTCCTGAAGCTGTTTGTCAAGGTTTTCTGCTGTCAATTAAATCCTATCCTTTACTCCTGAAATCTTTACTACCCTACTTACTTCCCCATTGCTCCGCCAGTTCCTTCCCCGCAGGCGAATAGGAGTTCGCCCCGGGGGCATTCTAACAGGGGAGTGATGACCACATGCCACGTCGTCGAGGAGTAATGTCAGAACGTCTGAAGTACGAACTCGCCGATGAACTCGGCTTTCTCCACAAGGTGAAAGACGGGGACTGGGGTAATATCACCACCCGGGAAGCCGGGTCCATGGTACGGGCCGCCATTAAGCGGGCCGAAGAGGCAATGGCTAAACAGGGACCCGGTTAAGAAAAGAGGGGGTTTTACCCCCTCTATCCCTATTTAGATGTGTAACGGAAATAAACGCCGGTCCGCGGGCCTATCCAGTTATGGGTCACTTTCAAGTTTACCGTACCCCGGGGCACGCCGCTGATGTAGAAGTAACCTTGATGATCGGTGACGATCCTCTTACCCGTTTCTAACACCATAACCTGAGCCTCCTTCAAGGGCAGGTAATACTTATCCCTATTAGGACGTCTGGTAATTGTGATGTGGTTGGTACGGTAGTCATAGGAAACATAGCCTTCCACATAATGGCGGTACTGGGGCGATGGCTGAGGTTCAATCACAACCGGCATATCAAGCCGGAGAAATACATACCCATCGCAGCCTGTTAGAACTAAGGCCATAAGAAGTAACGGCACAACCAAAAGCTTTCGCATGCTCTCTTCCCCCTCTCGTAATAAACTTCGTTTCTCTCCGCTCAATTTTAGCCGCTCCCTTGGCAGGAAAAACCTTTTTTGGTATGTTTAGGGCAGAAAAGAAAAGAAAGGGTGCCATGGATGAAATACAGGAAACCACCCCGGGAAGAACTGCGCAAAAAACTTACCCCAGAGCAGTTCTACATTACCCAGGAAAACGGCACAGAGCGCCCATTTCAAAACGAGTATTGGGACAACACCAAAGAGGGTATCTACGTTGATATCGTCTCGGGCGAACCCCTGTTTTCCAGCTTGGATCAATATGATGCGGGTTGCGGCTGGCCCAGCTTCACCAAACCCATCGATAAAGAGTATGTCCAATTCCGCAAAGACACTTCCCATGGGATAATTCGCACCGAGGTCCGTAGTACTTCCGCCGACTCCCATTTAGGCCACGTCTTTTCAGATGGTCCGCAGGATAGGGGCGGTCTCCGCTATTGTATTAACAGCGCAGCTCTGAGGTTCATCCCCCGGGCCGACTTGGAAAAGGAAGGCTACGGCCACTACGCAAAGTTATTCGAAAAATAGGCAGAATCCTGCCTAAAATCATTAGATCCCCTTCTGCCTTTCCCGCGGCAGGACTTCGTCGCGGCATGTAGAACCGAAAGGACAAAGGAGGTTAGATAATATGTCATTTACTTTACAACTAGGCAGTAAAGCAATTGATTTCAATCTTCCGGCCACGGATGGCAAAACCTACAGTCTGAAGGACTTCGCCGAATATCCGTATCTGGTAGTGTTCTTTACCTGCAACCATTGTCCGTATGTAGTGAACTCGGACGAGATCACCCGGGCAACGGCAGAGAAGTTTGCAGACAAGGGCGTCCGCTTTGTGGCCATTAACTCCAACAGCGCTAACACCTATGCAGAAGACTCCTTCGAAAACATGGTCAAGCGCATGGATGAGCAGAAGTTCCCCTGGGTCTATCTCCACGATGAGAGCCAGGATGTGGCCCGGGCCTACGGCGCTCTGCGCACACCCCACTTCTTCGTATTCAACCAGGAGCGCAAGCTCGTTTACACCGGTCGCGGCGTTGACAGCCCCCGCCAGCCGGAAAACATCACTGTGAACGATCTGGAAAACGCCCTGACCGAACTGACCGAGGGCAAGGAGATCACCACACCGCTCACCAACCCTGTCGGCTGCAACGTCAAATGGGACGGCAAACCGCCCCACTGGATGCCGGCGGAGGCCTGCGATCTGGTTTAGCCCAGATTGTCATAGAGAAAATCCAGCACATCTTTGGCCGTGGGAGGACAACCGGGTACATGCCGGGAAAAGCCCCTGGTGCAGCTGCCTGCACCAAGCCCATCCTGCTTAACACCCTTAAACCCTTGGCCAATGGCAACTTTTTGGGTCAGCTGTTGCAGCTGGCCCTTTTCATTTAGCCGGGCCAAGGCGTGGATCAGACTGCCGAAACAAGCAGAGCAGGCATCCCGCTCGTCAATGTGTTTGGCTAAGTGTTCCACCGAACGGCTAGGCTCAATGCGTTTGGTAGTATGGCTGTCGTTAATTACCCTCACCGTTGTCTTTTCACTGTACAGCTCCCCTACTCCAAGCTCAGCGGCGAGGGTTATGTACGGGACATCTTCCACCCCATAGCCCAGCAGGGCTGCCACATAAGAATCCACCAGAACCGGGTCGGTACCCACTATCACCCGATCCATCTGCACTGGGTTACCCCCCTCCTCAAAGTCCAAATCGCCAATAAAACCGTCCACAACCACTAAGTTGGTGTGTATCGCTTTATTCAGGGCCGCTATGGGCGTATGGAGCCCCAAAGTATGAAAACGGCGTTTTTCCCGATCCGGGATGCACCCTTTCAGGTTCTTCAGGGCGCAGGTGATTCTGGTTTGACAGTGACCCTTTAAAACGGGCAGATTGATCAGGTAGTCAATCCTAGACATTTCATCGCAGACCAGCAGTTCCAAATCCTCCACCCTGCGCGTGTGATAGCTATCCCGCTGCAGGTCCACCAACTCCACCCCGTAACGCTCCGCAAGATCAGTATAACCGCAGGCGCGAAAGGCTCGGGCTGTGCTGTCCCCGATCCAAGATCCCTCTGCTATTACCAGATCCCTAAACCCGTGATCTAACAGGTATTCTAAGACACCAGCCACCAAATCAGGTGAGGTGGTTGCCCCTTCCCAGGCAGGGCGGGCAACTACTAAGTTAGGCTTCAGACCAACGCGGGAGCCGGCGGGAACTCCCTCCGCCAGTTTGATTGTATCCAGGATTTCCTTAACCATCTCCCGGGGCCTTTGGCCATAGCTGATTAGTAGTTCGTTTCTTAGCATTCCCTTCCCCTTTCCCAGTACCCAAAATTACCAAACTCTGCCAACCTGCGCCGATCTGAGCAGGAATTAGGCTCAAATGACTGAAATAATCAGTAAAAGCTAGGGGGCGAGGATAATGACAGAGCGGACTTTTTTCTTTGAGGCCGATGATCAAGTTGAAATTTTCGTACGCCAATGGGCGAAGGTTGATAACCCCAGGGCGGTACTGCAGATCGCCCACGGTATGGCAGAGCATTCTGCCCGTTATGCCAGGTTTGCCCGGGCCTGCAACGAACAGGGTATCATAGTTGTTGCTAACGACCACAGGGGTCACGGTCATACCGGTGAAAGGGCCGGTGTATTGGGCTATTTCTCCCCAGACAACGGCTTTGACCGGGTGGTAGATGATCTCCACCTGCTCAACCAGTGGCTGGGGGCCCAGTATCCTGACCTGCCCATTTTCCTTCTGGGCCACAGTATGGGTTCTTTCCTAGCCCGGCGGTATATACAGAAATACGCTAGCACGATAAGGGGCGTAATCCTGATGGGTTCAGGGGGAGATCCCGGGTTTGCCGTAAAAATAGCCAAGTTCATTGCCCTTCAGCAGATGAAAAAGGATCCAACAAAACCGAGCCCACTCCTGCACAAACTCACCTTAGGCGGTTACAACCGCAGCGTGAAAAACCCCCGTACTGCCTTTGATTGGCTCACCCGGGATCACGCCGAAGTTGACAAGTACATTGCCGATCCCTTCTGCGGCTTTATGTGCAGTTCAGGCTTCTATTACGATCTGTTCACCGGTCTAGAGTTAATTCACGCTCCAGATGAAATCAAAGCGGTTCCCCCTGACCTACCTATCTTAGTGGTAAGCGGAGAAGCGGATCCGGTTGGCGCGAACGGCAAAGGCATCAGGCAGTTTGTCAAGTTGTATGAAGAGTGCGGGCTGAAGCGGATTAAGACTATCCTCTACCAAGAAGCCCGCCACGAGCTCTTGAACGAAACCAACCGGGAAGAAGCAATAAGGGACATCTTCGCCTGGCTAGAAGAGCAGCTGGCCTAAGCTAGCAAAAACCCCGTTTGATTGGTCAAACGGGGTTTTATAGCACTTAGAGAGCGAGCAGCTTGAGCTTTTCACTTAACACGTCGGCAGGGATAGTCTTCTTCACCCCGATCACATCGGCTAAAGGCTGAGACTTAATCTCTTTACCTGCTAAGCCAACCATTTCACCGGTTCTGCCCGCTAAGGCCAGGTCAACCGCCTTATTGGCAAAGCCGGCAGCCAGTTCCACGTCAGCCGGTACAGGGGTACCACCCCGCATTAAGTAACCTAATACCTGAACCCGCGGCGAGCGGCCGGTGGCCTTCTTGTACTCGGCAGCCACACCGTGGCTGACACCTTCGTAGGCAATGTTGCCGAAGGCGTCCCGGGCAGCGGTGGAGCGGTCAAAGCTCTCCAGTTCAATACCTTCTGCCACAACCGCCAAGGCAGCTTTGCCCGTGCGGCGCTTGTAGTTCTGCATCGCTTCGATCATTTCATCCAAATCCATCCGGCCTTCCGGCACCATGACGGCGCAGGCAGGTGTGTTGATGGCAATGGCCAAAGCGAGCCAACCCGCATCCCTACCCATTGCTTCCACAATCATATCCCGGTCATGGGCGATGTTGCTGTTCACAGTAGCGTTAACCGCATCGGCAGACATTTTCACAGCGGTGGCATAACCCAGACTGCGCTCAGTACCCCGCAGGTCATCGTCGATGGTTTGGGGAACGCCAATCACGGTTAGACCTTGCTTAGCCAACTCGTTAGCAACACCGAGGGTATCGTCGCCGCCCATGGCGATTAACACATCCACACCCCTGTCTTCCAGGGTAGCCAAAACGTCATTGGTTTTGCCTTCTTTAATTGGGTTGCGGCGGGCCGTACCCAAGAGAGTTCCCGGTGTGAAGCGCTGGGCTTCGAGCTGATTGTGATCGAGCTCCCGGGCCTTATTTAGTATTAAACCTTCCCAGCTGTTTTCAAAGCCGATAAGGTTGTGGCCTTCCCTATACAAGCGCTGAGCTAGAAAATAGAGAAAGTCGTTGATTCCTGCAGAGTCTCCTCCTCCAGTTAAAACTCCAAATCTCACATGAACCCCTCCCAACAAGTAATGTGATTATTTTCTGCAGAGGCTGGCAAAATCCTCTTGTTCTTAAGACTGAACGAGCCTTAAACCTAAAGAACTGGCAAACTCCAAGGCCTCGTTGTATTCATCCCTCGTCAACCTACGTCCCAATTCAGGAAACTGAAAGGCGCGGAAGTGGGGATAATACTGGTCCATCAGATTGACCAAGCAATCGGCAGAAAGATTGTCGTTGATAAATCGCAGCACCTTTTTTGTATCGGCCAATCCTCCGGGCAGCATCAGATGCCTGATCAGAAGGCCCCGCACTGCGATGCCCCGCCCATCAGTCTTAAGTCCCCCAACCTGCCGATCCATCTCAAGCAGTGCTTCCTTGGCCTTTTGGGGGTAATCCTCAGCCCCAGAGTATTTTTCCGCCCGCTCCGGTTCGGCGTATTTGAAATCGGGCATGTAGATGTCTATTATTCCATCTAAGAGTTCTAAGGTGGCTGGGTTTTCGTAGCCGCCGCAGTTGTATACCAGCGGCAGGCGAAAGCCCCGCTCCACCGCATAGAGCAGCCCCGCCAAAATGCTGGGTACAAAATGGGTGGGGCTGACCAAATTCACGTTTGGGCAGCCATGGCCCTTCTGCAGCTCCAGCATAATTTCCCCCAGCTCCGACCCACTTACCGCTCTACCCCTACCGCCCAAGCTGATCTCGCTGTTTTGGCAGTACACACAGGCTAAAGTGCAGTGGGCAAAGAAGATGGTGCCCGAGCCCCGGCTGCCCACTAACACCCTTTCTTCCCCGTAGTGGGGACCAAAGCTGGACACAACCGCCTGCTCCGGTGCGCGGCAGACGCCCGCCTTTGTGCTGCGGTCAATACCGCAGCGGTGCGGGCATAAGCTGCACTCCTCGTATACTTCCAACGCCCATTCTACCCTTGCCGCCAGTTCACCCCGGCGGTAGAGTTCAAGATAGGCCGGCAGCAAAACCCTCACCTACCCTGCTTTAGGGCGTATTCCTGTCTCTTATACACATCT
>DGFC01000147.1 GCA_002391465.1 Firmicutes bacterium UBA3910 | reverse complement strand
CGGCAGCGTCAGATCTGTAGAAGAGACAGGCGCTGCAGAGAATGGGGAGGAAGGCGTGTGTCAAAGTCCTTTGAACCTAGAACAGCAATACGTAGTCACTGTTTTTGCAGCTACCTCAGCCATATATCACCCCTCTGCAGAGTGTGTGTCCATAGAGAAAATTCAAGTGGAACGCGGCTGCTTTACTGCCTTGGACTAATGTGTGGTTGCCAGCCTTGTCTAATTATTATTCAGCTGCGTATCGTATTATGATTTGAAATACGGCTGAGCAGCTCTGCCCAGCAATGCTTTGGGGCAACAACTTGTCATTGAACTGACTCTGCACGGTAAGAGTGATGGGCCCTTTTATTTGCGAAGACAGTGGGGAGGTGGGCTGGGTGACCGCTTGACCATCCTCATTGAGGCTAGATCGGTTATCCTCGGTTAAGGTTTAACAACGTGTACTTATATGTTAAGATGGATGTGTTGTGCCTACCATCACAGATGAGGGGGATACTCATTGCCCGGTAAATATAAACAGACGATGTACGCCTGTTACTTAGGCCACATCACCCAAGCTATTAACAACAACCTTGCACCGCTCTTTTTTGTTATCTTTCATGAGCAATTTGGTCTCTCGTTTGAGATGCTGGGGCGTCTAGTTCTCCTGAACTTCGGGACCCAGATTTTTGCCGACATTTTGTCCGTCAAATATGTAGACCGGGTTGGTTATAGAAAAGCGGCAGTGTTGGCCCATGCTTTGTGCTTTATTGGACTGCTCGGTCTTGGCATACTCCCGCTCATTATGGCCAATACGTTCCTTGCGTTGAGCATTGCCGTTTTCATCTCAGCCTTTGGCGGAGGGATTACAGAAGTAATCCTCAGTCCCATTGTTGAGTCACTTCCCACAACTGCCAAGGCGGCCTCCATGAGCCTGCTCCACGCCTTTTACTGCTGGGGCCAGATGGCTGTTGTCATACTCACTACTCTGGCGGTCTGGATCTTTGGCTCCAGTATTTGGTTTTACATCCCAGTCTTTTGGGCACTGGTCCCGTTTTACACCATGCTCAAATTCACCCGGGTGCCTTTACTCACCTTGGTTCCCGAGGGAGAGGAAATGCCCATTTCCCAGCTGTTTCGCGCTCCGTTGTTTCTCATTGGTCTGCTGCTCATGCTCAGTGCAGGCGCATCTGAGCTGACCATGTCCCAATGGTCCAGCCTGTTTGCGGAAATGGGGTTGGGAGTTCCTAAACTGGTCGGGGATCTTGTAGGTCCAGCCCTATTCGCTTTCCTAATGGGTATGGGGCGAACCATTTACGGTGTGATGGGTGAAAAGGTTAATCTGCAAACGGCACTTAAGTACAGCAGCATGCTGTGTATCGCCTGCTATGCTGTTGTGGTGTTCTCGCCGATTCCCTCAATATCCCTTTTGGCCGCAGCTCTGTGCGGGTTATCCGTAAGCCTAATGTGGCCAGGAACCTTCAGCCTAACCTCGGCTAGGTTCCCCAGAGGCGGTACCGCCATGTTCGGCATCTTAGCTATTTTCGGTGACCTGGGCGCCTCTGTCGGGCCATGGCTCACCGGTTTCGTTTCCGATTTCAGCCAGCGCTCTGCACTAGTACAGCGCTGGAGCGGGGCATATGGCTTAGGTCTGGAGCAGGGAGCCCTGCGGGCAGGTCTATTGGTTGGGATTATTTTCCCAGTTCTGATGTTGGTTGGAGTTTCTGCCCTGAAGAAGAGAACAGCAGGTACAAAGACTTCCTCACCCATGGGGGCATGAATAGGAGTGGGCAGCTAGATGGGAATTGCAGACTATTTGGGACATACCATTCAGTGTGAATGCGGTAAACAGCATACAGTCGAGATTCAAACAGTGGAAATCTCAAGGGGCGCCTTGGAAGAAGTTGCAGACATTCTGAAAAAGGATGGCTTCAAGTACCCCTTTGTTGTCTCTGATCAAAATACCTATCGGGCGGCCGGACAGCGCCTTGTTGCCCAACTAGAAGAGCAGGGCATTACAGTTGGGAGCCATATGTTCCGAACAGAAGGCGATTTAGTGCCCGATGAGGAGGCAGTTGGCGAACTCCTATTGAACTTTGAACCGGGTTGTGACGTGATCGTTGGAGTAGGTTCGGGTACTATTAACGATCTAGTCCGCTTTTTCAGCCACCGTGTGGGCCTCCCCTACTACATTGCAGCCTCCGCACCTTCCATGGACGGCTACGCCTCCACCGGGGCTGCCTTGATTGTAAACAGGCTTAAGACTACTTACACATGCCAGATGCCGCGGGCCATTGTTGCCGATCTGGATGTCCTTTCTACTGCGCCTAAGGAAATGATCGCCGCCGGGTTTTGCGATGTGGTAGGTAAGTACACAGCCCTGGCTGATTGGAGGCTATCAGCGATCATCAACGATGAATACTACTGCGACCGGGTCGTGGATATCATGCGAACCTCCCTGGAGCAGACCGTTGCCCTCAAGGATGACATTGCCGAAGGAAAGCCTGATGCAGTGGGCAAGTTAATGGAGGCTCTGGTTTTGGCAGGTATCAGCATGAGCTATGCGGGCAATTCCAGGCCTGCCTCGGGCAGTGAACACCATTTATCCCATTTTTGGGAGATCAGATTCCTTTTAGAGAGCAAACCGGCCCTTCTCCACGGCACTAAGGTGGGCATTGGCACCGTTTTGATTACGAGATTGTACCAGCTGCTGCAAGGGGCCGGGCTAAATTCAGAGTCCATTCGTCAGGTGAGCTGTCCCCAAAGGGAGAACTGGGAAGAGGAAATCCACCGCACTTATTTGGCTGCCGCACCTGAAGTCATTGCTCTGGAAGAAAGTGCGCAGAAGAATGACCTTCGTAACTGGGAACAGCGAATAAGGGTGATCGCCGAACGTTGGCCACAGATCTTAGCAGTGCTGGATAGTGTACCTTCTGATCACGAGATTGAGACACTGCTTACTACAGCAGGTGGTGTGGTTAACCCGGCTGAGGTTGGTATCTCAGCAGACCTGGTGCGCCAGGCGCTTATTTACGCTAAGGAAGTACGACCGCGCTACACCATTTTACAGCTCCTTTGGGATTTAAACCTGCTGGTTCCCTATGCTGAAAGATTGACGGGATGAGCACGAAGTGAAGAGTATATAAAGACTAATAGTCTTAAGATAAGTAAGCCCATCCGAGTGTGGATCGAGTCGGAGATTCGCACTTAGGCTGGGCTTTTTGTATGGAGTTAGATTGTACCTCGGCTTTGGTGGAAGTGTTTTGGTATTACCGCAGGTAAATGGGGCTTGACAAAGGTCAGAATCTTTGATAATGCACACACAAGTGCACTTAACATGAAGGTACCTGACAATAGTGGTGAAGGCCCCTAGCGGTGCGGGCTTAATTTGTTGTGTCCAAATCCGCTCGAAAAACAGGATGACAGTATACGCCCAATAGCATTAGATTATGGGCGGCGTGGGGCCGGGCCAAAAACATTACATTATTATTTATATATATTGAGCCCCCATCTCGTTGTGAGGTGGTGAAGGCAGCTGGGCTCAGGAAAAGTGCACTGATGCTGCCGTACAACTGAATACCGGCCGGGAAGTCCTCTCAGACAAATGTTCTGGGAGCTTTTTGTTTTTCTGGAACTATGGAAAGATCACAGAAAGGGGAAATGATGTTGAGAGAACATCACGGAGTGTGGAAGACGAACCAAGTGGTAGTTGAGCTGCAAACCCAGGGAACTGATGTGATCTTGGAACGAACAAGAGGCTACAAACAGAAGAAGAAAAGCGTATTTCTGCAGCGCCGTTATCTGAACGACTTGAACGTAGGAATTCTCACAGCAATTCTCCAGCAGCCGCAGTACCAGCTGCGGGACCAGGTAATTGTGGGTATGGTGGACTCGGGTTATGGAGTGATTACTATCAAATGGACACCCTATTGGTTCGGCAGAGCCAATGCCCTGATGATTGATGGCGGCCGGGGCCGGTGTATAGCAATTGAACAGCAGGACACCGCATCCTTTGCGGCATGGTTCTGCAAGCAGATATTGGCACTGCACAATAGTGACGATCTAGACGATCTGGATTTGGCTGAATAAAGCTTAGGCTGGATGGGATACACTCCCATCCAGCCTTTCTGGCATTCTACGCATGGCGTGTAACTCGTCGGTTTCCAGGAGAGTGTACACCGTTAAATATGCCATTACATGCTGTGAACTGTCCTCAATTAGGGTCAGCAAAGATTACGGATCGGACATCTGAACCGAACACTTCCTGGGCTTTACCGGCGATAAGGTCGCGATCCCGTTTGGTCAATCGGTGGAAGGGCGTGATCAACAGCTTAGTTCCATCCTTCTTCCACTTAGCCTGCAGCCTGCCGTGGAGTAGAATGGTGGGGAAGACAATACCTGTATTAGTAGTCACCTTGCCCTTGTATTTCTCATCCAAGTAGCGACTGCGATCGCGGTAGCCCATGAGAAGTTGGTCGAAGCCGGTTAAAAAGAGACATTCCGGGATTGTTCCACCGCTTGGGAGTGCGCCTAGGTAAAAGAGCTCGCTTTCATTGTCAAAGACGCTCTGCAGGGGTAGGCCCGCTTCTTCCACAAGCTTTACTACCTCCGTCTTGCGGAAACCGGTGAAGTAGGCGCAGTCGGTGAGGGAGGCTGGTCCGAAGGCTTTGAAATAGCGCCTGATCACTTCCAGTCGCGCCGTTTGCTTATCTATCAGCTCAAGGTCACAGGCTAAATAACTCTTCTTGGTACCAGGGGTACAGGCGATCATGCCCCGAGCACACATATCTCGCAGTAGTCCGCCCCAACCGTGGAACACCTTATCCAGGAGCTCAGGCTCCATTCCAGCCTCCAAGCAATTTTCCTTGAGTCTGTCTCTCTCGGAGATACCGGAGGCGATCCAGTTTCGCAGTTTCTCCGCCCAGTAGGGTTTGATGCTGGGATCGATGCCCCAGTGATCATCCCAGGGTTTCACCCCCACGGCGGAAAGGAGCAGGCTCAGCTCATCCCGGCGGACAACGTGGAGGGTTCCACGAAATGTCCAAGTCTTAATGAGCCCGTGATGCCAGTCGCTCTCACTGTAATCGGACGCTCGAATCTGCAGGGCGTACTTGGGGTTGTTGGCAAACTGGGCTTGAAGGCCCATCAGATCCGAAACAATTGTGGCTGTCTCTGCTTTCTCCAGCAGGTGCAGGTTGTGGAGGGAAGCATACAGCAGTTGTTCTTTGCTCATAAACACAGCCCCTCTTCGCAAAACCGTCTTGGAGTTGGATTCGCTGCGTCAGCTTTGATCCCTTTATCTAGG
>DGFC01000089.1:5510-7672 GCA_002391465.1 Firmicutes bacterium UBA3910 | reverse complement strand
GTTGGGGTTACCACGTTTTTTGTCGCGCACTATGCCAAAATCACGCTGCAGGATAGAGTGGCTGCGGAGCTCCTTAGCGAAGAACAGATCAGGGAGATTTATGGTGATCTGATCAAAGGGTCTGTACAGATCGGGATCCTTGTTGCGGCGTTGGCCGTAGGCGTAGCTTATATTCTCAACCGGGCCATTACCGCCCCTTTGCAGGATCTGTTGGTGGCAGTGCGCCGCCTGCAGGAAAGGGAGTTTGGCCGCAAGGTCTTGGTTCAGCGCACCGACGAGATCGGCCAGCTCGGCAAGGCTTTCAACGAGCTGTCAGAAACGCTGGAAGAGCTGTTCTCCACAGTCAGTGACCGGGAAAGCACCCTGGATACCGTTTTGTCCAGCATGGATGACGGGGTGATCGCGGTAAACATGCGGCGGGAAGTAATTTTGGCCAACAGGGCGGCTGCGGATCTGTTCCAGCATGAAGTAGTGGAGATGATGGGCAGAAACCAGTTTGAAGCCACCCGCAACGAAGAACTTTCCCGTCTCTTGGAGAAGACCATGGATGACAGGGTCTCCTTCAGCCAGGAAGTGCGCCTGCGCCCCGGCAGCGAACGGACGCTCGCCGTTACCTGCAGCCCTTTGGAGGATCAGCGGGGCAGGATTCAAGGCGCAGTAGCTGTCATGCGGGATGTTACTTCTCTGCGCCATTTAGAACAGATGCGCCAGGCGTTTGTCGCCAATGTTTCCCATGAGCTCCGCACCCCCCTCACATCCATCAAGGGCTTCTCTGAGACTCTCCTGAACAGCAACTTTGAGGACAAGGCCCTATCTGAACGGTTCCTCAAAATCATTAACGATGAGACAGACCGCATGATTGCCTTGATTAATGATCTTCTAGACTTGTCCCGCATTGAAAGCGGCAAGCAGCCGCTGAAGAAAGAGCCTGTGGACATGAAGCGTGTCTTTGAGGACACGGTGCTGATGCTGCAGGGCAAGGCGGATGAAAAGGGCATTACGCTGGAAAACAATGTCTACACCTCGGCAATCGTGGAAGGTGACGAGAAGCTCCTCAAGCAGGTTGCCTTAAACCTGGTGGACAATGGCGTGAAGTACACGCCCGAGGGGGGGAAGGTTTGGATTGAAGCGGAACAGGGTCTGGACAGTATCGAGTTTATCATCGGCGATACCGGCCTGGGCATTGCCAGTGAACATCTTGACCGACTCTTTGAGCGTTTTTACCGGGTAGACAAGGGACGGGCCCGCCATATGGGCGGTACAGGACTGGGCCTGGCGATTGTCAAGCACATTATTGACAAGCACAAGGGCACCATTGCCGTAGAGAGCAGAGTAGGCAAGGGTACAAAAATAAGGATCACCTTGAAGAAAATGAACTGAAACCGACAGCCGGGCGATTCAAGAATTAGTAGGGACCATCAACGACAGGATTAAAGAGGTAATGAGCACTGCTGCAGCAAGTACAGAGACAGGCGTGCTGACTGGACCTCAGTATATGATAACCGGTTCGATTACAGAGTATCAGATCAGCAAAGAGTCTGGGGGACTTGGACTGGTAATCGCCGGAAAGGGAGGCACCCAGGAGTATGCCCGGGCTTCAGTCGCCTTAGATCTTCGGGTGACCCATCTCAGCAGCGGTGAAGTGGTTTGGGCTGAAAGCCTCAAGGGCGAGATCATTGGCGAGAAAATCGGTATACAGCTCTTCTCCTTCCTGGGCAAAAACATAGTGGAGTTTGAAACTGGGCGGGGCAAGCAGCAGGTGATCAACCTGGTCGTTCGCACTCTCCTGGAAGAAGCAGTCTTCAAATTGGTTCAGTCGGGTGTGCTGACCAACTGATTTCATTAGTATATAAAGCGCTTTGTAATGTAAGGCCAAGATCTGGATTCGTTCTTGGCCTTTTTTTCTGCCCGGAAATAAATTGAGCAGTTAGGAAATTATTTGGGTTGCATCCGTTGGGCAATTATGGTAGATTAAGTAATGCTGGGATTTTTTCCCGTACGGATACAGTGCTGTACATATTTGAGTGTTTCCTAGTACATCTGCATAAGACTTCAAACCACAAATAGAATATTTGGCAAACCGTGAGAAATCGCGGGACGCAAAGCTACAGGGACTAAGCACAAGTGTGTATGTCAGCCAGCTGCACTATAATGCTTTTTAG
>DGFC01000089.1:0-5309 GCA_002391465.1 Firmicutes bacterium UBA3910 | reverse complement strand
ATGCTTTTTAGTTGCAGCTAAAAAGCATTTTTTTTGGGGGTGTTGATGTTGGTAAAGATGGGGGAACTGCAAGCGGAAGACAATCTAGATGTATCCTCTGACTTGCCGGGAAAAGCAGGGATTGTTGACGGGAGGCTCATTGTAGAGGAGCCGGTGGGAAACGGCGCCTGGCCGGTGATTATCCCATGTGAAGGAGTAAAGGTGTTTGTCAACGGAGAGCCGGTCTCACGCCCCTTCGTTGTCGAAACGGCAGCAGATGTTTCTTTTCACGTCCTTGATCAGAAACCGCAGAGCGCATATGAGATCCTTCTCTCGCCTGACAAGATGAAGGTCACTCTAAGGACTCGTTTTGTCAAAGGAATGGAGTTTAAGCTCTGCGATCGGGAACCTGCACAAAAATTAAAACTGAAAACAGAACCGGTTCGCGAGCTTCAGCCTCAAGCCCTTGATTTCAGGCAGGTATTGAAGGAAATCCAGGATCTAAAAATCCGCACCAGAATCGATCTCGAAGCCCTGGCCAGTGCCTGCAGGAACTTAGAGGATGTTGAAGCAGTCATCGCCGAGGGCATTCCGGCTCAGCCGCCAGTTCACGGCAGAATAGAAAGGGTTTGGGAGCTGCAGGCTCAAGACGCCGAGGAAAGCTCTGAGGAAGAAAGGGTGGACCATCGGGAGCGCAACAGAATTCTGTCTGTGGATGCAGGCGATGTCCTGGCCCATTGGCATCCCCCCATTCCAGGGAAACCCGGCAGAAATGTCTTTGGCCAGCTGGTCCAACCGCCGGAGCCGAAAAATGCCGCACTCCGGGCCGGACGGGGAGTGAAGCTGGTCAGCGGCGGCACCGTAGCCGTAGCAGAGAAGGCGGGCAGGCCGGTCATCCGGGGCAACGTGGTTTCAGTGTCGCCGCAGATGATCATTGAGGGTAATGTGGACCTGAAAACTGGCAACATCAGGTTTAAGGGCGATGTCGTAGTCTTTGGCAGTGTCTGTGAGTCTATGGAAATAGATGCAGGCGGACAGGTGGAAGTGATGGGCGACGTCTGCCAGGCCCAGATCACCGCCGGAGCTGATGTGATTGTGAAGGGCAAAGTGATCAGCAGCAGCATCAGTGCAGGCCAGCATCTTGTCGGACTGTTCCGCAGCCTCGCCTTAGTAAAAAAGGTCATCCCGGAACTGTACAAGCTCTCCGCCGCCTGCGCCCAGCTCCAGCAACATCCCAATTTCAGTACAAAAGACCTTTCCGATTCTGGCGCGGGCTATTTAATCAAGCTCCTGTTAGAGATGCGCTTTCCCGGCATCCCCAAAAGCTTCGCCAAGCTTGGGGAAATTCTGGCAAACATTAACTGTGAGCTGCAGGAAGAAGAGTTCAGCGATCTAATTGCCCGGATGCGGGGGATAGCCAAGTGCTTCGTTGATGGCGGGCCCCTTACGATCACATCCCGGGAAGCACTGGATGCGATGGGCAACGATCTTCAGCACTTAGCTGAAGAGATGGTTAAGTATCTCGAATATCCGGCCAATATTACCGCCAGCTACTGCCAGAACGCCACGTTGGAGGCCACCGGAGACATTGCTATAACCGGGTCTCTGGCCTATGGGTCTGACATGGTCGCCGGCGGCAGCATTGAAATTGCCGGCGACTGCCGCTGCGGCACTTATCAGGCCAAACAGACGATTCGTGTGGGAACAGCCGGCTCAAAGGGGATCGGCAAAACCTATTTCTCAGTCCCTGAAGGGGGCACCATTACTGCCAAACAGTTCTATCCTGGAGTCAGGCTGAAGATCGGATCAGATCTGCGGGTTATCAACAGTATGTGGTATGATCACACGTTTCGTGAACTTGACTCTCTGTCTGCAGAGGCAGCTAACGGATAAAGGAGGACGTCATGTTAAGTGTAAGGTTGGAAAAAGATGTACCGGATGTAGTCGTGTCTCTTTCAGGCAACCTGGATATGATGACCGGAGAAGTGCTTCAGGAGACCATCAAGAGCTTGGATTCCGCCCAAGTGCACAGCCTCACCTTTTCCATCGGAGGTTTGGACTTTATTGACTCCACAGGAGTAGGCCAGCTCCTAAAGTATTACAAGCGCTGCGCGGCCAAGGATATCTGCTTCAGGATTGAAAATGACAATCCGGAAATCGAGGAAATTCTCAAAATAATAGGTATAAGGGAGCTAGTGGAGTCCTGATGGGTTCAGAGCATTGTCAATCAGAAAACGCATTTAGACCACATAACCGTGTCAGTGTACATCCTTACGAAGAGTATCATTCCAAGTATGGCTCATGCCGGCCTGTCAGGGAATTTGAGATTGCCGGAAAAGGTGACATCTCACTCATCAGAAGAGAGGTTGACCGTTTTTTTGCAGACCGCCTAGCTTTTTGGTCTGAGGTTCGTTTGCCGATCTTAATCACTCTGTCAGAGGCTGTCACCAATGTAGTCAAGTTTACACCTGGAGGCAAGCTGATGATCTTTGCCGGTGAGGCTGGGCCTTGCTTTCACATTATCGATCATGGCGGCGGACTGGATCTAGATGTGCTGCTCTGCATCATTTCAGGGAAGAGGTTTTCCACCTATTCCAGCCTGGGCATGGGCTTTCCCATCATGGTCCGCTTTGCAGAAGAAGTTACGGTCTATACCTCAGAACAGGGCACCATACTTGTTCTTCAATTTGATCTTGACAGGATAGTTAAGGAGAACTCGGCGGTATAAGGGGGGGCGGGATTGAGACTAGTTGCAGTATCAAGGCTTAAGCCAGGCATGGTGGTGGCGAAGTCAATCTTTGGCAATACCGGGCAAAGGCTGCTCAGACAAGGTGTGGCGATAACTGAAAGATACATTGAGCAGCTGCGGCGCTACGGCATCGAAGTAGTGTACATTTCCTCGGACCAGGACATTGAACTTAGGGATGTCATCAGCGAGGAAACAAGGCAGATGGCAGTACGTGAAACAAAACGGGTCTTGGAAAATGTGCAGCGCGGGGCAACCCTGGAGATGGGAAAGGTCCACGACGTACTGGTCAAGATCATTGATGAGCTTTTTGAGCAGGAAGATATCATGGTCAACCTTGTGGACATCCGTTCCCACGATGAAGAGCTGTTCAGCCACAGCGTCAATGTGGCCATTCTCAGTGTGATCACAGGCATGGAGCTGGAACTTGGCCAGAAAGACCTGGAGACGCTGGCCACTGTTGGCCTTTTACACGATATAGGCAGGCTTTTTTGCGAAGACGAACAGCATCTGGCCAAAGGAAAAGAAATCCTGGAATGCAACGGTAACGTAGAGCCAAAGGTGGTCCGCGCAGTCTATCAGCATCATGAACACTGGGACGGCACCGGCTTCCCAGAGGGCTTGGCCGGGAAGGAAATTTCCAGGTATGCTCGAATTGTTGCGGTAGCAGACAAATTTGACTGGATGTCCGCCAACAACCGGTATCCGATCGAAGAAGTCATCGCTTATATCATGGCCATGAGCGGAGTGGAATTTGAGCCGCAGGCGGTGCGGGCATTTCTAAACTGTGTGTCTTTCTATCCCGTCGGCACTCGGGTGGAACTTAACACCGGCTCTTCCGGCATTGTCGTGGAAGCCAACCGAGGCTTCCCAACCCGGCCGATCGTGCGGGTTGACCGCAATATCTTCGGGGCGCTGGAACCCCCTGTTGAGTTGAACCTGCTTGGACATCCCACCTATTTCATCGTAAAAAGGCAGGAGGATATAGAGGACCTGGGTGAAGCACATGATCAGTAAAGACCTGCTATTCGACCTATATGACAAATGTCTAGGCTCCCTAGATGCTCCTTTTCGCGCCATGGGCGAAGAGGTAGCCAGGATCGCCAAGGTGGGCGCGGTCAGTTTTTGGATGGAAAACATTGGTGCACCGGGAGCCCTGGTCCGTCTCGGTTTTCACAGCGACATCAAGCAGGACGAGCTGGCTCAGGAGGATCATAGAATTGCGTTGCGAGTGCACAAGGCGCAGGAAGAAATCAGCGGGACGGCAAGGCTGCCTAAGGGCACTGCCTTGGCGTACTGGGGAGTCCCTGTTGTAAGCGGGAGAGTCCAGCTGACTTTGATCTTCTGGTCAACCAAGCAGTTTTCCCAGGATGAAGTGGCCGGTTTCCGCAGCCTCTTGACTTATATAGAAAGACTCGTTGATGTCGTTTTCTCCAGCGATCTCTTCGGGGACAGGCGAGTTACCCGGGAGCTGCAGATGGCGCAGCTGATGCAAAGACAATTGATGCCGAAACTGGAGAACTCCAAAGCCTGTGCGTCCCTGGCCTTCCGCAGTCTGCCCGCGCATGAGCTGGGGGGAGACTATGTAGATGTTCTCTCTTATCCTAAGGGAATCGTGGGCTTGACTTTAGCTGATGCCATGGGCAGCGGGGTGCCTGCAGCTCTTGTGATGCTGATGGCCCGCACGATTTTCCGGCAGCTGATTAAATCCGTCGCTTCCCCAAGCCAAGTGCTCTCTGATCTAAACAGAACATTCATGTCAGAAATAGTTCATCTAAATACATTCGTAACTCAGTTCTACGGAGTGTTTGAGCCTGGTACCAAAAGGTTGCTCTATGCCAACGCCGGCCATGTCAGCCCCCTGCTTTTGCGCAAGGAGACCGGGGAGGTTGCGCCGCTGCCCAGCAAAGGTGTGGCTTTAGGCGTTAAGGCTGATGCAAAGTATCCGTCATTCGCGGTTCAGCTAAAGGAAGGAGATATTCTGGTCATCTACTCCGACGGTCTGGCGGAAGCCCGCAATGAAGAGAACGTTCAGTTCGGGGCAGAGGGCATTGCCCGGACCCTCCTGAATTACCAAGAGTATGATGCCGATGGAATCTGCGACGGTCTCATCCACGATATGTTCAAACACGCTCCCATACAGCAGGATGATATCAGTGTGATCGTCATCAAACCGTAAAACTCGAGCCTCCCCGGCCAAAGGGGAGGCTTTTTTGGCGGCTTGGCGCCGTTTTTTTCTTTTCCCAAAAAAGTCTTGACAGCAGAGTCCATTGGTCATATAGTTAATTACACAAGTAACTAACCGACAAGGGGGGATAGCGTGATTCTGGACTTCGACAGTGAGCAGCCCATCTATATTCAGCTGGCGGAAGCGATAGAGGATGACATTTTAAAAGGTATCTTTCCGGAAGACACACAGATTCCCTCAACCACAGAACTGTCGGTGGCGCTGAAGATCAACCCTGCCACAGCCAGGAAAGGTGTCAATCTGTTGGCGGATGAAGGAATTCTGTTCAAAAAGCGGGGGGTGGGCATGTTTGTCACCCCCGGGGCCAGGCGGAAAGTGATGCAGAAGCGAAGGGCA
>DGFC01000162.1 GCA_002391465.1 Firmicutes bacterium UBA3910 | reverse complement strand
ATGGTCAAGCTCGCTGAGGTACCCCTGGCGGACGCTGTGAAGATGGCAACGTTGACGCCGGCCAAACTCTTGGGGATTGACCACTGCAAAGGGGTTATAGCGCCCGGCAAAGACGCGGATCTGGTGGTTTTTGATGCACACATCAATGTATCTCTGGTGATGGTTGGAGGCCAGGTCCGATTTGACAAGGATCAGGAAAAGAACTGGTAGGCAAGGGCCTGTGCTGCTGTGAACGGTTGAGGGAGTGGTCACTGGGCTTTTGCTGGGAGGGAGGGATGTGCTGAGCGAGCATCGGGATAGTCCTGAGCAACACTACCCACAGAGAATAGGGAGGGATTAGACAATGAAGAGATTCAGGTTGACTGTGATAGCCGCTGCCCTGACCATGGTGCTTGCGTTCGCTGGAATGAGCCTCGCTCAAGAAAAGATTCAGATCGAGTTCTGGACCATCAGCCTAGCCGGTCCATTCACAGATTGGATTGAAGACTTCATCGCGCGCTATGAGGCTGAGCATCCGAACGTTGAGATTGTTTGGGTGGACGTTCCTGGAGCCGACGTTGCTCAGAAGTATTTGACAGCGATCAGTGCTGGCATGGCTCCCGATGTTGCTAATGTCTATGGATTAGCACAGTTGGCTGAACTTGATGTTCTCCTCGATCTAAACGAGTACATCTCCGAAGAAGATAAAGCAGCCTATTTCCCTGATATGATTGAGCCCCTGACCTTCAATGGCAAACTCCTGGGACTGCCTTGGTACGGTGGAGGTGCTGCCCCCATCATCTACTCCCGGGCTGTTTTCGAAGAGGCAGGGCTTGATCCGGATAGCCCGCCGAGAACATACGCCGAAGCGTTTGAAGTCTCGCGGAAGATCAAGGATGCAACGGGCAAGTACGGTTTGATGACAGTCCTAGGGCAGTCCCACAACAAAGTGGACGGTGGGCAAGAGCTGGATTGGTTTATCCAGTACGGCATTCCTCTCTTCTCCGAAGATGGCAAGAGAGCGGCGTTCAACACGCCCGAAGCCTTAGAACTGCTGACAGAGCTCTATGAGCTTTATAGCGAAGGCTATCTCCCTCAGGAGGCGTTAACAGCTGTCTGGTCTGAAGCGCAGCAATGGTACATCGCTGGGCGGGGAGCTTTCACCTTGACTGGACCTCAGATCATCAACCGGGCTACACCTGAGGTATTGGAAGCCCTTGACACCGCTGTGGGGTATCCAATCGTCGGTCCTACGGGTCAGGCGCTTACTAGCTTCCAGTATGTGGTGATTTCGGGCGATACAAAGTACCCTGAACAGGCATTGGATTTTGCTCTATACGTGACAGGGACACAGCTCCAAATCGAGCTGATCGAGCAAGTAGCTGTCTTCCCCAGCCGTCCGGATGTGCTTGAACACCCCATGTTCAAGGTAGAGTCACCGCAGACCTTGGGAGAAATGGCCAGGAAGAGACAGGTGGAATGGGATGGGGGCTTTGCGGTAAGTCCAACGGCGATTCCACCCAGCACGCTCTGGCCCGAGTTGGCACAAGCGTTCGCCAGGGAGACGCAGAGGATGTATACTGGCCAGATCACTCCTAAGGAAGCATTGGATAACGCTGAAGCTGCTTGGAACAGGATTTTGAGTCGTCAGTAAGGTTCCTGTGAGTTGGCTTTGGGGACGCATGTCCCCAAAGTTCCCCATTTTCATGTAGGCAGGTGACCCGCAATGGCCGTGCCCAAGACGAGAGGGAAGGCTTCCATCCGCCTTTCCATCAGAAGGTTCGTGCGCAAATATGATCTGTCTGGTTTTCTGTTTGTACTACCGGCGCTCATTTTGCTCGGGATGTTCATGTTCTACCCGCTTATAGCTACTTTTTACTATAGCTTGACCAACTTCAACATAGTACGCGCGCCTCGATACATCGGGTTGGAGAACTACAGAGTTATGCTGGAAGACCCTGTGTTTCATACGGTGCTGAAAAACACGCTTGTATACACCGTATGTGTTGTTCCGGGCTGCGTCGTCTTGTCGTTACTTTTGGCTCTGTTAGTCAACCGTGTGCTCAGGGGCATCGGTGTGTTCCGTTCCATCATCTATCTGCCTGTGCTTATATCCATGCCGGTTGTGGGTATTATGTGGAAAATCCTGTATTCAGGTCAGGGCTTTATCAACGGCTTTTTGCAGTGGGCAGGCATTACAAAAGCGCCTTTGGGATTCTTGAGTGACCCGGACATTGCCTTGTATTCCATTGTCTTTGTTACCTTGTGGAAAGCGGCAGGTTATTACATGATGATCTATCTGGGCGGCCTGCAACAGATTCCCGTGGAGCTGGATGAGGCGGCAGTTATGGATGGTGCTAACGCCTTTCGGCGCTTCTGGCATGTCACCCTACCTCTGTTGCGCCCAAGCATAGTGTTGGTCGTGATTATCTCGGCTATCGGTTCGCTGAAGGTCTTTGGTGAGGTCTATGTCATGACCGATGGCGGACCAGCTGACAGTACCAATGTGATGGTCTACTACATCTACCAGCAAGCTTTTCGTTTCTTGAAGATGGGTTACGCATCTGCCCTCGGGGTTGTTTTGTTCCTCTTGCTGTTTGTCTTTAGTTTGCTCTACCTAAAAAGAACGGAAGGGCAGTACGTAACGTACTAGAGTAGTGGGGGAGTGGGGATGACCAGAATCAAACTTGGGAAATTAGGTGTTGTCCTGGGCTTGCTCGTTTCCTGTCTTATCTTTTTGGGTCCATTTCTGATTTTGCTTTCAATAGCTCTTCAGCCACCGACGGCGAACCTGTTTACTTTTCCGCCGCAGCTAATACCCCGGCCGCTAAACTTGAGCATATTCCCAGAGGTGCTGCGGGTGTTTTCGTTCTTTACCTATGTCAAGAACAGCTTGTGGGTGTCGGCTGCCACGGTATTCTTGCAGGCAATCGTTGTTCCCATGGCGGGGTATGGTTTTGCGCGCAAGAAGTTTCCCCTGCGGGAAGTTCTGTTTCTCCTGGTTCTGGCGACGGTGATGATTCCTCAGCAGATCACGCTAATTCCCTTGTTTAGCGTATTCCGTCGCATTGGTCTCTTAGATACGCATACCGCGCTCATCCTCCCTTGGGTTGTGGCTCCTTTTAGTGTTTTCATCATGAGGCAGGCTTTCATCACCTTGCCTGGAGATTTTGAGGACGCGGCAAGAATCGATGGGTGTTCAGAATTCGGACTGTATTGGCGGATTATGCTGCCTTTGGTGAAACCCGCCGTGGTGACCATCAGCATCTTCGCTTTTGTACAGCAGTGGAACGAGCTGCTCTGGCCCGTTGTTCTGCTGAAGACGCCAGATTTGTATACTCTGCCGCTAGGCTTGACCACCTTGGACTCGGCGTTTTACGGCGGCTGGAGACAGTCGGCGGCAGGTGCGGTATTGGGCATTATTCCCACCATCATTGTGTTCCTGCTTGGACAGAAGCATTTTGTGCGCGGCATAGCTTCAGGTGGAATTAAGGGTTAGAAAGGGTGTAGTCTGTGGATCGTCTTGCAAAGCCTGAACTGCGGCTTGAGGCGTGGCGTGAGGAAGTCGCCGAGTACTTCCAACAAGGGGACGAGTACGGCAGCTTGGCCGGAAGACCAAACTTGGCCCATCCTAGGTTTGGCACTAAGATCAGCGTGGATAGCTATTTTTCCACCATTAACACTGAAAACGTAAGTGATCTGTACTGGACACTCAATCAGGTAGAAGTGAAGGTAGAGGTCAAGCAAAGCGAACGGCTTGTGGAGTTCCAGCTGACGAGCAACATGCCGAATTTAGCCCATTATGAAGTATCACACAAGGGATGGCCTTGGACTGAAGTGGCCGCTGAGTGGAAGACCTTCATCCCGGACCAGAAAGCCGAGTTCCAGTTTAGGGCAGTCAATTCGTTAGGGGTTCCGGGGCCTGCAACCAGTGTGCAACTCTGCCCGGTAGGAGAAGAACTGGAGTGTCGAGTCCTGGGGCAGAAGATCATCAAGAGTCCACTGCCCTTTAGGTATGAGAATTACACCCATCCCGAGCTAGTAAGGCTGCGTTCCAAATACAGGCTGGACGAAAAGCTGAGTGAGGACGAGCTAGATGTCCTGCGTTTGGTTCCTTTGGTGACTTGGCTGAAGGGGCTTTGGGTTCACGGTCAGCCGCTGCGGCTGCCCCCCTTTAATGCCCATCACATCATAGAACGGGGTTCGCGGGGTTTGGAGCAGTTCCATTGCGTTCATTACAGCGTTAGTTTCGTCCAATCGTGCCTGAGTCTCGGTATCCCTGCACGAATGGTTAACCTGCACCGGGGTATTGCTGAAGACTGTGTGCCCGGAAACGAACCCAACCATGATCCCCCCTGTGATGAGCATGTTGTGGTGGAAGTCTGGTCGAACGATCTCCTCAAATGGGTGGTCTTTGACGTGGACTACGATTGCTACTATACGGTTAATGGCGAGCTCTTAAACTGCCAGGACATTCATAGCTTGCTGCTGGCGGGTAAGGACCATGAAATCCAAATGTGCGCTGGTCCTTTGACTGCATCCGAGATGAAAGAGCAAACCCTTGCTAAACGTCTCAGCTATTACCGCCATTATTCCGTGATTTTGCGGAACGATTTCTTAAGTGATCCCCATGGCCCGGTCCGAATCGCCCATCTGGTGGATGATCAGACCGAACCTATCCTTTGGTGGTTTGGTGAGGACATGGTGTGGCGGCATCATCTCATGGGGCCGGTTCACGTCGCCAAACCGTATAAGAACCAGACAAGGATTCTCCATGATGGACGCCTCCACACAGCTTGGGCCTCCAGCGACGCTGCGACGGATCATTGGATTGAAATTAGCTGGCCTGAGGCAGTGACTGTGTCTACCGTAATCATTCACTGGGCAGATCGGCAAGGCTTTCAGACTTCTAGAAAATACCGCGTTGAGGTCTGGCAAAACGAGACCTGGCGCACTGTTTCCGCTAGCGAGTTCAACCAGGAACACGCCTGGAACCGCCACGATTTTGACGACATCGAGACCACCAGGGTCAGGATAGTGCAACCGCCAGGGGGAGGCTCCATAAGGAATCCTAACGTGTTGTGGGTACGGCAAGTGCAAGTATTCTAGGCCCAACAGTGAGGGGTGGATACTAATGTCATCACCTTTTTATGCGGGATTCGGTTCGGCTTCCATTACCCCGGAACTTGGCACACCAATGGCTGGGTACGCTGCCCGGACGCAAGGGGCACAAGGTATCCATGATAACCTTTACGCTCACGTTGCAGTCTTTGAGCAAGATGCTCAGAGGGCCGTGATTGTAAATCTCGATTTGGTAGAGGTAACCGAGGATATCTGCGGGAGCATATGTAAAAAGGTTCTAGAACTGGCTGGAGTCCCCGAGGATCAAGTCTTTGTTTGCGCGACCCACACCCATTCAGGCCCAGTTGTCTCAGAACGCTTTGGGTGCACTGCGAACGACGAGACAGTGAAGCGGATTGTCTCAGGCGTGGGCCAGGCACTTGGGGAAGCCTTGGAGAACAGACGGGATGTGTTGGTTAAGCGGAACGTAGCGTTGCTCAGGGGAGTGGCCAAAAACCGGAGGACTCTGCAGGAGACGCCGGATCCAGCTTTGGCTGTCCTTGGTTTTTACACCGGTGAGAACTTGGTGGGCTGTATCGTAAACTACGCTCTCCATGCCACCGTATTGGGTGCAGAGAATTTGGAGTTCAGCGCTGATTATCCCGGATATGTCCGTGAATTCATCAGGCAACAACACCCTGGCTGCCACACCCTGTTCTTGAATGGGGCCGCTGGCAATGTGAACATCGGTTACTCTGCTGATGCCAGCGCCTTGGGGGAACGGATTGATTTCCGAACGTTCGAGAAAGCCGAAGAGGTAGGGCGTGCCATTGCCCATGCCGCGCTATCGGTCTTGAGCGAGGGGGCACTTGTGGAGCCGCTGGCCCTAGAAGTGGCGAGTACAAAAGTGCTCTTACCCCTGAAGGACTTGCCGACTGTGCAGGCATTAGAATCTCAGATTGCCGATCTGAGGGAAGCACAAAAACGCTTGGCGCCAGAAGGTTCTCAGGCGAGAAATCTGAAAATCCAAGAGGTCTATCTAGAGTGCATCCATTCAGCAGTGAAAAGATACGGAATCGAAGGACGTTCAGAACTGGCCGCTGCGATGAAGGGTCTGGCAATCGGCGACGCAATTTTGGTCGGTATTCCTGGAGAGCCCTTTTCCGAACTCGGGCTTGAGATTAAGCAGGGCTGGGATCCTGAGCGTGTCGTCATGGTCGTGGGGTACGCCAATGGTTCGTTCGGTTATTTCCCAACCGAAGAGGCCTTTCTGGATGGAGGTTATGAGGCGGAGACCTCGGTTTTCCAACCAGTTGTGGGGAGTGTGTTGGTTGATCAGGCACGACGTCTCATTGAGCGCTTGATTAGCAATTAACGAGGGGAGTAGTAAAATGCGCGATATCACCAGACAGTATCTGACCGCGGTCTCAGAAATCATTCGCAGAATAGCTG
>DGFC01000132.1:1007-5179 GCA_002391465.1 Firmicutes bacterium UBA3910 | reverse complement strand
AGATGTGTAGGACAGCGTTATGTTCTATCGCACTCGTAATTATATGTTTACCCTTGTCCCGATTGGCCCAGGCAGTACCCTTAATGGCCAGATTGGCCCCTTCCGAACCGCCTGATGTGAAAACGACCTCTTCCGGTGCCGCATGCAAAAGCGCAGCTACCTCATCCCTGGCCGTTCCCAAAGCCTGCCGGGCACGCCTACCCCAACTATATACGGTAGAGGCGTTACCGAACTCCTGGGTTAAATAGGGCAGCATCGCTTCTAATACTTCCTCCCGCAGGGGGGTTGTTGCCGCATGATCAAGATAGATTTCCCGCATAACTCTCTGCCACCTTCATTGCAGCGGCATCCCGCCGCAGATCTTCTAATGTTGTGTTATCCAAAACCTGTTCCATGCTCTCCTGCAGTGATCGCCAAAGGCCACGCAAAACGCAGAGTTCAGGCTGCTCACAGTATGGGCCGCCTGTACCGGTTGTTGACTCTAAGCAGTCCAGGGGCGTGATGGGCCCTTCCAAAACACGGATGATATCGCCAATGCGGATGTTTTCGGGATGGTCGGCCAACTCATAGCCACCCTGAGCTCCCCGTCTGCTCACCACCAAACCGGCCTGCCGTAGGGAACGCATCAGCTGCTCCAAATAGTGTTCTGAAACCACTTGGCGTTCTGCTATTACACGTAGGGGTATGGGCCCTTTGCCGTAATGGATTGCCAGATCGAACATGGCCCGCACTCCATACTCGCCACGGGTGGATATTCTCATTCGTGACCTCCTCTTGGAATCCCGAGTAACTACGTCGGAATTGAACAAATTTATCATAGCACAGCCCATTTAGCTCTGTCAACCAATAAACAGGAAGGCCCGGCGAAGGACGACCTTCCCGAGCCTTTACTTCCTTTTCAGGTTTTCGAAATACAGGAGCCGTTCTTTGATAACCTTCTCCCGACCTTGATCGGAGGGACGATAAAACTTCTGATCCCTCACGTTTTCAGGCAGATAATCTTGCCCAACGTAGTGATGAGGATAGTCGTGGGGGTATTTGTAACCCTTGCCGTGACCAAGTTTCGCTGCCCCGCTGTAATGGGTATCCCGGAGATGCACGGGCACCGGTTCTGCTTCCGTCCTCTCCACAAAACCAAGGGCAGCATCCACCGCCGTCACAACTGAGTTGCTCTTGGGCGCAGTCGCGATATAAATAATGGCTTGGGCGATGGGTATGCGTGCCTCGGGCATCCCGAGCCATTCCAGGGCAAAGGCGGCCGCATGGGCCATCAGCAAGGCGTTAGGATCGGCCATACCCACATCCTCCGCCGCATGTACCAAAAGGCGCCGTACGATAAAACGGGGATCTTCATCTGCGTAAACCATGCGGGCGTACCAATACAAGGCTGCGTCGGGGTCACTGCCCCGCAGGGATTTTATAAAGGCGGAGATAACATCGTAATGGTTGTCCCCGCTCTTATCATAACGCACCCGCTGCATCTGGGCTGCTTCTTCCGCCGTACTCAACTCAATCAAACGCTTTCCGTCGGCGTCCTGGGGTGCCGTTAGGGCAGCAAACTCCAGCACATTCAGCAGCACCCTAGCATCACCGTTCGCAACCTGGACAAGATGGTCCAGCGCATCGGGGGTAATGGAGCAGTTAAAATCGGCTAAGCCCCGCTCCGACTCTAGGGCCCTTCGGGCTACTGTGCGTAAATTCTCACTGGATAGGGGATGGAGGCGGTAGATTTGTGACCGGCTGAGGAGCGCAGCATTCACTTCGAAAAAGGGGTTTTCTGTTGTGGCGCCGATCAAAATCAGATCCCCCTGCTCTACCGCAGGGAGCAGCACATCCTGCTGACCCTTGTTCAGTCTTTGAATTTCATCCACAAACAGGATTGTACGCTGACCATGGTAAGCCCGACGTTGGCGGGATTCTTCCATCAGTTTCTTCAGCTCTGCCACACCGGTTGTGGTGGCGCTTACTGTAATGAACACGCCCCTAGTGGTCTGGGATATGACGTAAGCGAGTGTTGTTTTGCCTACCCCCGGCGGGCCATACAGAATAATGGATCGGAGGATATCCTGCTTGATCGCCTTATAAAGAAGCTTGCCTTCACCAAGGATGTGTTCCTGGCCCACATACTCCTCCAATGATTCGGGCCGCATGCGCACCGCTAAGGGAGCATGCTTGTCTATCAGTTCACTTTGGGCGAACAAATCCATGTCTATACCTCCCTGCAGACCTGTCCCGCAATCCAGCTCGCCATAACCAAACCAGCTGCCGGCGGCACAAAGGCCGTACTACCAGGCACGCGGCCCCCCGAACTTGTCACCGGCTCAGGCGAAAACACAACGGGAATCCCACTCCGTATTCCCTTCTTACGCAAAGAAACCCGCACCGCACGGGCTAAGGGGCAGGTGTGGGTTTTGGCTATATCCGTTATTTCAATTCGAGTCGGATCGAGTTTATTGCCCATACCGAGGCTTGAAATAATGGGCTTCTTTAGCCCGTGACTGCGCGCGATCAGCTCTACCTTTGGACCCACACTATCGATGGCATCCGCTATGTAATCGGCATCACCCAGGAGCTTCTCGTGCTCCTCACCGGTGTAAAACACCTGTAGAGCCCGGACCTCACAGGCAGGGTTGATCTGAGCAATGCGCTCCGCCATCACCTCAGCTTTTGGGCGGCCAACAGTTGAATCGAGGGCAATGATCTGCCGGTTAATGTTTGTCACACAGACAGTATCATGATCAATCAAAATTAAACGGCCAATCCCGGAGCGGGCCAAGGCTTCCGCGGCTGCCCCACCCACACCGCCCAAGCCCACAACTGCAGCAGTCGTCTGGGCTAGACGTTTGAGATTGTTCGGTCCAAGCACTAGTTCCGTGCGTTCAAAACGACGCCCCATTTTTTGCCTCCATAAAAAATACCCCTTACGGGGTAAAATAACTCTGCCCCCGCCATGCCGCTAATATTGGCCGGTATGAACCTGCTTATGCAGGTGGGTACCCTCCTGACTGATTCGGGCTTCCATTCGAGGATGGCCCGCCCTAGCCAGACAGAGTTCAGGTTCCCTTTGTTATGGTGTTGGCTCATAACAAGACCAAATTGAACGCGGACACGGTAGGGGCCGTTTCTAAGTCGATAATATCACAAAGCCAAAAGAGATTCAAGTCCGCTGCTTGTACCGTTTTTTCCCTGTTCTAACCTGTCTGTTTGGTTCATAGGACTTACCAAAGGAGGTTAGAATATGGATCAACTCTTGGGTAAGGTCCTGGCCATTGCTTTCCTGACCGAAGTCTTGACCAACACCCTCAAGGCAGCCGCACCAAATCTCGACCGCCGCTACATCCCCCTGGCCGCAGGCGTAATCGGCATCGCACTGGCCTGGACCACAGGCGTTGGCGTTTTGACCACACTGCGTATGCCGATCCGCTTTATGGGCCTGGACTACTTAATCACAGGTGTAATCATTTCCAGGGGAGCAAACATCGTTCACGATCTCGCGAAAACGCTCAGTCTCTCAAGTTGATTTTCAATTCCTGCAACTGCTCAGGCTTAATTGCAGCGGGTGCCTCAAGCATTAGATCCGATGCACTGACGGTTTTTGGGAATGCAATTACATCGCGAATGGACTGGCGACCAGCCAAAAGCATTACTAAACGATCAAGGCCAAAGGCAATACCTCCATGGGGGGGTGCCCCGTACTCGAAGGCCTCTATAAAATAGCCGAACTGTGCGTGGGCCTCCTCCATTGTAAAGCCCAACGCCTTGAACATCCGCTCCTGCAGATTTCTGTTCGTAATTCTGATACTGCCTCCACCCAATTCCACACCGTTCAATACCAAGTCATAGGCCTTAGCCCGTACTTGACCCGGATCCGATTCAAGCATGGCCTCGTCCTCATCCTTAGGTGCGGTAAAGGGGTGATGGGCAGCTACATAACGCTCCTCGTCCTCATCGTAGACAAGCAGGGGCCAATCCACAACCCAGAGGAGGTTGTAGGCGTTCTCATCAATTAAGTCCAATTTCCTGGCCAGGGATAGGCGCAGGCGGCCCAAAACCTCACTCACCATTTCGTACTCGCCTGCCACTAGCAGAAGTAGGTCGCCCGTTTCTCCTTGGCAGGCAGAGATAATCCCTTCCAGCTCAGCAGGCTGTAAAAACTTGGCTATGGGCGAGCG
>DGFC01000132.1:0-851 GCA_002391465.1 Firmicutes bacterium UBA3910 | reverse complement strand
AAAAACTTGGCTATGGGCGAGCGGATCTCTTCTCCCAAAGCTAACCACATAAGTCCCTTAGCACCGTAGCTTTTAGCCTCTTCAGTTAGCTCATCAATCTCCCGCCGCGTAAAGGAAGCGGCACCTTTCACGTTTATTCCCCTGATAGTACCTCCCGCTTTAAGCGTATCAGCAAAAACGCGGAACTCGCTGCTGCCTAAACCTGCACTCACATCGCAGATCTCCATATCAAAGCGCGTATCGGGTTTATCACTGCCGTAACGGTCCATGGCCTCTTGATAGGTCAAGCGCGGTACTGGTGTGGACAGCGTAACACCTTTCACTTCGGCTAGGACGTGGAGAATCATGGCCTCCATTGTGGCCATTACCTCTTCCTCGTCCACAAAAGACATCTCAATGTCGATTTGGGTAAATTCCGGCTGGCGGTCCGCGCGTAGGTCCTCATCCCTAAAGCAGCGGGCGATTTGGTAATACCGTTCAAACCCACCGACCATGAGCAGCTGTTTAAACAGCTGGGGGGATTGGGGCAAGGCGTAAAATTTGCCTGGATGAACTCGGCTGGGCACCACATAGTCACGGGCCCCTTCTGGCGTTGATCTAATTAAGAGGGGCGTTTCTATCTCGAGGAAGTCCCTCTCGTTCAGGAATGAGCGTACCGCAGCTACTGTGCGGTGTCTCAATGCAATCGTATCCTGCATTTCCCGGCTTCTTAGGTGAAGATAGCGGTATTTCAGCCGCAGCGCCTCATCAACATCCTCCGCTTGATGGATGGGAAATGGCGGTGTTTTCGCCTCTGCCAAAAGAGTGAGTCCGGTGACCTGAACTTCTATTTCACCTGTGGCCAGGTTCGC
>DGFC01000170.1 GCA_002391465.1 Firmicutes bacterium UBA3910 | reverse complement strand
AGATGTGTATAAGAGACAGCATCAACGCTGCCCGGGGCGGCATTGTGGATGAAAAAGCCCTGCAAGAGCTCCTAGCCAGCGGTCATGTGGCCGGAGCTGCCCTTGATGTGTACTCCCAGGAGCCCCCGACAGATTTCTCCCTCATCGACATGGATAATGTCATTGTCACTCCTCACATTGCCGCCTCAACCAAGGAAGCCCAGCTTAATGTGGCGGTGATGGTGGCGGAAGAGGTGCTAAACTTCGCCCAAGGCAAACCGGTACAGAACAGCGTCAACTTTCCCTAAAGGAGGGTGATGGATAATGGCAGTAATAAAACCGTTCCGGGCAGTAAGACCCAGGCAGGATCTTGCCCACCAGATCGCGGCGTTGCCCTATGATGTTATGGATTCGGTTGAGGCCAAGGAGATGGTGAAAGGAAACGAATACTCCTTCCTCCGCATCGATCGGGCTGAGATCAACTTCCCTGAAATGGCCGATCCCCACGAAGAGCGGGTGTACGCCAAAGCAGGGGAGATTTTCAACAGGATGATGGCAGAAGGGCAGTTCATCCAGGAGAAGCAGGACGCATTTTATATCTACCGTCAGATTATGGACGGCAGGGCCCAGACCGGACTTGTGTGCTGTGCCTCCATTGATGACTACGAGAACAACATAATCAAGAAACACGAATTTACCCGTCCCGACAAGGAAATTGACCGGATTAACCATATCAAAGCGCTGGATGCCCAATCGGGCCCCATTTTCCAGACCTATCTGGACCGGGCCGAAATCAATGCCATCATCAACGATTGGGCGAACAGTCGGAAACCGGTTTACCAGTTCACTGCCCACGGCGTAGAACAGATCGTCTGGATCATTGACGACCAGGCTGTCGTGCAGAAGTTGGTGGATCTGTTTGCGGAGGTCGACTACCTCTACATCGCCGACGGGCACCACCGCTCCTCCGCCGCTGTCCAGGTCGGCCTGGAAATGCGGAGGCTGTACCCAGACGCACCGGCAGACGCAGAATTCAACTATTTTCTCTCCGTCCTCTTCCCCGCCGGGGATCTGAAGATCTGGCCTTACAACCGCTTAGTAGCAGACTTGGCCGGAGCAAAGCCCGAGGAATTCCTTGCGCGAGTGGCTGAGAGATTTACAGTAATGCCGGCACCGGTAAGCCCATTTGAGCCAAGGGAGCGCCAGACGTTTGGCATGTACCTGGAGGGGAAATGGTATAAACTAATCCCAAAACCGGAGTTAATACCAACTGACGATCCCATCGGCAGACTGGATGTGGCTATCCTCCAGAATAACCTGCTAGGCCCCATCCTGAAAATCGATGATCCCCGCACCGATGGGCGCATCGACTTTGTGGGTGGTATCCGCGGTGTGAAGGAGTTAGAGCGGCGGGTGGCGGAAGATATGACAGTCGCTTTTTCCATGTACCCCACCGCTATTGAAGACGTGATCTCTGTGGCGGACAGTGACGGTGTGATGCCGCCCAAATCTACCTGGTTTGAACCAAAACTGCTGAGCGGCTTATTCATTCACAAACTGAAATAAGAAGAGACATCTAGTTGAATATAGGCCGTGGGCCCGGTGCCCACGGCCCTTTAGTTTTCATCTTGACAGAAAACTGCCGCCAAAAGCAGAATAAAATTAGCTAATTTAACTAAGAAGGGGTGATGTCATGCTCACGATCAGTTCCACCGAAGCTCAAAACAATTTCGGAAAATATCTGCTGCTGGCCCAAGAGCAGGACATAATCATTACCCGTAACGGACAAGAAGTGGCCAAACTCACTGCCCTGAGGGATAAGGCAGGTTTTGGGGCTGAATCTGCTCGTGTAAGCGGTTACGGACTCGGCAAAGCGACCTACCAGGCGTTTCTGGAGTTGAGCAAGAACAGTGCTGAACGCTATGAGTACATTGACGGTGAGATATTCCTGCTGACATCCCCAAAAACAGACCACCAACTGGCTTTGACCCAATTGTTTGGGGCATTCCACCGCTTTTTTGACGGTAAGGAATGCATTCCCTTCGTTGCTCCTTAGGATATTACCATCAGCCGTTTTGCCGGTGATATTAACGTGGTACAGCCTGACCTAATGGTAATCTGCGATCTAGCCGAGCAGCTCGCACCCGATGGCTATTACAAAGGGGTGCCCACTTTAGTGTGTGAAATACTCTCCGCATCAAGTCGCAAACATGATTTACTGAAAAAATTGTCCCTTTACCTGGATGGGGGTGTGAAAGAGTACTGGATTGTTGACCCGCAGAACAAAACGATCGCTATTTACCGTTTTTCAGATGGGGAAATAACTGAGCACCTGACCTTTAAGGCACCGGAAAACGCCCATTCCCCCACCTTCCCCGCTCTGGTGGTTGATTTAACGCGAGTCTTTCGCCCCATTCCTTAATCCACTTTTCGCCCGGCATGAGCAGGTATTTTACTGATACGCGAGAAGTAACTAACTAAAATTTAATGGAATTGGAGGGATTGTTGTGAAAAGGCTTTGCGAATTTACAAAAAAGCCCCGGGGGATGCTTCTCTTCTCATTGGCACTCATCATTATCGCCAGCTTCCTAGCGGGCATGTTCCACACCTCGCTCTATTCAGTCAAAGTGGAACGGATCGAATTTGAAACTGAACGGGGTACCCTCACGGGCCTCCTGTA
>DGFC01000039.1:35691-44252 GCA_002391465.1 Firmicutes bacterium UBA3910 | reverse complement strand
AGCTCACCACCAAAGCCTTGGGCACGGCCTTCATAAGTTCCGTCTGTCAATGTGATTGCGTATCCAGTGGAAACGGCGGGACTTTCAGCCTGGGCCGCACCGGCCAATGCTTTCTCCGCTGCTTCCATAATAGCATTGCTAGTAATAGTAGCGCCGGAAGCGGCATCAACGCGCGGATTGTTAGCGTCAACTATTGCCTGCGGAACCTTGGCAAAGGCAGGATCCGAGATACCAGGAGTATCGCTATGTTTGGTCACCGTCACGTCTGCGATGCGACCACCCTCCACCGATACCTCCAGGGCCAAAGCACCACCGAAGGAATCCGCTTCCCCTGTATAGATACCATCAGCCCAGCCTACGGAAGCTTCTTCTTTAGGATAGAAGACCGCATCAAACTGCTGCAAGGCACTGCGCACACCTGATGTAAAGGCACGGGACGAAACGGTCGCACCCGTTACACCTTCAATGTCTGCGCCGAGGGAGAAGTTGCTGTCCTGGTCAAGTCCGATGAACTGCTCCAAGAAAGCAGCTGTTGTAATTAACTCGCCGAGGCCCGGATCTTCCTGATGTTCAAGGATCTGCACCAGCTCAATCCGCTGGTCTTGATCTAGCACGAGTAGAAAGCGGATGGGCCCGTTAAAGCCAACCTGCTCAGCCACAAAGGCCGCTTTGAGGGGATTACCTTCCTGATCCCGCGTGACATAATAACGAACCTGATCCTGTTCAACCGTTTCGTAGGCATCTGTCCCTAAGTACTCAGCGATGGGAAGATGTTGCCCCGAGCTGATGACGGGCGCTACCGTCGGTCCAGTGTTTTCCATAACGGCAAAGATGGAAGCCACAATCAAGAGCACCGCTGCGGAAATTGCCACTCCCTTGAAGCGGGCATCTTGCGGCACACCGACACCAAAGATTGTTGGAATAGTGAGCGACTCTAAGGCCGGAGCCAAGGCGTTCATAATCAAGATGGCAAAGGTAACGCCTTCTGGCAGCGGCGTATACTGCCTGATCACCATAGTCAGCACACCACAGCCTATACCAAACAGCAGCTCACCAAAGGGCGTGACAGGCGAAGTCACCATGTCTGTTGCCATAAATACCGCTGCAAAGAGAAGGCCGCCTGCGGTTATGGTGAACCAGGGATCAAGGCCCCAAATCACTGCTAACACAAAGGCACTGCCTACATAACCAACGGGAATGCGCCAGTTGATATGCCCCTTATGAAGGAGATAAGCAGCTCCAAGCAGGATAGCAATTACAGAGGTTTCACCAATGCTTCCACCCACATTGCCCCACACCAAATTCCAAGAGAAAGCACGGGTGCTCATCAAAGGTGTCGCCCCTGTCACAATGTCAAAGGGAACAGTGAATTTTACAAGCTGGGAAGTGAACGCTAGCAGCAGAATAGCTCTAGCTCCCAGGGCTGGGTTAAAAATGTTGTAACCAATTCCACCAAAGGGCATTTTCACCAAAGCGATAGCCAAAATCGAACCGATAACAGGAATCCACCAGGCAGTTCCCGCAGGTAGGATTAGCCCAATCAGAAGGCCGGTTACGGCCGCACTACCATCACCAAACAGTCCTTTGGGAGTAAACGGCGACCGTAGCATAACGGCTTCAGTCAAAACAGCTGTGAGTGTACTTAACACAACGATTAACAGTGCGCGCCAACCAAAGAACACTAATCCCGCAACCAACGCAGGCATGAGGGAGAGCAGAACATCCCCCATTATCCTTTCTATCGTTAATGGACTGCGTAAAAACGGACCCGTCTTAATCTGCATTGCTTTCACCCCTAGCTCACCTTCTCTCTCAGACCCGCTTTACCCTGTTTGATCCAGGTAACCAAGGCACGCTTGGACGGGCAGACGTAGGAACACAAGCTGCACTCTATACAATCCCAGATGTTCAGTTTCTCTTCCGCTTGATCCAGCAGTCCCTTGGCAGAGTACTCCCCAAGCAGGTTAGGAACTAGGCCCATTGGGCACACCTGCACGCAGAGGGTGCAGCGGATGCAAGGCCTGTTCTCATCAAAGGCCGCCTCTTGGGCGTTAAGTCCAAGCACTCCGGAAAACGCCTTGGTAACCGGCCCTAAAAGGTCCACCACGGGCTGGCCTGTCATAGGTCCGCCGGCCACAATGGCAGCGGGTTCACCCATAAAGCCTCCACAGTATTCGATGATGTTTTGAATTGGGGTGCCCACCCGAACCAGAAGATTGCGCGGATCAAGAATAGCTCCACCCGATACGGTCACAACCCGCTCGTAGGAGGATTTCCCCTGCGTCAAAGCTTCATAGACAGCTATAGCGGTGTGCACGTTCTGCACAACACAACCCACATCTGCCGGCAGCCCGCCGCTTGGAACTTCTCTATCAAGGACGGCCTTAATCAGCTGCTTTTCGGCACCTTGTGGGTAACGAACCTGAAGTGACGCCACTTCCAGATCTTCTTCCCCCTCTATAACCTGGCTGACGACGGCAATGGCGTCAGGCTTGTTTTCCTCGATACAGATAATACCCTTAGCCGCACCGGAAGCCCTCATCATGGCCTTCAGGCCACCGATCATTTCATCGGCCCATTCCACCATCAGACGATGGTCACAGGTGAGATAGGGTTCGCACTCCGCGCCGTTAATCAATACGGTATCTACCGGTTTGGGCGGATTGAGTTTTACGTGGGTAGGAAAACCGGCGCCACCCATGCCCACAATCCCCGCCTCCTTTACAGCGGTGCAGATGGCGCTGGGGGACATTTTATTTATGTCACCGGCTCGCTTTCCATCTATTTTCTCATCTAAGCCATCGTTCTTAATTACAACCGAGAGAACCTTTTCACCGCTGAACAAGGGGCGTTCTTCTACCGCAATCACTTCCCCTGATACACTGGCGTGGACGGAGGCGCTGATAAACGCAGTTCCCTCACCGATTTTCTGCCCCATTTTCACCCTATCACCAACACTGACGATGGGCTCGCAGATTGCTCCTATGTGCTGTCTCAAAGGAATGACCACGATGGACGGGGCCGGCATTACCTCAATGGCCCTCCAGTCGGTGGCCCGTTTATTTTCCGGTATGAGTCCCCCGCCGCGCGGAAATGTTCTTTCAACCAAGCTGGCTCACCCTTTCCTTTCTGCTGCCTGTAGATGCGAAGGTTATCACAAAGACAGATGTAGTATTCCACCACTCTGCCTGTTTTCCTTCTCCTGGAACGTTAAAAGGGCGGCAAACTGCCGCCTGTGGGCTCTTGGCGAAAAAAAGAAGCACCCCAAGGTGCTTCCCTGTTATCCCTATTCTTTCCGCAGGACAAACTGCCAGCGTTCCACTTCTTCACTGCACGGCTCAGTCGTGGGGAAATTGCTGCACATAAGAACAGTAAAACCCGCCCCTTCCCCTATTGCCTGAATCTCGTGGGGCAGCCACAGCTTTTGGCGATGCCTTTCCTGCACCCTTTCATAGCTGCCGTCTTCCTTCTGCAAAAAGAAGGTTAGGGTCATGCTGCAGATGTCTCTTTTCCAATCATAGCTGTTTTCCCAGAAGTAGGCGAAATCCGAATGCAGATCGGCATAAAACGTATCTCCATAGGTGTTCTGCAGCTTGTCAGTGGAGTTTAGGTCAAACAACCACAGTCCGCCCGGTCTAAGGTGCCTGTATACCTGAGCGAAGGCCTGTCTCAAATCCTCTTCTTCAATCAGGTAGTTGAGGACATCACAGATACTCAGGACAGTATCAAACTTGCCGTCCCCTAACTGGAGCTGAAGGAGGTCTTGCTGAACAAAGGAAATACTCAAATTCCGTTCAGCTGCTTTACGCTGGGCCTCCACTACCATCGCCTCCGACAGGTCCACACCTGTCACGGTGTATCCCCCTTCAGCCAGGGGAATTGATATATTGCCTGTACCGCAGCCTATATCGAGAATCTGCCCCGGATCGTGGTTGTGCAGAGCCATCAGCCCAAACAGATACTCAATCCACTCATTGTAATCCACTTCCATACAGATGTCGTAGATACGGGCTAGATAGGTATAGGCCTCTTTCATGCCCAGCTGACCCTTTCGGCATCCGCCCACAGATCGCCAAGTGCATAGTAATCGTATGCTTCTTCTTGGAATACGTGCACTACCACGTGCCCATAATCGAGGAGAACCCAAGTGTTGTCCCCCCGCCCTTCCATGCGCAGCAGCTGAACGCCCAATTCTTGTAAAGCTGTAGTTACCCCATCCACAATTGCGCGGATCTGCACCTGGGTGGGAGCACTACAGATGACGAAGTATTCCGCATCTGCCATCACTTCGGGCATTTTCAATACCTCGATATTGTCCGCCTTTTTATCATCAGCGGCGCGGGCGGCTGCTACAGCAACCAATAGGGCACTGTTATCGCTCAAATTCCCACACTCCTATCTCGTTATATTATAATCACGGCCTATAATCACCGTTACTTCCGTCGGCGTCACATCTGCTGTCTCAATCTGGGCCCCAAGGAATTCTGCCAGCGGTTCAACCCTGGCCGAATCTCGAGCCGAAACTAAAATCTTGGTCTGCTGATAGTTGAAATGATCGGCGTTGTCCCGGGAGACTACATTATACCCATACTCTGTCAATAGATCTCCCACCTGGCCGGCTATACCCGAACGGCCGCTGCCGTTCAACACAGTCAATCTCAAGGGCTCAGGTTCACCCCAGACAAGCGTTTTTATAACCCGTTGGGCCTTGGCCGCGTCTACCAGCCAATACCAGGCATCGTTTATCTGTCCACTGTTACCCGGCAGCACACCTGTCTGGATTTTATCAGCAGAAAACTTGTTGGCCGCAAGGCTCAACTCCAACACCAATTCCCAAGGGACGTTTGTATCGACGATACGAAAGGCCTGGCTGACAAGCCTAGGCAGTTTAGGCAGGGAGGAAGGACTGAGCACTTTGTCCACCAGCGCCTCGAAGAACTGCCTCTGCCGTTCCACCCGTCCATCATACTGTTCATTAAAGGGATCAACTAAGGAGACATCGCCTAAGCTGTCCCGGTAGCGAACGTATTTGAGGGCGTCTTCCCCGTTCAGCAGTTGTTTTCCGGGGAGAAAGTGAATGTTCAAATCCCGGGCCTTCTCCACATACCGCATTTCCTTTTTGATCTCAATCTCAACCCCGCCCAGAAGATCGACCATGGTCTCAAAACCCTGAAAGTCGGTCTGAACGTAATATTTCACAGGCGCGTTGATCAAATTCGAAACTGCTTCCAAGGCCATTTCAGGCCCACCGTGGGCATAGGCAGCATTGACCCTGTCCCAGCTCTGCCTGGATGGGATCCAGACCCTGGTATCCCGAGGGATGGACAGGACACCCGCCTCACCGGTTCGGGGGTTTACCGAGAAGAGCAGTATCGTATCGGCTCGCACACTCGCTTCTAGGAAGTCGTCTGTACCTAAGAACAAAATGAGCAGACGCTGCTCACCCGTACTGGAAACGGGCAGTGTCTCAAGTCCCCTGCGGTAGCTATACCAACCAGTAATGAACATAAGAATAATGGCAGCAACAACCAGTAAGGTATAGACTATTATCTGACGGCGGCGGAATTTTTTCTTCTCCAACCGTCTTTTTTCCAGTTCAGCTCGGCGTTGCAGGACTTCTTCTTCTGTAAGCATTTATTTCCCCCCTCCCCACAGCTATTCGCAGCCACACCCCGTTATGGGGGCACACTATTGGTACAATCTATGGCGGCGTATGTAATGCTCAACCTGTTCCGGTACCAGGTACCGAATGGAACGGCCCATTCGTACCCTATTACGTATATCAGTGGATGAGATGGCCATGGCAGGCACGTTCAAGAGATGAAAGCGATTCCGATGCTCGTCCACCCAACGGCGGGTATCAGGGGGCAGCTCTGACAGGGAAAACCCGGGCCTTGACGCGGCGATGAAGTGGGCTATTCTCAATAACCGATCAGAACCCCGCCACTCAATGATCTCAAACATGGCGTCCGCTCCTGTAATGAAAAACAGCTCACAGTCTGGGCCACACTGCTCCCGCAGAATCTGCAGGCTATCAATGGTGTAACTGACGCCCTCTCGATCGATTTCAAGGCGTGAAACCTCAAAATGAGGGTTACTTAAGGTGGCCAGCAGCGTCATCATGTAACGGTGTTCGGCCGAGGTCACCTGTTTATCTGTTTTATGGGGGGGAACACCCGAGGGCAAAAACAAGACCTGATCCAGATCAAACTCGAGTCGGGCGGCTTCCGCCGTGACCAAGTGTCCGTAATGGACCGGATCAAAGGTCCCCCCCATTATCCCCAATTTTCTGTTCTTACCTGTCATAGTCTTTCCCCTTTTACGGCAGCTCGATCCTGGGATCCTCGGACGCAGTACGATAAAGCAGAAAGTTGCGGCCTATCGTCTGCACTACAGATCCATTCAAGGCTTGGGCAACTTCTTCAGCCAATATCTTGGGCTCTTCCAGGCAGTTTTTCAAAACCCGTACTTTAATCAATTCCCTCGCTTCCAGCGCCGCATCGAGCTGGTTAAGCAGCTCCTCAGATAGGCCACCTTTGCCAATCTGGAAGATGGGTTCCAATTCGTTACCGAGCCCCCGTAAATAGGCCCTCTGTTTGCTTGTGAGCATCGCAAAACCTCATTCCATATATTCGAATTCTAATTCTCCAACCCTGACAACGGCTCCTTCCGGAATTCCCATTTCCGCCAAGGTTTTGTACAAACCAATTTTTTCAAACAAATTCTGCAGATACTTGATGGCCTCTGGATTGTTCAGATCCAAGCGGCGCAGAATCCTATCCAAACCCGCCCCCACAACAACGTACTCATCGCCTTCTAATACTACCTCATATTCATCAACTGGGCTCGATTCTTCAGCGGGCAGGACCAGCTCGGTCACAACCTCCGTGGGTTGATCGGCCGCTTTGAACTGGGCCACCAGTCCATCCACGTGTTCCATTAGGGTTCTTGTGCCTTCTGTTGTTGCGGCAGAAATGACAAAGAACTCCCGTCCTTCTTTCTCCGCAACCTCTCTCAAACGCTCGATGTTTTCTTCCGCTTCAGGCAGATCGGCTTTGTTCGCCACCACGATTTGGGGACAAGCCGCCAAATCTTCACTGTAAAGGCGCAGCTCCTGGTTGATCTTGCAATAATCATCCACTGGATCACGCCCATCTACCCCAGCGGCATCGACTATGTGCAGGATAAGCCTGGTACGTTCAATGTGGCGCAAGAACTCAATACCCAAACCCACGCCTGCATGGGCACCTTCAATAAGGCCTGGGATATCCGCCATCACAAAGGCGCGCCCCGGTTCTAACGAAACAACACCCAAATTGGGGGTCAAAGTTGTAAAGGGGTAGTTCGCCACTTTAGGGCGGGCTGCCGAAACAACGGACAAAAGAGTAGATTTACCCACATTGGGGTAGCCCACAAGGCCAACATCAGCCAGGAGCTTTAGTTCCAGCTCAACCCATAACTCCCGCCCCGGCTCACCCCGCTCGGCAAAGGCAGGAGCCTGCCTGGTGGGAGTGGCAAAGCGAGCGTTCCCCCTACCCCCTCTGCCTCCAGGGAGGACGAGCACCTGGGTGCCTGGGACAGTTAAATCCAGGAGCACTTCTCCCGTTTCCACGTCTTTTACCAGGGTACCGGGTGGGACTTTGATGAACAGATCCTCGCCGTCCTTACCGGCCTGGTTTTTAGATCCACCCGCTTCCCCGGACGGCGCGACAAATTTACGGCGATAACGGAAATTCATCAGTGTGGAAAGGCCTCCATCCACAATAAAGTAGATGCTGCCTCCCCTGCCACCGTCGCCGCCGGCCGGACCTCCCGCCGGGATATATTTCTCACGCCGAAAACGGACGACGCCGTCGCCGCCGTCGCCCGATTTTAGATAGATGCGGGCTCGATCTATAAACATGTTTGTCCCCCTTTGAAAAAATCCCCTTTGCACCGTAGCACAAAAGGGATTCTGCTTACGCCAACGCGGCCTCAGTTACAATGCTGACCGCTTTACTGCTCTTGCCGAGACGCTCGAAGGAAACATAGCCGTCTGCCAGGGCGTACAAGGTATCGTCTTTGCCAACACCTACGTTGCGGCCCGGCTTAACTTTGGTCCCCCGCTGCCGGACGATGATGCTGCCGGCTGTAACGTACTGGCCATCATGGCTTTTTACGCCAAGCCGTTTTGCGGCTGAATCCCGGCCATTACGGGTGCTTCCACCACCCTTTTTGGTGGCAAAAAACTGCAAATTAATTCTCACGGTAGGGCACCTCCTTCAAACTAACATACCGTTGGTAATCCTCATTCGTACTAATATCCAGTAATCCAGCATAGAGAATTTCCAAAACAAGCTGTGCCTGCTGCCACTTCTCTGGGCTTAAGTCCGCAGGCAAAAGGCAGAACATAGTGCCGGATTCTTCGTCCAAATCAAGTTCACAGTCTATGGACAAGACTTTACACAGACCTATAATAGCCGTTTGCGTCAGCACTGATACTGCAGCACAGACCACATCTTCTCCATATTCGGCATAACCTGCGTGGCCCTCTGCCTCAAAGCCCCGCCAGCCGGACTGCG
>DGFC01000039.1:2846-35414 GCA_002391465.1 Firmicutes bacterium UBA3910 | reverse complement strand
TGTACTTAAAGACGATAATCTTTCTCTGCTTACCCTGCTTAACCGCCTTAGCTACCACTGCAGCACCCTCAACGTATGGCCGGCCAACAGTAGTCTTGCCCTCCTGGTTGACTAGGAGTACCTTGTCTAAAACGACCTCTTCCCCTTCATCAACGTTCAGCTTCTCAACGAAGATCTCATCACCGGGAGCTACACGATACTGTTTACCACCAGTTTCGATAATGGCGTACATGCAGTCCACCTCCTTTGTCAGACTCGCCAAAACCAGGTATATCAAACCAGCTTGGGGCTGGTCTAATAGTTTCAAGGTTGCCCTTGTCCAAAGAAACCCGTTTTGTGCGGTTTCGGCGCAAAGCACGAGACTCTGCACCTACATCAAACATTCTAACATCAGCAAGGCCCGGTGTCAATCAGCAGAATTTCCTTCCCACAAACGGGCTAAAGCGCTCGTCCTGTGCACCTCAATCACCTCGACCTCAACAGTCTGACCGATGCGAGACGCGCAGTGCAGACACTCAATTACAAACCCGTTCACCCGGCCTATGCCGTTATTCTTATTCTTGGCATGGGCATCTACAATAGTCAAGGGGAAACGCTCTCCCACCTGCACAGGGTGGGATTCCCTTTCCAATTCCCTACTGCCGCCTGTCCTCAAGGAGAAGGAGTCGCGGGGATAGGTATCGTCACCCCGGACAAAAATCTTTTTGCCCGTTTCCTGCTCCAGCCTTTTCAGGTTAACACCTTCCGGACCCACAATCTGGGCCACCACTGCAGAATGGCAGATAACCAAAAACGCCTCTTCCGCCTGTTCCCTAGCGAGGGTACGGATATCTGACACAACCTCCACAGCCAGGGTTTCATCGGAGACAACACTGCCTGTACCGTGACATTTGGGGCAGTCCATCTGCAGCATGTGGGAGAGGGGTTTCCTGTTCTTTTTCCTGGTTAGTTCCACCAGACCCAAGTTGGTAAAGCCCAGGAGCCTAGTCCGGGTTCGATCCGCTTCCAGACTGGTAGCCAGCTGTTCCAGTACAGCCCGGCGGTTTTCCTCTTTATGCATATCGATAAAATCGATAATTATAATGCCGCCCACATTACGGAGTCTGAGCTGTCTGGCGATTTCGGCGGCAGCCTCCAAATTCGTGCGCAGGGCTGTCTGCTGCAGACCTTCCTTTCCCACATACTTTCCCGTATTTACGTCGATTGAGAGCAGGGCCTCCGTCTCATCGAAGATCAAATAGGCGCCGCAGTCGAGCCAGACCTTCCTGCCCAAAGCCCGTTCCAAATCCCGCTGCAGGCCAAAATGTTTGAAAACATCCAGTGTACCCGTATACAGTTGAACAGCATTGGGCTCTGTGAAACCCATTTCTGCCAGTTCGGAGCGTACTTGTCTTTCCAGCTCAATGCTGTCAACAATTATCTCAGTTCCTGCCGCTTCCACCTGATCCCGCATAATCCGATGGATTAGATTGTAATCCCTATAAAGCAGAGACGGTGCCGGTGCTTTCACATACCTCGTTTCAATTCGCTCCCAAACAGCTAGGAGTTCCTGCAGGTCAGTTTCTAGTTCCTCTTTGCTGCAGCCCTCGGCTACGGTACGCACGATTAAGCCCATACTTTCAGGCCGAAGATCTTCCACAAGCTCTTTCAGTCGGGCCCTTTCCTCCTCCTGACCAATGCGCCGCGAGACACCTGTCTGATTCTGGCCAGGCATCAAAACAAGGTACCTGCCGGGCAGACCAATGTCAGGCGTGATCCTTGGCCCCTTGCCCCCATCGCCTTCTTTGGCCACTTGAACCATTAGGCTGTCACCCACCTTGAGTTTCGCCCGTTCCTTCTCGCTTTTCAGATCGGGCAGAAACAGAAAGGCATTGCGGTCGATGCCAATGTCCACAAAGGCGGCCTCCATTCCAGGTAGAATGTTCTCAACCCGGCCCTTGTACACATTTCCCTGTAAATGCTCTTCTTCGTCGTGTTCCAGGTAATACTCTACTAACCGGCCGTCTTCCACAATCCCGATGCGCATCCGGTTCAGAAGCGACGAAACAACGATTTTCCTATTCATCTCTAACCCCTATCTCCATGGGTTCCCTAAACTCTTCACCGTCCATAATCAACTGAGCGGTCCTGGTAATCACCGCATCCCGGTAAGGGAAGTCCAAAAGTTGGCCCAACTCATCGATGCGTAGGTTGCCCTGTTTGCCGAGGGAACTGAGGGTCGTAATCTCTACTCCTCCCCCAACTGGACTGATGGGCCCCACTTCAAGCAGAAGGGGGCGAAGATTTACTTTACGCACTCCCTTTTTAGTCTGCCGTTCTATAACAAAGGTATCCACCTGTTTCAACCAATCAACGCGCTCCTTTACTTCCGCCGCACTGCCGCCAGGGATGTAAATCTGGTAGCGGGCCGCGTTGATTACGCTCATCAAGGCGGGCGTACCCTCCGGCAGTGTTTCCGCCGCTAAAACGCGAAAGCCTTGGGGCAGATGTTCGTTGTAAAGGGTCTCAAATGCGTGGGGGGAGACTTTTTCATTGAACTCAAAATCCCCGTATTCCGCCCAGCTCATAACACCCACCGGCAGAGCAAAGCCAAAACTCATTTTTGGCCTTGGGTTGAAGCCTTCGGTATGGGCAATGGGAAGCCCGGTGCGGCGGAGTGCCCGCTCCAGGGTACGGAGCAGATCGAGATGGGATAAGAAACGTACCTCGCTGCCAACGGAAAAGCGAAAACGGATAATGCTGCCCATTAAGCTTCCCCCCCTGCCAAAGCAATATCGACTAACAAGTTGGGGCATACACCGCAGTCACTGCAGTAATCCCAGCGGCAGTCTGGGGTAGGTTCTCCCCGCAGCGCCCGCTGCCATTCGTAGAGCAGAAATTCTTTTTCTAAACCGGGATCCAAGTGATCCCAAGGCAGTGTTTCGCCAAATTCCCGCGTCCGCTGTGCGTACCAATGGGGATCGATACCGCAGTCGCTAAAGGCCTGCATCCACAGTTCAAATTGGAAACAGTCGGTCCAGCTATCAAACTGACAGCCCAAATCAACTGCCCGAGCCAAAACTGGGCCAAGGCGACGATCACCCCTGGCAAACACCGCTTCAACAAAACTCTCCTCAACCCTCGGGTAGTTAAAGCGGATACCGGGGTGGCGCAGTGCCTTTTTCAAATATTTCTGTTTCTCCCTCAGCTCTTCCATAGTGTTCTGTCCCATCCACTGGAAGGGTGTATGGGGTTTGGGCACAAAGGAAGAGACACTAACAGAAACCTGGGGCAACCGCTGACCGGTACCGTACTTCCTCCCCCATTGCAAAACCTGGTGGGCAAGGCGTGCGATACCGTCCAGATCTTCCTCTGTTTCGGTGGGTAGGCCGATCATGAAATACAGTTTGATGCTGTACCAGCCCGCTGAAAAGGCACCCTGGACCACCTGTTTCAGATCCTCATCGGAAACGTTCTTGTTAATAACATCGCGCAGGCGCTGCGTTCCCGCTTCCGGGGCAAAGGTCAGGCCCGTTTTCCGCGTCTTTTGGATCTCTTCGGCGAGTTCCACGCCAAAGGAATCCAAACGCAGGGATGGCAGGGATACGCCCACACCACAGGGCCCAAACTCGGCAATTAGGTCTGTAACTAAGGTGCCGATTTGGGAATAGTCCCCGCTCGACAGGGATGACAGGGAAATCTCATCATAACCCGTGGCTGCTACGAGTTTGCGCAGCGTTTCTTTGAGCAGCTCCGGGTCCCGTTCTCGCACCGGGCGATAGATCATACCGGCTTGGCAGAAACGGCAGCCCCGGCTGCAGCCCCGCATAATCTCAACCATGGCCCGATCATGTACCGCGTCCACATAGGGCACCACGAACTCCTCTGGGATGGGTACAGTATTCATGTCTGCTAGTACCCTCTTACGGATTTTGCTGGGTACACCCTCCTCCACGGGCTCCAACCCAGCATACATACCATCATCGGTGTAAACGGGTGTGTAAAAGGAGGGGACATAAACCCCTTCTAATCTGGCCACCTTACGTAGAAAATCTGCCTTATCTCCCTTACTCTTGCGGCTCGCTGCGTATAGATCTAAAATCTCATTGATCACTTCTTCCCCTTCGCCTAACACAACGAAATCGAAGAAATCGGCCAACGGCTCCACATTATAGGCACAGGGACCTCCGGCTATAATAAACGGATGTTCCTCTCCCCGTTCATGACTGAAACGGGGTATGCCGGCCAGGTCCATCATTTTTATAATGTTCGTATGGCTGAGCTCATGTTGGAGTGTAAAACCAACGAAATCGAACTCAACCAGATCCCTGCCCGACTCCAATACGGTTAAGGGTATTCCCCGTTCCTCCATGAGCTGCTGCATATCAAGCCAGGGTGCATAAGCTCTCTCGGCCAATGCATCTGGCCTGGCATTGATAATCTCATACAGAATTTTGAAGCCCAAATTGCCCATTCCCACATCGTAGATATCCGGGAAGGCCAAGGCTACTTTAGTTATCTGATCGGCCCACTCTTTGTGAACCGCGTTAAGTTCACCGTTGGTGTAACGGGCCGGTTTTTGCACATATGGTAATAATGGTTCTAGACGCTTGTCCAAAGCGTCACCCCCTATTTTAAGACATTGGCGATCTTGTAGGTTAATCCATGCTCGAATACCGCTTGGATAAGTTCCAACTCCCCCACAAATCCTAGGTTGTTGCCTTCAAGATCACAAACACAGATTAAATGATAATGGGGCGGTTGGAATAAATCAAGGACCTCGCCCAGGCTCGTCTCGACGGTTGCCACCAGAAAACGGCCCACCAGCGCCCGCTTCAGGCGCAGCTCCTGCTGTTTGTAGGCCAGATAGCGCATGAAGATGTAACTGGCGTTCTTCCTCTCCTGCCTGGCGGACCAGAAAAGCATGGCGCCGCTAAAAAGAAAGACTGGCGCCGCCTCCCTGTTTAAGTATATCAGAACTCCGCCCCATGCGCACAAGGCCAGGCTGAGGAGCTGTCCCACCCGGGCAATAGCCCCTGTAGCCTCTTTGAAACCCCGGCGCTTCACCAATAGACTGCGTAGAATTCTCCCCCCATCTAGGGGCAGTACGGGGAGTAAATTGAAGACAGCCATCCCCAGGTTGGCCCGAACAAAAAAATCGTGCCACTCCTGGCTCACCGATAAATACGGTACCAGGGCATAACTTAAGAAAACAAGCACAACATTGCTGATGGGCCCCACAACGGCAACGACCCACTCCAACTCAGGATTCAACTGCAGCAGGGCACCTAACCGGGCCACGCCCCCAAATGGGAGAAGCTCAATATCAATTACCTCCAGCTTGTACCATTTCGCCATAAGGACATGGGCACTCTCGTGCCAGAGTACAATGGCAAATAGGACCAACGCTTCAGGAAGTCTGCCATACAGATAGGCACCCGCTAAGAACAGAAAGAAAAAGGGATTCACTTTCAGAGGAATCCCAAAATAAGTGCCAAAGCGCATCTTGCCGTCACCGTCCGGTGGAAATCTGCGGCCAAGAGTTTAGCCAGCTTTCCAGATCCCATTGGGCAAGAGGCTGCAGGAAGGCAATTTTGTTCAGTACTGGCTGCCAGGAAAAATCGGTGGAGACAACGAATGACAGATACTCTTTCACAGGCTCAAGAACTGCATGGTCAATATTTATAAGAACGGCTGCAATGACAATTATTCCCAAGACTAGCACTAGATCGCGAACAAATCGTTCCGCCATAGCGGCGCACCCCCCTTTTACTGTTCACTACTCCAGTATATTCGGGGGAACGCCCATTCATGAACGAGTTAAAACTCAGTCCACCCGCCGCTTCACACTCTTAACCGGAATGTTCGCAGTCAAAGCAACTGAATCATCACCTTCATCGAACATTACTTCCATACCCGCTTCATCAATTTCCATGTACTTGGATATTACCTCAATCAGGTCTTCCTTTAAGGCATTGACAAGACCAGGAGATAAGCTGGCCCGATCATGAACTAAAACCAATCTGAGTCGTTCTTTTGCCTTTGTTTTACTGCCCTCGGATCCTTTGAAAAGCCTCCCGAGAAAGTCTAACATGCTTATCCCCCCTTCAGCGGGCTTCTCCGCTGAGAATCTTCTTGAACCAGTTCAACATCTTACGTTCCTGCAATTCTAAGAAAGGTACCTCCTCCCCTAAAATGCGGCGGCAGATGTTGCGAAAAGCCTGTCCTGCCTTGGAACGCTTGTCATTTACAATTGGCTCACCGCGGTTGGTGGAGACGATAATATCCTCATCATCGGGAACCACGCCTAGAATTTTGATGCGCAGGATATCGTCTATATCGGAGATATCCATCATATCTCCCTTGCGCACCATATCAGGTCTGACGCGGTTAATAATCAGTTGAGGTTCGTAAAGCTCGGCGGCTTCCAAAAGACCAATAATCCGGTCCGCATCCCGAACCGCAGATACTTCCGGTGTGGTCACGACTATGGCGGCATCTGCGCCCACGATTGCGTTTTTAAAACCGTGTTCAATACCTGCTGGGCTGTCTAGAAGGACAAAATCATACATCTCCCGCAGCTCTTTTACGAGTTCCAGCATCTGCTCCGGCTTCACTGCATCCTTTTCCCTAGTCTGGGCAGCCGGCAGCAGGACGAGATTCTCTCCATACTGCTTGTCCTTAATCAGGGCTTGGCGCAAACGGCAGTTGCCCTCCACAACGTCCAGTAGATCATAAACAATGCGGTTTTCCAAGCCTAAAACCACATCCAGATTACGCAGGCCGATGTCTGTATCCACCAAACATACTTTATTGCCTAAAGACGCTAAACCTGCCCCTATGTTGGCAGTCGTTGTGGTTTTACCAACGCCGCCTTTGCCACTGGTAATAACAATGACTTTTCCCAAGATGAGCTCCCCCCTCAACCGATTAATGGTTGTATATTGAAACTTCAATCGTGTTACCTACTATTCGCGCCACTTCCGGCCCCGCTGGCTTGGTAACCTTTCCGTCCGGTGCCCTGGCGATCAGATGGGCTATCCGGAGCTGAGTGGGTTCGAGGCGAAACGCGAATACGGTTGCATCCACTTCGCCCTCCGCTCCTGCGTGGGCCACCCCTCGCAGCGAACCGAGTACAAGAATATCGCCGGTGCAGATAACCTCGGCACCGGGATTGACATCACCAAGGACAACCACATTACCGTCGTAATGCAGGCTCTGACCGGAACGAATTGTCCGGCGCACCAAGAGTGTGTTTTCAGGCTCATATCCCCGCTCCTGGCGTTCAGGCCGCTCTACTGCCAGCTTTTCGCTCACCGGCTGCTGCAGGCGGGGCGGTTCCCGATCCAGCGTCATTCCATAGACAGCCAGCAGTTGCTCTAAAGAATCCAGCTGTTCAGGTCCCAATTCTCCCTGTTTAAGCATGACCTTGGCGGAAGCGCCGGCAAAAAAACTTTGGGCAGACTTGAGCTGCCTATCTAGGGTAGTAAGCACCTCGGAAAATCGGGCACTATCCATGATCGTGATTACTAGCCCATCCCGATTCCCTTTGATGCTGCAAAGCTCACTATGCATGTACAGCAACTCCTTACATTAACCACAACTTCTATTTTCTGCAGAGTCCCTTAGACTCCTGCCAAGGCTCACATTTCCGCTTCATCCGATTCGTTAAAACCGAAGTAGGCGTCTAAAACAACCCGGGCAATGGGGGCCGCCGCCGATGCTCCTCCCCCGCCCCGTTCAACCACTACTGCCACCAAGATCTCCGGTTCATCGAGGGGGGCAAAGGCAACGAATACACCGTTGGCAATTGTACCCGGAATCTCCCATGTTCCTGTTTTAGCAGCGGCTGGAATGGGGAAACCGGCCATGGCATTGCGGGCAGTACCGCGGTAATGTTCGATGGGGGCAGTCAAGAGATGGACTAATGTATCCCAAGTCTCTTTTTTTGCATCCACCCGTCTGGCCAATTCGGGTTCTGCCCGGAACACCACTGTTCCATCGGGTGCGGCTATTTCCTTCACTACCTGGGGCACGTAAATCTCTCCCCGGTTGGCAATGGCTGCATAGCCCTGCGCCAATTGGAGCAGGGTCATTTGATGGAATCCCTGGCCAATGGAAATCTGTTCAGTGTCAGTGGGGTACCAGTTCCGCTCCGATTGGGCCCGATTACTAAATGCCTGCCGCTTCCACTCCCGACTGGGCAAAAGTCCACTCGCTTCCTGAGGGTAGAGTTTCAGTCCCGTGGGAGAACCATAGCCCAGTTTTTCCATCCACTTGGATAGATTGTCAATGCCCACCCGAACACCGTTATCGGCAAAGTAGTGGTTACTGGACATGCCCATGGCATCGTACATATCAATCCAGCCAAAGGGTGCCAAATTGTTCGTAATTACCCAGTCCTTAACGCCATACTGGCTGACGCCGGTGGCGTTGAACCGATCCTTTGGTCCCATCACCCCTTCCTCCAAAATGGCAAGGGCAGTGATTGGCTTAAAGGTGGAGCCAGGTCCGTAGAGCGCTTGGGTAACCCGATTGAAAAAGGGTAGTTTCCTGTCTGCACTGAGGCTCAGGTAATAAGAGTTGCGTTCAGCCTCGTCGATGAGCATTTCCGGGTCAAAGCTGGGAAAACTGGCCATCACCAGAATTTCCCCTGTTCTAGGGTTCAGTGCTAAAACGGCACCTGTTTGAGTTCCCGGTTCCTCTGCTAATGAAAGAATATGTTCTGCAAAGGCCCGCTCCGCAACCGCCTGCAGCTCTGCATCGATTGTGAGTGTTATGTTGTGCCCGGGAATGGGCTCAATCGTTTTCACGGTACGAATTGGCCTACTTAAGGCATTTACCTCCACTGTTAAGGTCCCATTTTCGCCCCGCAGCAGGTCCTCATAGGTCTGTTCGATTCCGCTTTTGCCCACCAGATCGCTACCCCGGTATTGACTGCCGTATTCCTGCAGTTCGCTAGGGCTGATCACACCCAAATAACCAATTAGGTGAGCCGCCAAATCATGATATAGATACTCCCGCACTGTCTCCTGTTCAATGAAAACACCGGGCAGGTTATACCGGTTTTCTTCAATGGCCACAACCGTTTCCGCATCCACGTTGCGCTTGATCCTCACCGGCTCATAGGGAAAACCCCTGCCCTTTTCTACAGCTTCATTCAGCTCCTCTGGGCTTGTGCCCAAGAGCCCGCAGAGCAGTTCGGTGACACTGGTATCCGGACTAACTCCCCCTGGTACAAGGGAGACGGTAAACGAGGGTTTGTTTCGCACCAATACAGTCCCGTTTCGGTCGAGAATCTGGCCCCTGGGCGGCATCACGCGCAGTTGGCGCATGCGATTGCCGTCGGCCAGGTGGACAAAATGCTCACCTTTGATCATCTGCAGGTACCAGAGCCTACCCACTATCACTACTAACAGGCCTAAAAAGACAGCAAAAAGAACGAGAAGACGTTTTTCCATACTGCTCTTTTCCATCGTCATCCCGTCCTTTTCAGTAGTTCGTGCCAGTAGTTTAAACGCTTATCCAAAATCAACATCGGCCTGTACAGAAATAAGCTGAGCAGAGTGTTCAGTACGCTGGCAGCTAAAACAGACTGCCAGCCAAGCTGGAGCCAAGAAATACCCCTGCCGAACGCGGCCATACCCAAGAAATAGAGTACCTGGCTCAGGGCCGTTCCGGCAAAAACGGTACCTAACCGTACGAGGAAATTATCTTTAAAGAGCTGCTCGGTAATGAAACCGATGGCAGCTCCCAGTAATAACAGGACAGAGGCGTAAAGCCCGATGAAACGTCCAATCAGAAGGTCATGCATGAGGCCGGCAGAAAAACCAAAAACTGCTCCCCGCTGCGATCCATGGGACATGGTAAACAACATGGTAAGCAGGGACAGCAATTCCGGCCTCACACCGAACAGAGACAAACCGGGTGCTCCACCCGTTTCAATGAGCAGAGCTATCATTAGAATCAGACCGTAACCCACATATCTCAAACCCGGTCTCCTCCCTAGTCATCCCCCAACACAACCAGCACATATTCCAAACGGGTGTGATCCACATAGGGCTTCACCAGGGCCGCGAAAGAAAGATCGTACTGCCGCGGCTCCACTGCTACAACCTCACCCAAGGGCAGGTTCTTAGGATAAATCCTGCTCAGTCCGGAGGTGACGATTACATCGCCAACCTCCACTTCCGTGTCCCTTCCCAGGGGCGTGGCAACCAACATGCCCGTGTTACCTTCCATGCCCTCCACCAACACCAGGTCACCACTGGACTGAACCATGCCTCCTGCTGCACTTTGGGCGTCCACAATCAAAAGAACGGTACTGGTATACTGGGAATGGTTAATCACGGTGCCCACTATGCCGTAGTTGGTGACTACCGCCATTCCGCTGGTCACACCGTGGGCCGCCCCCCGATTGAGGACAATAGTGTTCTCCCAATTGTTGGGCGAGCGGCCTATCACTTCCGCCAGCAGCAGTTCATGTTCTGTATCCTGTTTGAAATCCAGGGCTTCCCGCAGCCATTCGTTTTCCCGTCGGAAATTCCGCAACTCGTTTACCTCCGTGCGCAGTTCCAGCACTAATGCCTCTAACTGCGCATTTCGCTCCTGCAGCTGCCTGCGGGTCTGCACTGCATTTATCTGGTGCCGAAAAAAGCGCTGGGTCCTGCTGATCGCAGTCTGGAAGGGGGATAGTATATCACGCCACACCCTTTCTAACCAGCTGACCTGCGAACGGGTCTGGGCAGTGTAGTGGATTATGCCGTTCAAAACTAGAACGGCTATTACCACAGCTAAGCCTATTTTCCAATTCAGCAGCTTATTCGGCATCTTCTCACGTCCTATTAGTAGCGCCTGGGCCCAAGCATAATACGCTGCAGTAGATCAAAGTGCTTCAATGCTTCTCCGGTACCTTCCACAACAGCAGTTAAGGGCCGCTCGGTAATGTGTACGGGCATACCCGTTTCCCGCATGAGCAGTGTGTCAAATCCCGTGAGGAGCGACCCTCCACCCGCCATCATTATACCTCTATCCATAATATCTGCTGCCAACTCAGGGGGGGTCCTTTCCAGTGTTACCTTGACCGCATCTAATATGGCCTGAACAGGCTCTTCCAACGCCTTGTGAATTTCAGTGGAGGAAACCACGATCGTCTTAGGCAGGCCGCTCACCAAATCGCGCCCCCTAATCTCCATCGTCAGTTCTTCCCCCGCATCCATGTGGGCGTAGCCAATCTCCGCTTTAATGCGCTCAGCGGTCCGCTCACCGATCAGGAGGTTATATGTCCGGCGGATATGCTGGATAATCGCTTCGTCCATTTCATCCCCAGCCACCCTGATGGAGCGATGGGATACAATACCTCCCAAAGAGATGACTGCCACTTCAGTGGTGCCCCCTCCCACATCCACTATCATGGTACCCGTGGGATCCTGGACCGGCAGGCCCGCACCAATGGCCGCCGCCATGGGCTCTTCAATAACACGTGCGTCTTTGGCACCGGCGGACAGGGCGGCGTCAATTACTGCCCGTTTTTCCACTTCGGTCACACCAGACGGCACCGAAATTACCACTTTAGGCCTAAACCACCTGGAGCTGCGGGTAGCCTTGGCTAAAAAGTCCTTCAGCAGGCGTTCCGTCACCTCAAAATCTGCGATTACCCCGTCTTTGAGGGGTCGGATGGCAATGATGTTACCGGGCGTCCGGCCCACCATCTCTTTGGCCTTGTTGCCCACCGCGAAAATTTCGTTGGTATCACGGTCAATGGCCACTACCGATGGTTCATTGATGACAATACCCTTCCCTTCCACTAAGACGAGGGTATTTGCAGTACCCAGGTCGATGCCTATGTTTTTTCCAAAGCGCCTGAACATAAGTGTACCCCTTCCCTTTTCTATAACAAACCCTGTTCTCGAAAACTAAAATAACGATTGTCCCCTACAATCAGGTGATCAAGCACTTCAATGCCCAACAGCTCCCCAACCTGTTTCAAACGTTCAGTAGTGGCTATATCCTCTTGGCTGGGCGTCAGATCTCCACTGGGGTGATTGTGCACCAGAATTACCGCTGCACTGCTCCTTCTAATAGCCTCTTTGAACATTTCGCGGGGATGGACAATCGATGCGTTGAGATGCCCGATGGAGATCACCTTTTTGGCAATGACCCGGTTTTTGGTGTTGAGCATGATAATAACAAAGTGTTCTTTATCGGCAAAGCTCAACTCCCGCAGCACCATCTGCGCCGCATCCCGGGGAGTACTGATAACGTCCTTAAGTTCCATACGGGATTCGGACAGGCGCTTTGCCAGCTCAAAGGCGGCCATAATAACCGCGGCCTGGGCAGGTCCAATGCCTTCCACCTTCTGCAGCTCTTCGTGGCTGGCTGAAAACAGCCCGACGAGTGAGTCAAACTGGGCCAACAATCGGTCGGCAAGGGCCAACGCGTTCTGCCGACGGGTGCCTGTCCTAAGTAAAATAGCAATCAGTTCGCTGTTGCTCAGTCGGTCCGGACCGTGGCGAATCAGACGCTCACGGGGACGTTCTTCCTTCGGTAAATCTTTGATTTTTAGTTCCTTTGTTGCCAATCTTTTCTCCTTCCCCACTTCCCTGGGCGCACTGGGGAAAGAATTCAATGCCGAAAGCACGCAGTTCCACTGCTAACTTCGGCAGGGGCAGTCCCACAACATTATAATAACAACCTTTAATGCTTTCCACAAGTAGGCCGCCAAAACCTTGAATGCCGTAAGCACCAGCCTTGTCCAGGGGTTCGCCTGTGGCGAGATAGGCTCTGATCTCCCTCTCATCCAGATGGCGGAAACGCACGGCTGTGGTCTCACTGAAGACCCTGACAGCTTGTCCCCCCGTGGCAAGGGCAACCGCTGTGGTAACGGAGTGCTCGCGTCCGCTCAAGCGACGCAGCATCTGCTCGGCCTGGACCAGATCTGCCGGCTTACCCAAAATTTCACCATCTAGAACAACGATGGTGTCTGCCCCTAAAACCAAAGCGTCCGGGTTATCATTGCTCACCGGCACTGCCTTGGCCACAGCGTTTATTTCTGCAACGCTCAGGGGTTCTCCTACCTCTATTTCCTCCGCGGCCAGAATTTGCACGGAAAAATCAACACCGAATTGGGTGAGCAGGTCCCTGCGCCGCGGTGATTGAGAAGCCAGTATTAAATCCATTCGTAATCCTCTTCCTGTATCTAGGTATAAGATCAATTATTCAGCGCTTTACTTTATTTCCCTCCTGCAAAAACGGGGCCCGTCCGGACCCCGCTCCCTCAGCGCTTACGGTGGGGAATGGTAAATAGACCCAATTCCCTGCCCATTTCAGTTAAGTACTTGTCTCGCTCAACCCGGTTCTTATTGATCTCCCAGCCATCTAGAGAGCGGTAGTAAGCACCACTCCAATCCCACGGCCAGTTCAGCTGCTCTTCCATGTCCAGCTTGGCCTGTCGCCGCCTGCGCCCGGTCCGCATGGGATTACCTCCTTTACCTTGGGTCAGTACACTGTCTTAATCTCTACCTCTTGGTAATAGTATTGGAGAATATCCCGGTACTCATACCCTTCTATGGCCATTTGCTGAGCACCGTACTGGCTCAAGCCAACTCCGTGACCGTAACCCCAGACCGAAAACACCAACTCATCCTGGACAATCTCTGCTGTAAACCAGGTGGAACGCAGACCCAACCGCTGTCTAATTTCACGGCCGCTGTACCATTTGTCGCCCACTTCAACCGTCTTGACCCTACCGGACGGGTACCTCTCCACCACCCGGAAGTTCTTAGGTGTGCTCACTTCCAACGCTTCAGCCAGTTTGTTTAGCTTAATACTAGCCGTTGAATAGTGGTACGGCGACTTGGTGCTGAAGGGGTCCTCCACTGAACGGAGATAGGGGAGTTTCTCACTCCAATAGTGTTCCGAATTCTCCGTCCTGCCACCACTGCAGGCGTGGTAAACGGCCAATATGGGTTCCCCTTGATGGACCAGAATCTCGCCAGCAGTAAGGCTGACCGCCTTTTTTATCTTTTTCTGCAGGCTGCGGGCGGCTAGGGGCGTATGTTTGGCTGCGAAAGCGTCCCAGGACGTCCACGCTTGACCGGAGCGGTAATCGGAGGACAGATGGGCCTCTGGGTGTTCACTGATCCCTTCACCCCGGATAATTCTGCGGTAGGCGTAGGTTCTTGCAGCCACAGCTTGGGCTTTCAGCGCCTCCAGTTCGAAACTGGCAGGCATTTCAGCTGCCACCACCCCCTGCACATACTCCTCCAGGGTTATGGTAAGCAAAACTCCCCCGTCTGCATCCCACAGTTTGACCAGAGGAACGTCCCGGGGCGAAAAAAAAGAAACGGTGCAGCTGCGAACCAGCAAAGCCGGCAGGCCCACCAGGATTACAAACAGAACGATTAGGGCGAGGCAAGAACTGCCTCTGGAGCGTCGGTGCCTTCTTCGTCTTCTCAAAAAAACTCCCCCCCACCCGTTTCATAACTATGACGGGTGGGAGGGGGTTTATGCCTAATTTAAGCTTCGCTGATTGCCTCTACCGGACATACATCGGCACAGGCGCCGCAATCAATGCATTCATCAGAATCAATAATGTAAAATTCCGTTCCTTCGCTGATTGCCTCTACAGCACACTCGGGCAGGCAGGAGCCGCAGCTGGTGCAAAGAGAACCATCGATCTTAAACGCCATTCCACTTCGCCCCCTTTTTCACAATGTCGACTCTACAATAACAAAACAAGCAGCTTCTGTCAACAGAGGCAAAAAGGGGAAATACTAGCGCACGATGATAGCCTCATAACCCTTCCCTCTCAGCTCTTCTGCGAGCCTAGCAGCGTTAGCCTCGGAGCTGAAAGCACCAGTCTGCACCCGATGGAAGGCCGCTTCCGAAATGACTATCGCTTCGTAGCCATCTTCCTTTAAAAGTTCAACCAGGCGGTCTGCATTTCTCTTCTCTGAAAAGACACCCACCTGCACCTTATACAAGGCTCCATCTGCTGCAGCAGGTCTATCGACCGCTGGGGGCGTTGGAGCGGGTGTCGTTGACTCCTTGGGTTCAGACTGGACAGGAGGTGAGACATACACTGGGGCAGAAGCTGGACTGCCCTCGGACGCCAACGAGGCACGGAACTGTGAAGTAAGTGTCCGCACCGCATATTGACCACCTAAATAACCGATGAAACCAAAGATAAGGAACAGGGTTACAGCTGTTACAGCGAAATTAAGCCCAGATTTGCCTCTCACCTCAAATCCCTCCTAGGCAATAATTACAGATCCCTGGCGCAAAATCCTTTTTATAGTCCCCACAAGATACAAAGAACCACAGATACAGACCGGTGGTGATTGCAGGGCCATCTTCAGGGCGTCAGCCGCCTCATAATAACCTACGGCCTTAACGCCCCGCTTTTGGGCGTACTCGACCATAATTGCGGGATCCTTGGGAGGAAACCGTCCCCCAGCTGCGGCAGTGAAGACAAATCTCTCCGCAAGGGGTACGAGTGGGTCTAGAAGCTTCAGTTCCTTAGTCTCCAGCATACCGAAAACGAATGTAAACTTAGGGGAAGACCCGTCCCTCAGATGATCCAAGCTGGTGGTAAGCGCGGCAATGCCCTCCGGATTGTGGCTGCCATCGAGCAGCACCAGGGGTTCGGCTGAAAGAACTTCCAAACGTCCCGGCCACTTGGCCTCCTTCATACCCTGCCTGACTGCCTGCTCGGTGATGGGCCAGCCCAGGGCAGACAGCTGTTCCAAGGCAAGCAGGGCAACTGCCCCGTTTTCCAATTGGTGCTCTCCCAACAGGCCAATCTCGATCTTCCCCCAGCCCGGGAAAAAGAGGGATCCTCCCTCCAAACTCCAGCCCAGTTTCTGCCAGGGCACGTCCCAGGTTGAATACCAGGGAGCACCTTTTTCCGATGCAATTCTTTTCAACACAGTTTCGGCCGCTCCCGGCTGAACGCCGCTAACCACAGGTACGCCGGCCTTAATGATGCCGCCTTTTTCGGCGGCAATCTCTTCAACACTGTCACCTAAACGGTCGGTATGGTCCAAGCCGATGGTAGTGATCACGCTCAACACAGGTGCAACAACATTCGTGGCGTCTAGACGGCCGCCCAAACCGGTCTCCAGCACCACAATATCCACTTCTGCTTGCCGAAAGCAGAGCAAACCCACAGCGGTCGCCAGCTCAAACTCGGTTACGGCACCGAGCTGGGGATATTCCTTTTCCACGCGGGATATGGCTGCCTCGGTCTCTTCAACGATATCGGTCAGGAACTCCTTGTCTACCTGGACTCCGTTGATCTTAAAGCGCTCTTCGTAGCTCTCTAGGTGGGGCGAGGTAAAAAGACCCACCTTTAAGCCACTTTCCTGGAGAACCTGGGCCAACAAGGCGGCAGTTGAGCCCTTACCGTTTGTTCCGGCCAAATGGATAAACTTCAAGTCAGCCTGGGGCGAACCTAATTCCCGACAGACCAGTTCAACCCGTTCAAGCCCCAGGTGACTACCAAAACGTTCTCTGTGCCCAAAAAGCGCCATATCCTACCCCTCTAGCTCCTCAAGTAATGCCTTAAGCCTTTCAACCGTGGCGCCATAGGTCTTGACCTTCTCCCTCTCCTTCTCCACTACCTGGGCCGGAGCTTTGCTTACGAAGTTGTCGTTGGCCAATTTACCCCGGGCCCGCTTGAGCTCCTGTTCTGCGTTGGCCAGGTCCTTTTTAATGCGCTCGATTTCGGCGGCGATGTCTACCATATCAGCCAGGGGTAGGTAAATGCTGATTCCGTCCACAACTGCACTCACAGCCCGTTCCGGTGTTTCGCCTGGTTCTGCCAGAGTGAGATTTTCCAACCCGGCAAGATTCATAATATCTCCCCTGCCCTGCTCCAAAACGGCGAGTTGCTCGGCCTCTGCCTGGCAGATTGCGGTGATTTTACGGCCCGGATCCACGTTTTTCTCGCTCCGGAGAGTGCGGATCTCAGTTACGACCGCCATCACGGTTGCCATTTCCTTTTCTGCCAGGGAATCGGCCAGCCCCTGTGGCCTGGGCCAAGGCGCCAGCATAATAGTCTCGCCTGCATGGGGCAGGTTCTGCCATACCTCCTCCGTGATGAAAGGCATGAAGGGGTGGAGCAGCTCCAGCGTCTGCCGCAGTACATACCACAGGACGTACTGGGCAGCGTAGCGTGACTTTTCATCTTCCCTGCCATACAGACGGGGTTTGATCAGTTCAATATACCAATCGCAGAGTTCGCTCCAGATAAAGTCATAGAGAACCCTCGCTGCTTCACCAATATCATAGCGCTCCAAAAAGCGGGTTACTTCATTCGCAGTGTGTTCAAAGCGACTCAGGATCCAACGATCCGCAGTGGCTAGGTTCAGTGAACTCAATTCACCCTGCTGGTAATCGAAGTCCTCCAGATGCATCAGGGCAAAGCGGGATGCATTCCAGATTTTGTTGGCGAAGTTGCGGTACGCTTCTACCTTCTCAGGGATGTACCGGAGGTCGTTACCTGGCGCCACCCCAATTACAAGATTAAAGCGTAGGGCGTCTGCACCGTATTCCTCAATCGCTTCCAGCGGGTCAACGCCGTTGCGGAGCGATTTACTCATTTTCCTTCCGTATTGATCCCGGACCAGGCCGTGTACCAGCACGTCACTGAAAGGCTTTTCACCCCTGAAATGATAACCCATTACGATCATGCGGGCAACCCAGAAGGGAATGATGTCGAAGCCCGTTACCAATACCGATGTGGGGTAGAAGTGTTTCAAATCAGGTGTCTCATCGGGCCAGCCTAGGGTAGAAAAGGGCCACAGGGCGGATGAGAACCAGGTATCCAATACATCAGGATCTTGTTCAATGTTGTCTGAGCCGCACTTAGGACAGGTCTTCGCGTCTTCTACCGAGGCAAATACTTCACCGCAGTCTGCGCAGTACCAGACAGGAATCCGGTGCCCCCACCACAGCTGGCGGGATATACACCAATCGCGGATGTTCTCCATCCAGTGGAGATAGTGTTTGGCGAACCTTTCCGGTACAAAGCGAATCTCGCCCGTTTCTACCGCTGCAATGGCCCGCTTGGCCAAGGGTTTCATTTTCACAAACCACTGCTTAGATACTAAAGGCTCCACCACAGTGTCGCAACGGTAGCATTGTCCAACGGCATGCTCGTGATCCTTGATTTCAACTAGCAGGCCCAAATCTTTGAGATCCTGGACAACCTGATCCCGGCACTCATAGCGATCCAGTCCCGCGTATTTCCCCGCCTCTTCTTTCATCTTCGCATCCAGACCGATCACCTCAACCTGGGGCAGATCATGGCGCAGACCGATCTCGAAGTCGTTGGGGTCGTGGGACGGGGTAATTTTCACGATACCCGTACCAAACTCAGGATCAACATAGGCATCGGCGATAATGGGAACTTCTCTATTCACCAAGGGAACGATCGCCTTTTTGCCTACGAGGTCTGTAAACCTCTCATCGTCCGGGTTAACCGCCAAGGCAGTATCGCCCAGCATTGTCTCCGGCCTTGTGGTTGCGATTTCCACGTAACCACTGCCATCGGCCAGGGGGTATTTGATTCTATACAGTTTACCTGCCGTTGGCTCGTGTTCCACCTCAATGTCTGAAAGAGTCGTTACACAGCTCGGGCACCAATTCACGCTGTAGTGGCCCTGGTAGATTAGGCCTTCGTTAAAGAGACGGACAAATACTTCCCGCACCGCCCTAGAGCAGCCTTCATCCATGGTAAAGCGTTCCCTCTCCCAGTCCAAAGAAGCACCCAGTTTCCGCAGTTGGTAGAGGATTTGGCCGCCGTATTTCTCCCGCCAGGCCCAGGTACGCCGCAGGAACTCCTCCTGGCCCAGATCGTGCCTGGTTTTCCCTTCCGTCTGCCGGATGTGTTCTTCCACCCGCACCTGTGTGGCTATACCTGCGTGGTCCGTGCCCGGAATCCAGATGGTGTTATAGCCGTCCATACGCTTCCAGCGGATGAGAATATCCTGGTAGGTATTATCCAAGGCATGGCCCATATGCAGTTCCCCGGTAATATTGGGCGGGGGAATAACAATGCAAAAGGGTTCTTTGTCAGGGTCAACGTCCGCATGGAAAAATCCGCTTTTTTCCCAATGGGCGTACCACTTATCTTCTACTTGTTTTGGATCATAGGTTTTTCTCATTGCCTTCACCCCTCACAAAATCTAAAAGGCCCCTCGTTCTAAGGACGAAGGGCCTTCGCGGTACCACCTTAATTCTCCCCCCCGACAGGAGGGAGCAGCTCGAAGGTTATAACGGAACCACCGTTTTAGGCTACGTCGGCTGGGCCGTGTCACCTAAAAAGCTCCGGAGCGACTTCGACGGGCACTTCCTTAGGAGGCTCTCACCACCAGGCCCCCCTCTCTGCAAGGGTTTCCCATCTACTACTCTCCATCTACGCCGATTATATTGGCAATATCATACACCCTAAATTCTTCCTTGTCAAGCGTCTTTCTGCCGTTTCTGGCAGTCCGCGCAGATACCAAAAAAACGCAGACAGTGATCTGTTACTCTGAACCCTGTGTCATCTGCGATGCGTTTTTCCACCTCTTCCAGCAAATCGCTCTTAAACTCCCCAATGGAACCGCATTCTCGACAAATCAAGTGATGATGGTAATGCTCACCTTCTTCGGTGAGGCGAATCTCGTAGCGATTCTGCCCATCACCATAATCAAAGCGGTGGATAATACCGAGCTTCTCCAAGAGCTCCAGATTGCGGTATACGGTTGCCAAACCGATATCCGGGTAGATTTCTCGGGTGTGGAGAAAAATCTCTTCCGCAGACAGATGATCGTCCGCATGGGCGATCAGCACATCTAGAACCGCCTCCCTTTGGGGAGTGAGGCGGTAAGAGTCTCTTTCCAACTGGACCTGGAAACGTTCCTTCATTATTCCCCCCTACTTCCTTTAGCTGAAGCGCCAATAAAAGAATTTAGTCATAATCAGTCCCACAAACAGCAGCGACGCCAAATAGATCAGCCAAGACTGCCAGTCGCTGGCGTAACGCCTTTGGCGCGTATCGGGAAATGGGGAACGAAGATACACATACAGCCACGCCAGGCCAAAGACGACTGCAGCGAAGGTGTACAACCAAGGGTTGGCAGACTCACCTAAAACCTCTTCAAAGGACATTAAGAAACGTCTAATCGCTGCACTTAGGGTGAGGTATCCCAGAAACAACTGGCCGTCGTAGCGCAGGCTGCGCCGAGTACGCCATAAAATGGTATAGAGAACATAAAAAGCAAAAGCAGAATACAACGGCAGGGGATGGAGCGAAAACTCGCCCAAATCAATACCCCAAGCCACGTTCGTTTCCCGCCCCAAGACACTGGAACCCAAATAAGCCAAGGACTGCATGAGAGCCACCGGCGCCGCCAGCACGTCTAAGAAAGCCGCGGGGTTTTCCACGTGACGCACGAGGAAATAAAGGAGGTAGATGCTCATCCCCATTAAGCCCCGTGTTTCATCCAAGTGACACCCGGAAAACAAAACCCACGGGTAGAGCAGCATGCGCCAACCATGGACGGAAAACACAAAGCCAATGCGGCCCACAACAATGAAAACGAGTGCTGTCTTAACAATGAATTGGAAAATGAAGTCAGAACCTATACCTCTGCGCTTTGCCTCCCGCTGTGCCAAATAAGTCCCTAAGACTAAGCCCAGACCCAGCATAAAACCGTAAGAATAGACGGGAAACCCAGCGAAGAAAAATAGAATATTCTCCATCCTTGATCCTACCCTTCTCCTGAAATATTCCGTCTTTGGCACAATATTCCTGCTAGGTCCCTAATTCCTTTCTGAGAAGGTCGTTCACAATCTTCGGGTCAGCCTTTCCTTCCGTTGCCCGCATTACCTGTCCCACAAAGAAACCATATAGCTTGGTCTCCCCTGCCCGATACCGCTCCACCAGCTCAACATTGCCCTGGAGTACTTCTCCGATCAATGCCTGCAGCTCGTCTGTATCCGCCAGCACCTGCCAGCCCTTCTCCAGGACAATCTCCCGGGCCGAAAGGTTCGAATTGAAAAGCTCCTCCAGGACGTCAGCCGTTTGATTGGAGCTGATCAGCCCATCCTCAATAATCTCCAGAAGCCCAGCCAGCCGCTCTGGGGTCAGGTGGCCTTTTTCTCTGGCCAAACGGGCATACTCTCCCATCAAAAGGTTGGCCGCCCTACTTCCCTCCCAGCCCATGGCTGCCAGTTTCTCGCAAAGTTGGCCAAAATCAGGGTAGTTCACAAAAAAGGTAGCCTCATAGCGGGAAAGACCGTATTCCCTCTCATAGCGACTGAGCCGTTCCATGGGCAGTTCGGGAATTGTGGACTTTATCTCCTCCACCCAGCCCGGCCTCAGTTTCAACCTGGGTAAATCGGGTTCGGGGAAAAAGCGGTAGTCGAGAGCATCCGCTTTCGAGCGCATGGGCAGCGTGCGGCCGCGTCTTTCATCCCAAGTGCGGCTTTCCTGGTTCACCTTATCTCCCCTGTCCAATATTTCACCCTGGCGCCTCTCCTCGTAGGTGAGGGCGCGTTCTAAGGCCCTAAAGGAATTGAGGTTTTTCAACTCCACCCTCGTTCCCAACTGGGTACTTCCCAGCGGTTTGAGGGAGATATTGGCATCACAGCGCAGTGAACCCTCTTCCATCTTAGTATCCGAAACGCCTATATAATTGAGCAGCAACCTCAGCTGTTCCAAAAAGATACGGGCTTGCTGTGGACTGCGAATATCCGGTGCGGTGACAATCTCAATAAGGGGTATGCCGGCCCGGTTGTAGTCCACCAGGGAATAGTCCGAGTCAATAATGCTCGCACCGCTGTGAATCAGTTTGCCCGCCTCTTCCTCCAGATGGATTCGGGTGATTTTCGTCCTTGCTAGACTGTCACCATAGAAATACTCCAAATAGCCATCGGTACAGAGGGGATAGAACTCCTGTGTAATCTGGTAGGCCTTGGGCAGATCTGGATAGTAGTAGTTTTTCCGATCAAAGCGGCTGATCTCATGAATAGTGCAGTTCAGAGCCAATCCAGCCTTGATCGCGTACTCCACCGCCCGTTCATTCAGCCTGGGTAGTGCTCCGGGTAGGCCTAAGCAGATCGGACAGCATTGGCTGTTGGGTTCACCGCCAAAGGTAGTGGAACAGCCGCAGAACAGCTTGCTCTTAGTGAGCAGGGCAACATGGATTTCCAAGCCGATCACAGTATCATACTTAGGCATCTTCTCCCCTCCTCTGCGTTTGCTCGACTGCATAGGCTGCCTGAAACAGCAGTTCTTCTTCAAAATGGCGGCCCATGAACTGAATACCAATGGGAAGCCCCCGGGAGTCCCTACCGCAGGGTAGGCTCAAGGCTGGTATCCCACTCAAATTCGCAAGTGCGGTGTATAAATCCGAAAGATACATCTCTAAAGGATTGCGTTTTTCTCCGATTTTAAAGGCGGTATTGGGCGTGGTGGGAGTCACAATCAAATCCACCTGTTTCAGCGCCTGGGCCACATCCTGCTGAATCAAGGCCCGCACTCTCTGGGCCTGCTCATAAAAGAGTTTGTATTGTTTGGCACTGAGGACGTATGTACCAAGCATAATGCGGCGCTTTACCTCCGGACCAAAACCTGCCGCACGGCTTTTGGCAAACATGGTGTTGCTGTCTGCCGCCTCTACCCGCCTGCCGTAGCGGACACCGTCAAAGCGAGCCAAGCACGAACTCGCCTCCGCCGTTACAATCGTCAAATAGGTTTCGATGGCGTATTCATTCGTGTAAAGGGAGATGGACTGCAGCTGCGCCCCTAAGCGCTCAAGCTCCCCTAGACAGGCGTTCACTGCCTGCTCCACCTCTGGATTAAGCCCAGAACCAAAAAACTCCTTAGGCACACCTACCCTAAGCCCGCGCACCGAATCCAAGTCCCACTCGGGCAGGGAAAAGGGTCTAGATTGACTGGAAATGGCATCGCGCCGGTCGGGGCCGGCTAAGAGGGAAAACAGAATTGCAGCATCTTCCACACAAGTCGCCAACGGTCCAACCTGATCCAGGGAAGGGGCCAGTGCAACTACCCCATAGCGGGATACACGGCCGTACGTCGGCTTTAGGCCAACTACGCCGCAGAAGGCAGCAGGTTGGCGGATGGAACCGCCTGTATCTGTACCCAGGGCCCACGGTGCTTCACCGGCAGCTACCGCCGCAGCGGAACCTCCGCTAGATCCCCCCGCAACCCGCTCTAGGTCGTGGGGGTTTTTAGTCACGCCAAAGGCGGAGTATTCGGAGGACGAACCCATGGCGAACTCATCCAGATTGGTTTTGCCCAAAATGGGCAGACCAGCCTTGCGCACATTCTCCACAACGGCAGCATCAAAGACGGGAACATACTCCGCCAAAAACTTGGAGGCGCAGGTTGTACGTAAGCCCATGGTGGAGATATTGTCTTTCACAGCAATGGGTATACCATCCCAAGGGGAAAGGGCTTCCCCCCGGGCCCGGCGCCGATCTGCATCCCGGGCCTGGGCTAGCGCTTCTTCCCCACTGCAGGTAATAAAGGCGTTAATCTGGGGGTCCGCCTCCTCGATCCTGGTCAAATACTGTTTGACCAATTCCTCACTTGAGATTTGTCTCTTTTCCAACAACGCGGCAGTTTTTCTCATTCGCCTTCCTCCACTATCCGGGGTACGCGGAAAAATCCGCCTTCTACGCAGGGACCCCCTGCCAATACTTCCGCCTGGGGAAGACTGGGCGTCAACTCGTCCTCCCGCAGTGTTTGGGTGGCCGCGGGGATGGTGTAGCCCACTGTGGTGTCACCCACTTCCACTTCCTGCAATTTGGCACAGGATGCAAGAAATTGGTTCAAGTCCCTCCTGTGCTGTTCAATTTCCTCTTCAGTGAGCTCCAGCCGTGCTAAACGGGCAATCCGCATTATCTCCTGCCGATCAATCACCTAGCTCACCCTTCCCCTCAATTAGTTTATCAAGCTCCTCCAGCGATAGAACCGGTACACCCAGCTCCCTGGCCCGGGTCAGCTTGGAGCCGCCCCCCTCACCAGCCAGAACATAATCGGTATTCCTACTCACACTGGACGCCACATTGGCGCCAAGGCTACGCAGGTGCTCTTCTATTCCCCTCCGGGTAAATCCTTCCAACCTACCTGTTACCACAAATGTTAGGCCGGCCAAGGTTTCCCCTACCACACTGGGTTCACCGCTCAGCTTAAGTCCCGCTTCCTTCAGGCCCCTGATCAGTTCCAGATTGTCAGGGTCGGTAAAGTAATCCCGCAGGGAGCGAGCAATCTTTTCACCCACAGAAGGGATTTCCAACAGTTCTTCTTCTGTCATCTGACTCAGTTTATCCAAGTCAGTCACCGCAGCCCCAATCTCCCGGGCCACCTCAGCACCTACAAAGCGAATGCCAAGACCGAATAAAACCCGGGCCAAAGGCTGCTCCTTACTTTTTTCGATCGCCTCCAGCAGGTTCTGCGCCGATTTCTCCCCGAAACGTTCCAGGCTAAGCAAATCTTCCTTGGTTAGTCTGTAGAGATCGACCGGGGTACTCACCAAACCCGCTGCAATCAACTGGCTGGCAACGGCAGGGCCCAGACCGTCAATATCAAGGGCGCCTTTGGAGGCAAAGTGGATGAGTCTCTCCAAACGCTGAGCAGGGCATTGGGCGTTAACACAACGTGTTGCCGCCTCCCCCTCAACACGCACAACAGTGCTACCGCAAGCCGGGCAGGCGGTTGGCATTTGGAAGGTTACCTCATTCCCGCTACGCCGCTCGGGCAGGGAGCGCACAATTTCAGGGATAATATCCCCGGCCTTCTGGACTACAACGTAGTCACCGATGCGGATATCCCTCTCTTTGACAATATCTTCGTTATGCAGTGTGGCCCGACTGACCTGGGATCCGTCCACAAAGACGGGCTCTAATTCAGCCAAGGGGGTTAACGTACCGGTACGGCCAACCTGTACCGTTATATTGAGAACCTTAGTTATAACCTGTTCCGGCGGGAACTTGTAAGCGATTGCCCAGCGGGGACTGCGAGCCGTAGCGCCCAACTCCCTTTGGATGGACAGCTCGTTCACTTTCACCACTACCCCATCAATATCGTAGGGGAGGGTGTTCCGTTTTTCCTGCCAGTAAGTGACAAATTCAAGTACTTCCTCCATGGAAGCACAGACTTTGTAATTGGGATTGACCCTGAGACCAAGTCGCAGCAGGTAATCCAGGGCAGCAGCCTGTGTGGTTATGCCTTGCGGCAGTTCGGAACCTACCGCGTAGAGGAAAATGTCCAGCGGTCTGGCTGCAGTGAGCCGTGAGTCCAGCTGCCGCAGGGAACCTGCCGCCGCATTGCGGGGGTTGGCAAAAAGACTCTCCCCCGCCTCCCGGCGCTGTTCATTCAGCTTGAGGAAGTCGTTGGTATTGATGTAAACCTCCCCCCGGACGTTAATATCAACCGGCTCGTTTAGCCGCAGGGGAAGAGAGCGGATGGTACGCAGATTGGATGTAACGTCCTCGCCTTGGGTTCCATCCCCTCTGGTCGCTCCCTGGACGAAAACTCCGTCCCGATAATCCAGGGAAACGGCTAGACCATCTATCTTTAACTCACACACATAACTGGGTTCCTTCCCACTCTGGCGTTTGACGCGCTCGTGAAAGGCGATCAAATCGGCTTCGGCAAAAGCATTGCCCAAACTCAACAGCGGCTGGGCGTGGGTTACAGTGTCAAATCCCGCACTTGGTGTATGACCCACCCGTTGGGTTGGGGAATCGGCAGTGATGAACTGGGGATACTGGGCTTCCAGTTCGATCAGTTCGGCCATTAAGCGATCGTACTCTGCGTCGGAAATAACGGGATCATCCAAGACGTAGTAGCGGTAATTGTGCAGCCTGATCTCTCCCCGCAGGCGCTCTATTCTTTCCCGTATCTTTTCCACCGTTCTTCCTCCCATCTAGATCTTGGTCAAAGGAGCCAACTCAGCAATGACAGTCTTAATGCCCCGGCCAGGAAAGGCGATACTTACCTGCTGATCATCGCCTGACTGGCGAACCGAAACAACCATGCCTTCACCCCATACTCCGTGGCGCACCCGGTCACCCACCTTGTACAGACCGCCAGCACCCTTTACTTTCGGCTGAGCAGGGGGGATAAAGGCGGCTAGATTCAGCGAAGCATTGGACGAACCCCATTCCTCCAGATACTCCGGATCTATTTCCTCCAAAAAACGGCTGGGTGGATTCATTTTCGTTGCCCCATAGAGCGTCCGCTGCTGACTGCACGTTAGATACAGCCGCTCTTCCGCCCTGGTCATGCCCACATAGGCCAAGCGCCGCTCTTCCTCAATCTCAGCCGCATCCAATAGGGACAGGGAATGGGGGAAAATACCCTCTTCCAGTCCGGTTATGAAAACAACGGGAAACTCCAGACCCTTAGAGGCGTGTACCGTCATCATGCTTATCGCATCCGCATCCCGATCGTAACTGTCCACGTCACTAATCAAGGCCACGTGTTCTAAGAAGGCGGCCAAATCGGTGGGGGACACCTCAGTCTCAAACTGCTTGGTTACGGACAGGAATTCCCGCAGATTCTCAATGCGCATCTTCGCATCTTCGTCACCCTGCGCCTCGAGTTGGGGAAGATATCCGCTTTCCTGTAAGACCAGTTCTGTTAGTTCAGTCAGGGACAAATGGCCCACCTGGCTCCGAAAGGTGTCGACCATTTCCCTAAACCCGGCCAGGGTGTTCCTAAAGCGGGCTCCGAGACCGACAACTCCATCCAGCTGGGACAGGGTCTCATACAGGCTAAGCCCCGCCTCCTCCCCATACTGGGCTAAACGCCCCAACGTGGCATCGCCTATGCCCCGCCTGGGAACATTGATAATCCGCTGCAGGGCGAAATCGTTCTGGGGGTTTGCAATTAATTGTAGATAAGCCAGAAGGTCTTTAATCTCCTTCCGTTCGTAAAAGCGCACTCCGGAGATAATGCGGTACGGTATCCCCTGCCGCATAAACTCCTCCTCAAAAACGCGGGAAAGGGCGTGGGTCCTATAAAGTATGGCGAAGTCTTTATAGGCAAAGCGCCCGTCCCGGCAGAGACCAGCGGCCGTTTCGGCAATGAAACGGGCTTCATCCCGCTCTGTGGGTGCCCGAAAGAGAACTACCTTTTCCCCCTCATGTTTGTTGGTACGCAGCTCTTTGGGGAGCCGTTCCGTGTTGTTTTTGATCACCGAGTTGGCCACATTGAGAATGGCTTGCGTGGACCGGTAATTCTCCTCTAGTTTAATGATACGCGCTCCGGGAAAATCCTTTTCAAACTCTAGAATGTTGCGGATTGTAGCGCCACGGAAGGCGTAAATACTCTGGTCCTCATCACCCACAACACAGATATTCCCATTTCGTTCAGCCAAAAGATGGACAAGCACGTATTGGGCCATGTTAGTGTCCTGATACTCATCCACCAGCAGATAGGCAAACCTGCGCTGGTATTTTTCCAGTACATGCTTGTGCTGGCGGAACATCTGCACCGTAACCATAATCAGATCGTCAAAGTCTAGGGCATTTGCTGCCCGCAGTTTCCCCTGATACTTCTCATATACCCGGGATACAACACTGGACCAATAATCGCCCTGGGTCACGGGATAATCCTCGGGGCCAATCAACTCGTCCTTGGCCCGACTGATAGCGCCCAAAAGCTGCCTTGGATCGTGCCGTTTCGGATCTAGGTCGAGCTCCTTCAGGCACTCCCTCATCACCAGCAGCTGGTCCGCTTGATCAAAGATTTGGAAGTTGGAACCGTAGCCGCTGTAGACGCTTTCTGTCCGCAAAATGCGCACACAGATGGAATGGAAGGTGCCGATCACAAGTTCCGCTGCCCGTGGACCCACCATTTCCTCCAACCTCTGCCGCATTTCATCCGCCGCTTTATTAGTAAAGGTAACCGCCATGATCTGCCAAGGCGGCACTTCGTGTGCTTCAATTAAGTGTACAATTCTGGTGGTCAAAACCCTTGTTTTGCCGCTGCCCGCACCGGCCACAACCAGGAGAGGGCCATAAACCGTTTCAACCGCCAGACGCTGGTTTTCATTTAAGTTCTGCAAATAATCCATCTCATTCCCCTTTTTAGCTGGGCGTTTCCACCCATTCCCAGGAGGTAGAACCTGAGTCTGGGAGAATTATCAGCTGTAGATAATTACTTACAATCCTGGCAAGGAAGGGAGCAATCATTTTGCGCAATCATGTTCTTTTAGTTCTTCTGCTCATTTCTCTAATTCTCAGCGGGTGTTACAATCCCCTGCCGGATCCCCCTGCGAATGTTCAATCGGGTACAGTCGTGGGCACGGCCGAAGATTCCATGTCGGGTCTTCCCCTCTGGGAAGGTAAAGCATCCCTGGGAGGTCAAAGTGTGCAGATTTCCAACGGCAGCTTTCAGTTCAAAGACGTGGCTCCAGGAACATACACCCTATCGATTTCTACCCAGTTTTACAAACCCTGGCAGCAGAAAGTGGTAGTAGGCAAATCAGAGACGGCCTTAACCGCTAAGCTCACTCCGATCTTCAGCTCAGCCGAGCTCGATCTCTTCGCCCGACTGGTACATGCGGAAGCTAAGGGGGAAAGTTATGAGGGCCAAGTGGCAGTGGCTGCCACCGTTTTGAACCGCCTGCTCCATCCAGACTACCCCGATACCCTATCTGGGGTAATCAACCACGTAGTTGTGTCCGGAGGTAGGAGGTATTACCAATACGAACCGGTGCTGAACGGCGCCATCAAAACCCCGGCCAATGAGACGGCGAAAAACGCAGTGGCAGACGCCTTGGCAGGCTGGGATCCATCCCGGGGCGCCACCGGCTTTTTCGCTCCGAAGAAAGTGGGTGCCAACTCCTGGGTCTGGAGCCGCACACCGACCATTACCATCGGTAATCATCGCTTCTTCAAATAACGGGCAACTAAAGACACCTCCCACACAAATGAGAGGTGTCTTTTTTTATCGGCCGGAAGTGCTGGAACGATCCTGAAGTTCACGCCAAATGTCGTCTAAGCTCACTTCCCGATACACAAGCAGAACCAACAGGTGATACAGGAGGTCACTTACCTCGTAGATGAGTTCTTCCTTCCGTTCATTCTTACCGGCAATAACCACTTCGGTCGCTTCTTCGCCAAAGGATTTGAGAATCTTGTCCAGCCCGTTTTCCATCAGATAGTTCGTATACGAGCCTACCTTGGGCGACCGCCGCCTATCTTCGATGGTTGCGTACAGCCAACCCAGAGTGTCCCGCTTAGGCAGCAAGTCACTGGGATCGGGGCCGTCTGCCATGATTAGGTTGTGAAAAGAGCTGTACTCCTCCTTGTTATCGTCGCAGGCACCATGTCCATACTGATCCACAATGATAAGAACAGCGTCACGGTCGCTGTCGGCGGTTATGCGGCGTACCTTCTGCACATTACCTGCCTCAGCACCCTTTTTCCATACCTCTTTGCGCCTGCGGCTGTAAAACCACGTTTCGCCTGTCTGCAGAGTCTTGTTGAATGCCTCATCGTTCATATAGGCGACCATGAGCACCCGTCCTTGGGTGTCTTGAATAACTGCAGGCACCAACCCATTTTCATCATATCTAATCAAAGTCCCACCCCCTCAGTTACTCCCATTCAATGGTTGCCGGTGGTTTAGCACTAATGTCATAGACAAGCCGGTTAATCCCCCTAACTTCTGCCAACACTCGGCGGCTGATCCTAGCCAGGACCTCAGGGGGAACCCTGCTCCAATCCGCTTCCATCCCGTCCGTACTGTTCACGCATCTCAGGGCAGCCACATACTCATAGGTCCGCTCCCCTTGATACACCCCAACAGTACGCATGTTAGTCAGAATAACTGCCGCCTGCCAAATCTCGCGATAGAGCCCGGCACGGTTGATCTCTTCCATAGCAATGGCATCTGCCTGGCGCAAAATCTCTAGTTTTTCCCTGGTCACTTCGCCGATTATCCTTATGGCCAGGCCAGGCCCTGGAAAGGGATGGCGCCAGGTGATTTCATCCGGCAGGCCCAATGTCTGGGCCAAGACCCGCACTTCATCCTTAAAGAGGATATCTAACGGTTCCACCAGCTCCAAGTTGAGCTGTTCGGGCAGCCCACCGACGTTATGATGGCTCTTTATGAAAACCCCCGACTCCTGGGCACCGCTTTCTATTACATCCGGATAGAGAGTACCCTGGACCAGATAGGCCGCATCGCCAATCCGGGCCGCCTCTTCCTCAAACACCCGGATGAACTCCGTACCTATTATCTTCCTCTTCTCCTCAGGATCCTCTATTCCCGCCAATTTGGCTAGAAAGCGGTCCTGGGCTTGAACATGGACTAAGGGAATGCCAAGCTCCTGCCGGAACACCCGAACTACCTGTTCACTCTCCCCGGCACGCATCAGGCCGTGATCTACGTAAATACAGGTGAGATTAGAGCCAATCGCCTTGTGCACTAACGCTGCCGCAACGGCCGAATCCACTCCGCCGCTTAGCCCGCATATGGCACGGCCGCTCCCCACCTGTCTGCGCACCTGCTGTAGGGCCACCTCTAGATAATTCTCCATATTCCAAGTACGGCCGCAACCGCATTCAGTCAGAAAGCTTTCTAACTGGGCCGGGGGAAAAGGGACTTCGTCTAACCGCCACAGGGGAATCTGGTCTAGCCCGACACCATCAGGGAGGCCATCCCCGGCAATGATCCCCTTGGGCTCGCGTACTTCTATCCCTTCCGCTAGAGCCTTTACAGCCACTATCTCGCTTAATACACCAGCTGTCCGGACTTCTTTAGCCACCTGCTGGGCGCGGGTAAGCTCCATACCTACTATAAAAACACACTCCAAAGCAAAACCTCCCGTCTCGGCCATGAAAGTCTAGCCGCTCACATAGCCTACGTAGGGCAGCTCCCGGAATTTGTTGTTGTAGTCTAAGCCATAACCGATAACAAATTCATCGGGAATGGTAAACCCAACATAATCCGGTTCAAATTCGTTTCGCCTGCGCTCAGGTTTGTCCAAAAGCACAGCGGTTTTGATACTGGCCGGTTTGCGGGGCTGCAGCAGCTGGGTCAGATAGGCAAGGGTTAGGCCAGAGTCGACAATGTCTTCCACGATGAGAATATGTCTACCTTCAATGGGCGTATCGAGGTCTTTCAAAAGACGTACCACCCCAGATGTTTTAGTTGCATGCCCATAGCTCGAGGTGGCCATAAAATCCACTTCCAGGGGAACTAAAATCTCCCGGACTAGGTCGCTCATAAACATAAAGGCACCCTTTAGTATGCCCACAACCACCAGTTCCTTGTCAGCGTAATCACGGCTGATCTCTTCTCCCATCTCCCGAACTCGCTTCTTGATCTCCTCCGCACTGATCAGCACTTTCACCTGCACAGCGATCCCACCCGCCAATTCTTAGTATTATTCAGCAATTACCTTCTCCACCCAGTCGGCCGAATCCTTGTAAATCAGGTGTTAAGTTAAAAAGACCCCGCTTTCGCGGGGTCAAAGACCAATTTTGTTTCTGTTACATCATGCCGCCCATACCGCCCATACCTGGGTTTGGCATCTGTTCCTCTTCCGGCTTGTCAACAACCAAGCACTCGGTTGTCAGGAGCATTGCACCGATGGAGGCTGCGTTCTGGAGAGCACTTCTGGTAACCATGGCCGGGTCGATAATACCCTTTTCTACCATGTCTACGTACTCTTCGCTCAGAACGTCGAAGCCAACACCCTTGGGCGAGTTCTTGACTTTCTCAACCACGATGGCCCCTTCCAGGCCAGCATTGGTTGCGATCATCTTGAGAGGTGCTTCCAGGGCCCTGCGTACGATAGCGATGCCTGTACCTTCATCGCCGTTCACATCGATACCTTCGAGTACGCCGATGGCATCCACGAGCATCGTTCCGCCGCCAGCTACGATACCTTCCTCAACTGCTGCACGGGTTGCGGACAGGGCGTCCTCAATGCGGTGTTTCTTCTCTTTCAGTTCGGTTTCGGTTGCGGCACCAACTTGGATTACTGCTACGCCGCCTGCCAGTTTTGCCAGGCGCTCCTGCAGTTTCTCCCTGTCGTAATCAGAGGTGCTCTCTTCGATCTCGGCACGGATCTGCTGTACGCGGCCGGAGATGGCTTCAGCGCTGCCTCTGCCGTCCACGATGGTGGTGTCCTCTTTGGTAACCAGGACCTGACGGGCTTGACCGAGCATCTCAAGGGTGGTGTTCTCCAACTTGAGGCCCATCTCTTCACTGACTACTTGACCACCGGTTACGACAGCAATGTCTTCGAGCATAGCCTTGCGACGATCGCCAAAGCCAGGAGCCTTAACAGCCACAACATTGAGAGTACCCCTCAATTTGTTAAGTACCAGAGTTGCCAAAGCTTCAGCTTCAACATCTTCTGCAATAATTACAAGGGGTTTGCCAACCTGCATTGTTTTCTCCAGGATGGGGAGAATGTCTGCAATGGCGCTGATCTTGCGATCAGTGATTAGAATATAGGGTTCATCCAGGACAGCTTCCATGCGCTCCTGGTCAGTAACCATGTAATGGGAGACATAACCACGGTCAAACTGCATACCTTCCACAAC